>CANJOS010000055.1 GCA_947476015.1 Comamonadaceae bacterium | reverse complement strand
TCGAACTTGCCGCCCGCATGCAAGCGCGTGAACACCAGTTCAATGACTGGCGCTTTTTCTTCGGGATGCAATCCAAACGGAATGCCGCGGCCGTCGTCTTCAATGCTGACCGAGCCATCGGCATGCAAGGTGACTTTGATTTTTTTTCCATGACCCGCCAATGCCTCGTCGGCCGCGTTGTCCAATACCTCTTGAATCACGTGCAAGGGGTTGTCGGTTCGGGTGTACATGCCCGGGCGTTGTTTGACGGGCTCTAAGCCTTTCAAGACGCGAATGGAGCCTTCGCCATATTCAGGAGATGGGTTTGAAGTCGAGGTAGATGTGGCCATGGGCGCAGATTGTAGTGTGAAAACAGTCAAAGTACTGGATAAATTTACAGTTAACCCATCCAGGGCCGCCACAATCGTGCATCATGCGGGTCAGGCCGCTTACCAGCGAATGAGATTCATCAGGAGTATTGACAGATGCATGGCACAGAAGCCCCATCCCTTTGGGTTCAGCGATGGTCGCA
This sequence comes from Comamonadaceae bacterium, assembly GCA_947476015.1. GTDB lineage: Bacteria > Pseudomonadota > Gammaproteobacteria > Burkholderiales > Burkholderiaceae_C > Limnohabitans_A. Next base: position 16,440 of record CANJOS010000055.1, on the reverse strand, counting down.
CTTGGCCAAACCCCAAAGTCAGGTCTTGGACCTGGCTTGTGGCGCAGGCAGACACATGCAGTATTTGCAGGGCCTAGGTCACCATTGCACGGGGGTAGACCGCTCGGCCGAGGCCTTGGCGCAAGCCCTTACCTATGGGCAAGTGATCGAGGCTGACATAGAGAGCGGCCCCTGGCCCTTGAAACACCAGACCTTTGATGTCGTGGTGGTCACCAATTACTTGTGGCGCCCCTTAATGCCTCGCATTTTGGAATGCTTGGCCCCAGAAGGTCTTCTCATTTACGAGACCTTTGCGATAGGTCACGAGAAAATTGGCAAGCCTTCAAGGCCGGACTTTTTACTCAAACCCGGGGAACTGCTGCAAACATGCGCACCGCTTCGCGTCATCGCCTACGAAGATGGGTTCTGGGATTCACCTGCAAAATTTGTTCAGAGAATTGTGGCCGCTCACCAAGTCAATGACTTGGCGCGTCCGTTTTGCCTTAGCAGTCGTTAGAATGCTCATTTGTCGCTCTTTTCATTGGCCATGACGAAAACTTTTCAACCCATTACTGGCAGCACTCCCGCTTTGGTTACTCCCATGTTGGAGGACGGTTCTGTCGATTACGCCAGCCTGCGAAAACTGATCGATTGGCACATTGCAGAAGGCACAGATTGCATTTGCGTGGTGGGCACCACCGGCGAATCGCCCACTGTGAATGTGCAAGAACATCGCGAGATTATTCGTGTGTCAGTCGAGCAGGCGAAGGGCCGCGTGCCCATCATGGCCGGTTGTGGTGCCAACTCAACCGCTGAAGCCATCGAACTCGCAAAATTCGCTCAAAGTGTGGGCGCCGATTGCCAACTTCAGGTGGTCCCCTATTACAACAAGCCCACTCAAGAGGGTTTGTACCAACACTTCAAAGCGATTGCTGACGCGGTGCCAGATCTGCCCATCATTTTGTACAACGTCCCCGGACGCTCGGTAGCCGATATGCAGCACGACACGGTGCTTCGTCTGGCCCAAGTCTCAAGCATTGTGGGCATCAAAGAAGCTACTGGCAACATTGAACGTGCACAATGGTTGATTCGAGAACTGCCGAAAAAATTTGCAGTTTATTCAGGCGATGACCCAACGGCGGTTGCGCTCATGCTTTGCGGTGGCAAAGGCAACATCAGCGTGACTGCCAACATTGCACCTCGCCTGATGCACGAATTGTGTGTGGCCGCCATGGCGGGCCAAGTTCAAAAAGCCATGGAAATTCAATTCAAATTGATGCCTGTTCATCAAAAGTTATTTGTAGAAGCCAACCCCATTCCTGTCAAATGGGCCATGGCCAAAATGGGCTTGTGTGGCAGTACATTGCGACTGCCCATGACACCTCTCTCAAAATCTCAAGAGCCCGTGCTTGAGGCCGCATTGCGTGCCAGCGGACTCATTTAAGGACCCTCTCGTGAATCGATTTAAACGCTATAAGCACACTCTGAGTTCATTGGCCTGCGCGGCCTTGCTCTCTGGCCTTCTTTCAGCATGCTCCTCCCTAGAGGACAGTAAAGTGGATTACAAAAGTGCCAGCAAACAAGCCTCAACATTAGAAGTTCCCCCCGATCTGACTCAACTGCGCAGAGACTCTCGCTATCAAGTGTCAGGCGCCAACAGCGCTTTGGCCATCGTCAATTCAACGGCACCTGTTTCGGCCCCAGCCTCAGACAAGGGCACCGCCACCAACGCATCAGGTGAAGCGCGAATTGTTCGCTCAGGCTCGCAGCGTTTCTTGGTGGTTACCCAGAATGCCAATGCCATCTGGGAACCTCTGCGCGAATTTTGGAAAGACAGCGGCTTTGTGCTCACAACGGATCAACCCGAACTAGGCATCATGGAAACCGACTGGGCTGAAAACAGAGCAAAACTGCCAAAAAACTTTATTCGCCAAACGCTTGGAAAACTTCTCGAATCAATTCAATCCTCGGGAGAACGCGATCGTTTTCGCACTCGGGTTGAGCGCACACCCAATGGCGTCGAGATCACCGTCACTCACCGGGGCTTGGCCGAGATTTACACCACCAGCCTCAAAGATGCTGTCATTTGGTCACCCCGACCCGCTGATCCTGAATTGGAGATTGAATTCTTGCGCAGGATGATGTTGCGCTTAGGTGGCGCTTCTGCGGCCAAGGCCAGCGTCGTTGAGAATTCGGCCACCTCTCCCCTAGTAAGTTCTGGCGCCCCCTCTGGCTCACAAGCCGCAGACGTCAAAATGACCCGCGTCAACAACCTGCCTGTGATTGAAATTCAAGATGGTTTTGATCGCGCATGGCGCCGTGTAGGGGTGGCCATCGATCGAACAGGCTTCACAGTCGAAGACCGTGATCGTGCCCAAGGCGTCTTCTTTGTTCGTTATGCGCCGCCTGGCGCCACAGAAAAAGAACCCGGATTTTTTGCGAAGCTTTTCACCAGCGAAAAGCCAACACCCACCCTGGCAAAATACCGAATTGCGGTTACCAGCAAGGGCGAGGTTTCCACTGTCGTCGTTCAGGCTCCTGACGGCATGCCTGACGCATCAAGCAACGCCGAGAAAATCGTCAAACTACTGGTTGACGAGATCAAGTAAATTGGAGAGCCTCAATTCAATTTGAGCTCACGTATTTCAATTGAAAGGGCGAAAAAAAACCCCGCAGAGCGGGGTTTTCAAGGCTTCCCAAGAATTACTTCTTTGGAGCTTCAGCAGGTGCAGCTGGGGCAGCAGCAGGTGCGGCAGCAGGCGCAGCAGCATCAGCAGGCTTTGCGTCAGCAGCTGGAGCTGCAGGTGCTGCTGGTGCAGCAGCTGCTGGTGCTGGTGCAGGGGCAGCAGCTTCTTCTTTTTTACCGCAAGCAGCCAAAGCAGCAGCAGCGATCACAGCAGCCAAAACGAGGGACTTGTTCATGATTATTTTCCTTAAAGTTAGTGAAAAAACAATTTCCGGGAAATTGTCATCAGGGAATGGATCCTGTTGACAGAACAGCAAGCACTCGAGTTCCTACTGTTCAGCCTCGGATTATAGCGTCTTAACACTTACACTGGCTTTTACTCCCCTGAGGTGGCTTGCCACCACCCCTCCTCCCACCATGCTTGAACCAGTTCTGCAGCTGTTTGGCTCAAATTTTTTGCAAATCTAGCCTCCAAAAACTTTTGATTGGCCAATTTTCTGAGCCATTTAGCGTCTTGCCCTGTGGCACGAAAACTCTCACCGTTGACAAACACATGTTGGGCATCAAACAGCATTTTGGTTCGCCGATCCAAGCGAATATCGCAGGGCCACTGATAGGTTTGAAGATCATCTTGATCAGGTGGGTCAAACCATACATTGGCCTTGGGCTCTGTCAAAGATTCGCCCAATAAACAATTTAACATTTGAGGATTTTTTAAAGCTTGCGCCACTGCCTGTTTTGCAAACTGCTGCAAGGACTTTGGAATGCCCGCATCTTGAATGGCAGCCCCTTGCTTAGGATCAGCGTAAATCACATCTTTCACTGTCCCGCACGCGTCTGCCATCTCCTCAGACAATCCTGTGAACAATTCGCTGGCTAACTCTGCACGTCGGGGCACTTTAAAACCCACAGAATAAGTCATGCATTCACCCAATGCAATGCCATCATGGGCATACCCGGGCGGAAGATAAAGCATATCGCCGGGATTCAATACAAATTCAGCTTCAGGCTTGAACTCTTTCAAAATTTTAAGGGGCACGTCCTCTTGCAGTTCGAATTTTTTCTGTCGGCCAATGCGCCATTTTCTTTGACCATGCGCTTGCAGTAAAAAAACGTCATAACTGTCAAAGTGGGGCCCCACACCGCCGCCATCGGAAGCGTAGCTGATCATTAGATCGTCCAGCCGCGCATCTGGAACAAAGCGAAATTGTTGCAGCAGTCCATGCACCCCCTCATGGTGCAAATCAACGCCTTGAATCAACACTGTCCATGCGGGCGTCTTGAAAGAAGGCAAATTTTGACGGCGCATGGGGCCTTTTTTCAAAGTCCATTTTTCGCCTTTCCGGACAATCAAGCGCGACTCCACCTCCTCGCTCTCAACCATGTCCATCAAGGCTCCACGTTCAATCAAGGCTTTCATCTGAGGAATGGCTTGGCGAATGAGCAGTGGCTTCTTCTGCCAGTGCCTTTTCATGAATTGCTCAGGCGACAAGCCACCCAAAAGGGCTAAAGGCGTTTTTTTTTGCATGGTGGGGTGGTTCAATTTGTTTTCAAAAATGCGACAATTCTGGAATGGATATTACTTCTCAATGTGTGGTCGAGTTGACCTGGACGCTCAAAGATACTTTGGGTGAGGTTTTGGACGAGCTTGACGAGCCCGTGGCATTTTTTCTCGGAGGGCATGATTTGCTGCCCAAAATTGAAGAGGCTCTCCAAGGCCATACCGTGGGCGCCAAAGTCGATTTACACCTCGAACCCGAAGATGCGTTTGGCGATTTCGATGAAAACTTGTTGTTTTTGGAGCCGAAGGCTTTGTTTCCCAAAGACATTCAGGAAGGCCTCACCATTGAGGGCACTGCCTTGCCTGCTGGCTGCAACCCCGATGCCCCCCGCAACGCGCTGTACACCATCACTGAAATATATCCGGAGCATGTGGTGCTGGACGGCAATCACCCTTTAGCAGGCATCGCCTTGCGACTCAGCCTCAAGGTGACCCACGTTCGATCAGCGAGCAATGAGGAACAAGAAGCAGGAACTTGCGGCACTGGTTTCTTCAAGATTGAGACAGACGGAGAACCGGATGCCTCTAGCGGCTTGCTGCATTGAATTCTAGATCTGGCGCTGACGCTGTTTAAGTTCAGTTTTTTCCAGTGGAGCCATAGCCACCCGCACCGCGAAGGCTAGGCGCTTCAAATTCAGTGACCACATTGAATGTCGCCTGGATCACAGGAACGATCACCATTTGAGCAATTCGCTCCATGGGCTGGATGGTGAAGGCCTCTTGGCTGCGATTCCAACAACTCACCATGAGCGGTCCTTGGTAATCGCTGTCAATCAAGCCTACCAAATTCCCCAAGACAATGCCGTGCTTGTGCCCCAAACCCGAGCGCGGTAAAAGCATGGCGGCATACCCTGGATCTTTCAAATAAACCGAGAGGCCTGTGGAAATAAGTTGCCATGCATTGGGCTGCAATACGATGGGCGCATCCAAGCAAGCCCTTAAATCCAAACCTGCACTGCCAGGCGTTGCGTAGGCTGGCAAATGGCCTGCCATGCGCGGGTCGAGAATTTTCAAATCAACATTCATGGTATTTTAAAAGTGAGGGGTGCCAAGTCGCTTGGCAATGTCTTCCACCAAATCATGCGCCAGCTGGGTTTTGGAATCTCGAGGCAGTTCTTTGGCGCCCTCAGCATCGACCAACAACAAAGCGTTGTCGTCTTGCCCGAAGGTGCTGGGCCCAATATTTCCAACCAATAAGGGCACGCCTTTGCGTGCTCGCTTGGCCGTCGCGTGTGCGAGCAAATCGTGACTCTCTGCTGCAAAGCCGACACAAAACAAATGGCCTTTTTGAGCCCGACTGGACTGCGCAACAGTGGCCAAAATGTCTGGGTTTTCAACAAAGTGAAGCGTCGGCGTGACCCCTTGGCCATCTTTTTTGATTTTCTGATTTGCCGCGCTTTCTGGCCGCCAATCGGCAACCGCGGCGGCAGCAATGAAAACTGTGGCTTGAGAAACGGCATTCAGGACAGCCTCTTGCATTTGCAAAGCAGATCGCACATTCACTCGGTGAACGCCTCGGGGAGTTGTCAAACTCACGGGCCCAGATACCAAAGAAACCTGAGCACCTGCATGCTGTGCCGCCCGTGCGATGGCAAAACCCATCTTGCCACTGGACAAATTGGTTATCCCTCGAACAGGGTCAATGGCCTCGTAGGTTGGCCCTGCGGTGATCAAAACATGATGACCCTTGAGGCACTTGGGTGTCCAAAAGGACAACAACTCTTCCACAATTTCTTCCGCCTCCAACATGCGACCATCACCGGTTTCTCCGCAGGCCTGGTCTCCTTGGCCGACATCCAGAACATGCGCGCCATCGGCTTTCAGTTGCGCCACGTTTCGCTGGGTTGCGGGATGGGCCCACATTTCGCGGTTCATGGCCGGCGCCAAAATCAGAGGCACGGTTTGAATCGGTCTGGCAAGGCACATCAAACTGAGCAGTTCATCGGCTTTGCCATGGATCAACTTGGCCATGAAATCGGCGCTGGCGGGTGCTATCAGAATGGCGTCAGCTTCTCGGCTGAGGTTAATGTGGGCCATGTTGTTGCCCTCACGCGGGTCCCACTGAGAGGTGTAAACCGGCTCGCCAGACAGTGCCTGCATGGTGACAGGGGTGATGAACTGCATTGCAGCATCCGTCATCACCACTTGCACCAGCGCACCTGCTTTGACAAGAGATCGGCACAGTTCGGCCGCCTTGAAGCAGGCAATGCCCCCTGTGAGTCCTAAAACAATGCGTTTTCCGTGCAAATCGTTCATGTTCGGCAATGTAGCAGATCGGGAGACCTTTATAATCTTGTTTTCCATCTCTCGGGTGCTTTGCCTCCCGTCCTGGACATGACTAAATTCGTCTTCGTCACTGGTGGTGTGGTGTCTTCCCTCGGTAAGGGAATTGCCTCCGCCTCTCTTGCCGCGATCCTAGAATCGCGCGGCCTTTCAGTCACCCTCATCAAGCTGGACCCGTACATCAACGTCGACCCCGGCACCATGTCACCATTCCAACACGGTGAGGTGTTTGTCACCGACGATGGTGCCGAAACCGACCTCGACTTGGGCCATTACGAACGCTTCATCAACACCCGCATGAAGAAGGCCAACAACTTCACCACGGGCCAGATCTACAAAAGCGTCTTAGAAAAAGAGCGCCGGGGCGATTATTTGGGCAAGACTGTTCAAGTCATTCCCCACATTACCAACGAAATTCAAGACTTTATCAAGCGCGGTGCTGGGTTTGGCACACCTGAAGCTGTCGACGTGGCCATTGTGGAGATTGGCGGCACCGTGGGTGACATTGAATCACTGCCATTTCTAGAAGCGGTTCGTCAACTGAGCTTGCGCTCAGGCCCTCACAATACCGCCTTCGTGCACCTTACTTATGTGCCTTGGATTGCGGCCGCAGGCGAATTAAAAACCAAGCCCACACAACACACGGTGCAAAAGTTGCGCGAAATTGGGATTCAGCCTGATGCCTTGCTGTGCCGCGCAGACCGCATGATTCCGGATGATGAGAAAGACAAAATTTCTCTTTTTACCAATGTTCAAACTTGGGGTGTGATCTCCATGCCCGATGTCGACACCATCTACAAAGTGCCACGTGTTTTGCACGAGCAAGGCTTAGATGGCCTTATTTGCGACCGTCTGCACATCAACACACCGCCAGCCAACCTGAAGCGTTGGGACGACTTGGTCTATGAAACTGAACATCCGCAAGGTGAAATCACCATTGCCATGGTGGGCAAGTACGTTGAATTGTCAGACAGTTACAAATCTGTCAACGAAGCTTTGCGTCACGCCGGCATGCGCAATCATGTGCGCGTGAAAATTGAGCACCTAGACTCCGAAACCATCACGCCCGAATCTGTTGCCCAATTGGCCAAATTTGACGGAATTCTGGTGCCTGGCGGTTTTGGCAAACGTGGCATTGAGGGCAAAATTCAAACCGCTCGTTTTGCGCGAGAAGGCAAAGTACCTTACTTGGGTATCTGCTTAGGCATGCAAGTGGCCACCATCGAATATGCCCGGCATGTGGCGGGCATGCTGGATGCCAACAGCACCGAATTTGAACCCGAAACACCCTTTCCTGTCATTGCTTTGATCAATGAATGGAAAGATGCAGACGGCACCATTCAAGTCCGTGATGCACAGTCTGATTTAGGCGGCACCATGCGCTTGGGCGCGCAAAGTTCCGATGTCACTGAAGGAACTTTGGCGCGTGGCATTTACGGTCCCGTGGTCACTGAGCGTCACCGCCACCGCTATGAGGCCAATGTCAATTATTTAGACTCTCTGCGCAATGCAGGCCTGATTATTTCAGCCCTGACTCAGCGCGAAAAACTCACTGAAATTGTGGAGCTGCCGACTTCGGTACACCCTTGGTTTGTGGGCGTGCAATTCCATCCTGAATTCAAATCAACGCCCTGGGACGGTCATCCCTTGTTCAACGCCTTCATCAAAGCATCGGTTGACCACCAGCAAGGCGCCAAGCACCTGAAAGCCGTCGCTTAAGTTGGCAGCGCCCCTCTAGGAACACCATGAAATTGTGTGGATTTAATGTTGGCCTCGACCAACGCTTTTTTTTGATTGCTGGGCCTTGTGTCATCGAATCTGAGCAACTGCAAATGGACACCGCAGGGACGCTGAAGGAAATCACTTCTGCGCTGGGCATTCCCTTCATTTTTAAGAGCAGTTACGACAAAGCCAATCGATCATCGGGTGTCACATTTCGGGGTCCAGGCATGGCCAAAGGTTTGGAAATTTTGGCCAAGGTCAAGCGCGAACTGCATGTTCCCATCCTCACCGATGTCCACGCCGAAGCCGACATCGCCGCAGTCGCAGCCGTTGTAGACGTGTTGCAAACCCCCGCCTTCTTGTGCCGTCAAACCGATTTCATTCGCGCTGTTGCGCAGTCTGGCAAGCCGGTCAACATCAAGAAGGGTCAGTTCTTAGCCCCTCATGACATGAAGAATGTGATTGACAAAGCACGCGCAGCAGCACGTGAAGCGGGCTTGGCTGAAGACAACTTCATGGCCTGCGAGCGCGGCGCCAGCTTTGGTTACAACAACTTGGTGTCCGACATGCGAAGCTTGGCCATCCTGCGGGAAACGGGGGCGCCGGTGGTGTTCGACGCCACCCATTCGGTTCAATTGCCTGGCGGTCAAGGCACCAGTTCGGGCGGTATGCGAGAAATGGTCCCTGTGTTGTCCCGCGCAGCGGTGGCTGTGGGCGTGGCGGGCTTGTTCATGGAAACCCACCCCAATCCAGCGCAAGCCATGTCGGATGGCCCAAATGCCGTGCCTTTGCAGCACATGAAAGCCCTTCTGGAAACCCTTTTGGAACTGGATGCAGTCACCAAAAAGAAACCGCTCCTTGAAAATAATTTCCAGTGATGGGTGGTCTGAATCTTTTGGCTTTGAATGTTTTTTAAATTAGACAGAGAGTGAAGTGAAAAATGAGTGCGATTGTTGACATTGTGGGTCGTGAAATCTTAGACAGTCGCGGCAACCCCACCGTTGAATGCGATGTGTTGTTGGAATCTGGCGTGATGGGACGTGCAGCAGTGCCCTCGGGCGCCTCGACTGGCAGCCGAGAAGCCATCGAACTTCGCGATGGCGACTTAAGCCGTTATCTGGGGAAAGGTGTTTTGAAAGCTGTTGAGCACATCAACACCGAAATCTCTGAAGCCGTCTTGGGACTTGACGCTTGCGAACAAGCCTTCCTCGACAAAACATTGATCGAGTTGGACGGCACAGACAACAAAAGTCGCTTGGGTGCAAACGCCATGTTGGCTGTTTCCATGGCCGTGGCCCGCGCAGCCGCCGAGGAATCGGGCCTGCCCTTGTACCGCTACTTTGGCGGTATGAACGCTTGCCAATTGCCGGTCCCCATGATGAACGTCATCAACGGCGGCGCACACGCCAACAACAATCTTGATTTGCAAGAGTTCATGATCATTCCCCTGGGCGCACCCAACTTCCGTGAAGCTGTGCGTTATGGTGCTGAAGTTTTCCATGCTTTGAAAAAAATCATTCACGACAAAGGCATGAGCATTGCGGTGGGCGACGAAGGTGGTTTTGCACCCAACGTCCCCAACCACGAAGCCGCGATCCAAATGATTCTGGATGCCATCAGCGCAGCCGGCTACACAGCAGGTGAGCAAATTGCCATTGGCCTAGACTGCGCAGCCAGTGAGTTTTACAAAGACGGCAAATACGAGCTTGAAGGCGAAGCTTTGTCTTTGACGGGCGAGCAGTGGATTGACATGTTGGCCACTTGGGTCGACAAGTACCCCATCATCAGCATTGAAGACGGCATGGCCGAAGGCGACTGGGATGGCTGGAAACTGCTCACCGACCGTTTGGGCAAAAAAGTTCAAATTGTGGGCGACGACTTGTTCGTGACCAACACCAAGATTTTGAAAGAAGGCATCGACAAAGGCATTGCCAATTCAATCCTGATCAAAATCAACCAAATTGGCACATTGACTGAAACCTTTGCCGCCATTGAGATGGCCAAGCGCGCGGGCTACACCGCCGTCATCAGTCACCGCTCTGGCGAAACTGAAGACGCCACCATTGCAGACATCGCAGTGGGTTTGAACGCAGGACAAATCAAAACCGGCTCGATGAGCCGAAGCGACCGCTTGGCCAAATACAACCAACTGTTGCGCATCGAGGAAGACTTGGGCGAAGTGGCGGAATACCCAGGCCGCTCAGCGTTTTACAATTTGCGCTAATATTTCCTGAATGCTTCATTCAATGCTCATGGACAACCGCCTTCTGCCAGCCCTCTTGATCGCTTTGCTGCTGATCTTGCAAGGTCAAATTTGGCTAGGCAAAGGCAGTGTCCCTACGGTCTTCGACCTAGAGCACAAGATTCAAGAGCAAAACGAGTTGAATGCCAAAGCCAAGCGCATCAATGGCCAACTCAGTTCTGAGGTGAACGATCTCAAAGAGGGTTTGAACACCGTAGAAGAACGGGCCCGCCATGAACTCGGCATGGTGAAGGCCAACGAAATTTTTGTTCAGATCGAAAAATGATCAATCCGGTCGAGTTGGCCGGCTTCTTGTTGTCGTTGGCAATGGTCTACTGCAACATCAAAGAAATTCATTGGGGTTGGCCCTTGGCCATCCTGAGCTCTGCACTTTACAGTGCCGTGTTTTGGGAAAACCAACTTTATGGCGAATCAATTTTGCAACTCATGTTCATTTTGATGGCCGCATGGGGATGGCATCAATGGCGTCAAGGAGAAGTTGCGACCCCATCGCAGGCCCCAACAACCTCCATGCCTCTCGCCATCTCTTGGCTTGAAAAACCAGAACGTTTTAAGGTGCTGGCTGCCACCCTTGTGGCATGGCCCGCACTGACTTATTTCCTGGACCATTTCACAGACAGTGATGTAGCGCCTTGGGATGGTTTGGTCACCGCAATGAGCCTCACAGCTCAATACTTGTTGGGCCGAAAAAAAATGGAGAATTGGGGCGTTTGGATACTGGTCAACCTCTTAACGGTTGGCTTGATGGTTTGGAAATCACTTTGGCTGACCGCTGTTCTTTATGGCATTTTCGCGATCTTGAGCATTGTCGGATGGAGGACTTGGCGTGCCAAACAAAGCGTCTAAACCCATTCGCATTGCCTTGTTGGGTGCCGAAAGCACGGGGAAAACCAGCCTCAGCATCGCCATGACCGATGCACTGAGAGACCTTGGTCAAGCAGCGACAACGGTGCCAGAAACTTTGCGCGAGTGGTGCCTCGCCCATGCGCGAACACCCGATGCACGCGAACAAATTCAAATTGCAAAAGCACAGGCTGATGCCATTTTTGCCATTGGTACGGGGTGGGTGATTGCCGACACCACTTCCTTGATGACAGCCGTTTACAGCGACTATTTTTTTCAAGATCAATCGCTTTACGAAAAGACCTTGGCACAGCAATCGCAATTTGACTTAACACTCGTGATGGGCTTGGATGTGGCGTGGGTACCTGACGGCTTTCAACGAGACGGCGAGCACGTGCGCGCACCCGTCGACACCCTCATCCGTCATGCCATGGACTCAGCCAGACTGCCCTTCAAAGTCATTTACGGACAAGGCGAAGCCCGTTTGAAGGCTGCTTTGTTTGCCATCCAAGAGACCCTGAAGGTTCAATTGCCACTCCAAACGGCATGGCCCCAGATGAAGGCTGCGCAAGGCCAACGAGAAGAGACTCAGTTTGGATTGAACCGAGGAAAAACAGCTTGGCGATGTGACTTGTGCAGCGACTCAGATTGCGAACACAAACTTTTCAGCGATTTGCTGAAATAGCCAGCATCAGTGCACAGCAGGACCTGGGGGCGGAGATGCCTGCAGCTGGGTGAACAGGCTTGCAGCATCAACAGGATCAAAGTGATAAAGCACACCGCAAAATTCACAGCCTACTTCAATGTTTTCACGCTCAGAGAGAATGCTTTCAGCCTCTTCGACGCCTAGGCCCTTGATCATTCGCCCCACTCTTTCACGGCTGCAACTGCAACGAAACTTGGGTCCTTCTTCGCCCAGCAAAGGCGCGAACCTCAACAAAGGTTCTTCCCAGAACAAACGGTGCAAAACTGTGTCAACGTCGAGCCCTAACAACTCTTCCGCCTTGAGACTTTTTGCCAAAATTGAAATTCGGTTGTAGTCTTCACTTTGACCCAGGGCAGACTCACGCGCGACAGAATCCCAGTGCTTGCCAAGATTGCCCGCCCCCTCCAAAGGCAAGCGTTGAATTAGCAAGCCCGCGGCAACGTCCATGTTGGCTGCCAACACGAGGGTGGTGTCAAGTTGCTCAGATTGAAGCATGTAGTGCTCTAGCACCTCACTCAGCTTTTCCAACTTTTCTTTGTGATCGCCAAACAAAGGGACAACGCCTTGGTAGGCTTGCTGTCCTGGTAATCGATCGAGAGGGTCCAGGGTGATGGCGCATCGACCTTCGTTGTTTTGATTCACCATCTGACTTAAGCTCGCTTCAGAGCCTACATTTCCTTGCAGCGTTGCGGTGGCACGCACCCCAAAATCAGGTTGAACCTCAACGACGGCCAACTTCACAGGGCCATCACCAAAAACTTGCAACACCAAAGCGCCGTTGAATTTGATGTTGGCTTGCATGAGAACGGCAGCGGCCGACATTTCACCCAGCAATTCCGTGACTGGTTGGGGATAGGCACCCGTTGCAGGATTGGCTGCGCGTCGCTTGAGAATCTCTTGCCACGCATCGGTCAAGCGAACGATGGCGCCGCGAACGGGCAAGCCATCAAAAAGGAATTTATGAAGCTCAGACAATTTTTTTCAAACCCGATTGGTATCTTTGTGCATTGGCAATGTAACTTTGAGCAGATCGACGCAGACCCTGAATTTGTTCTGGAGTTAATTCACGCACCGCTTTGGCAGGTGAGCCCACGATCAAATGACCGTCTGGAAATTCTTTGCCCTCAGTGACCAAAGAGCCCGCACCCACCAAACAATTTTGACCTATCTTGGCGCCATTCAAAACCACAGCACCAATACCAATCAGGGTCTCATCGCCAATGGTGCAACCATGCAGCATGACGCCATGTCCAATGGTGACATTTTGGCCAATGGTCAGTGGCTTGCCCATGTCGGAGTGCAGCACGCTGCCTTCCTGCACGTTAGAGCCATCGCCAATGTGAATGGTTTCATTGTCTCCCCGGAGGACCGCACCAAACCAGATGCTGACATTGGCACCCAACTCAACACCGCCAATGACTTGAGCGCTGTCTGCAACCCAAGCACCCGCACCCATCAAGGGCTGCTTACCATCCAAAGAATAAATCGCCATTTCAATCCCCAATGCTGCGCTTGCAAAACCACCATTGTAGGCACCTCTAAAATAGCGCATGGTCAACGCTTCACCTTCATTTTCTGCACCCCATCTGCGGCAAGCCGTCCTGGAGCCTCTCAGGACAGCCCACGCCCTTGAAAAAGCCAGACTGACGATTGCCCTAGACGCCAAGCTGCCCGTCAACAGGCACCTCCTTGTCCCCGACCCCGGCGATATTCCGGGTCGCCCGGCCAAGCCCGAGTTGGTGGCGCACACCAGTTTAAAGTCGAAACCCTTGACCAGTCCGGAGGGTCGCGCTGTCTTGCTGCATGCCATTGCTCACATCGAACTCAACGCCATCGATTTGGCCTTGGATGTGGTCTGGCGATTTTCAGGCATGCCCGAGAATTTTTATACAGACTGGGTGCAAATTGCCAAAGAAGAGGCCAAGCACTTTTTGCTGCTGCAAGGCCACCTCAGCGAAATGGGGTTTGATTATGGCGATTTTCCAGCGCACCATTCCCTTTGGGAAATGGCAGAGCGAACAAAGGGCGATATTTTGGCGCGCATTGGTTTGGTGCCGCGCACCTTGGAAGCACGCGGCTTGGACGCCTCCCCTGTGGTCAAAAACAAACTGGTCAGCGCTGGTGATCATGCGGCAGGGCGCATCTTGGACATCATTTTGGAAGAGGAAATTGGCCATGTGGCAGCAGGCAACCGCTGGTATCGCTACTTGTGCGATGAACGCCAGTTAGACCCGATCAGCACCTACCGGCAATTGATTCAACAATACGACGCACCCAAACTCAAGTCGCCCTATAACTTGGCGGCCAGACGCCTGGCGGGGTTCAACGAAGAGGAGTTGGAGAACCTGTCTGCCAGCGGCCTTTGAGGGTCCAAACTTGCTAACCTCGAGGATGATGCTGAGAATGTAAACTTTTCAAACGCTCTCGGGCCACATGGGTGTAGATGGTGGTGGTGGAAATGTCGGCATGGCCCAGTAAAACCTGAACCGAGCGCAAGTCAGCACCATGGTTGAGCAAATGGGTGGCAAAAGCATGTCGCAGGGTATGCGGAGACAAAGGTGCGGTAATACCTGCGAGCACGGCATATTTTTTAATGAGTTGCCAAAACATCACCCGCGACATGGCGGTGCCCGCTTTCGATCCACTGGCGGTGACAAACAAATCATCGGTTTGCTTGGTGCCGAGCAAAGCGATTCTGGCGCCTTGCAAGTAGCTTGTCAAACTGTCCCGCGCCATGTCCCCGAAGGGAACCAAGCGCTCTTTACTTCCCTTGCCCATGATGCGCAGGACACCCTCATTCAAAGACACATGCAAAGTTTTGAGCTTCACCAATTCCGAGACTCGCAAACCACTGGCATACATCAGCTCCAACATGGCTTTGTCGCGAAGGCCCAAGCTTGAATTGTCGTCAGGGGCCCCCAACAAGGCATCCACCTGTTCCTCGGACAAGGTCTTGGGAACTCTCAGGGCTTGTTTGGCCGCCAACATCCTTAGCGTGGGGTCAACTTGAACCCAACGTTCGCGCAATGCCCATCGGTAATAGCGCTTAAAAACGGTGAGTCTTCGATTGGCTGAGGTCGCCTTTGACTGGCTGTGTCTGGCAGCGAAGTAGGCTTGAAGATGGGCTTCTTGAACTGCATCAAGCGCAATACCTGAGGATTGTTGCAACCAATCGGCAAAGGCCTTTAAATCGCGCCGGTATGCGGCCAAGGTATTGCCCGATAAACCATCTTCTAGCCAGACCGCATCAACAAAGCGGTCGATGGCAGCTTGGCTATCCGAAGTCATCAATCGATTTTCAAATTTTGAGTATCGACCACTTTTTTGTAGACCTCGAATTCAGCTTTGATTTGCGCGGCAAATTGCTCAGCTGTGTTGGCCACAATCAAAGAGCCAGTGTCTTCGATGCGTTTGCGAACTGCAGGATCTTCCAAGGCTTTTTTCACACCATTGCTGACCTTGTCGACCACTTCTTTGGGTAAATTCTTCGGGCCCAAAATGCCGTAATAAGCCATCCGATTGACAGGCTCTAAACCCACTTCTTTGAAAGTGGGAACATTGGGCAACTGCGCCAAACGCTGAGGGGCGGCAACCACGATAGCGATTAACTTGCCAGTTTGAATGAAGGGCAAAGCGGAAGGCATGTTGTCAAAAATAATGGGCACCTGACCTGCGACGGTATCGTTCAAAGCTGGGCCTGCACCACGGTAAGGAATGTGGGTGATGAACACGCCCGCCAAACTTTTCCAAAGTTCGGTTTGCAGATGACCAATGCCACCGGTGCCAGAGGAAGCGTAAGAATATTTGCCTGGATTCTTTTTGAGTTCCGCCACAAAGTCTTTGTAGTTATTGGCAGGAAAAGAGGGATGAACCGCAATCACATTGGGTGTGGCAGCGATGTTGATGATGGGCGTGAAATCCGTGACAGGGTTGTAGGGATTTTTAGGATTGATGGCGGGATTGGCTGCCGTGGTGGAGACCGTGGCCATGCCCAATGAATACCCATCAGGCGCTGAACGAACCGTTTCAGAGGCCCCCACGACACCGCCACCACCCGCTTTGTTTTCAATCACCACGGACTGGCCCAGAGCCTTACCCAAGGGATCGGCAATGACACGTGCCACGATATCCGTGGTGCCGCCGGGTGCAAACGGCACCTGCAACTTGATCACTTTGTTGGGATAATTTTGGGCCCACGTGGCACCGGATGAAATTCCTAAAACAAGCCCTGCTGCAATGGCCAAGGCACTCAATCGACGGTCCATGAAAACTCCTGAAAGTAAGTTGTGAACATCATAAGCAATAACGGGCCATCCTTGAAGCCAAAATATCAAAGTCTGCCGTTATGCTTGGGGGGTGAATTACGCCCAGCTTTTATTTCCCGATTTCTCCCTCAT
>CANJOS010000054.1 GCA_947476015.1 Comamonadaceae bacterium | reverse complement strand
GTTGCCGCCGATGTTCGGAGGCGTTCTGATTCATTGCCCATGTTGACCTTCCAACAAATCATTTTGAAATTGCAGTCCTATTGGGACAATCAAGGCTGCGCGCTGTTGCAGCCCTATGACATGGAGGTGGGTGCTGGCACTTCCCACACCGCTACGTTCCTTCGCGCCATTGGCCCTGAGCCTTGGAAGGCGGCCTATGTGCAACCCAGCCGCCGTCCCAAAGATGGCCGCTATGGTGAGAACCCCAACCGCTTGCAACATTACTACCAATACCAAGTGGTGTTGAAGCCTGCGCCTTCCAATATTTTGGATTTGTACTTGGGCTCGCTTGAAGCGCTGGGCTTTGACCTCAAAAAGAACGACATTCGCTTTGTGGAAGACGATTGGGAAAATCCCACGCTGGGTGCTTGGGGCTTGGGTTGGGAAGTGTGGCTCAATGGCATGGAAGTGACGCAGTTCACTTACTTCCAACAAGTGGGCGGCATCGATTGCAAACCCATCACGGGCGAAATTACCTATGGCCTTGAACGCTTGGCCATGTACTTGCAAGGCGTCGACAACGTCTACAACTTGAAGTGGACCGACACGCTCAGCTATGGCGATGTGTACCACCAAAACGAAGTGGAGCAATCGACTTACAACTTTGAACATGCCGATGCAGAGTTCTTGTTCACAGCATTCGCTGCTTACGAAAAACAAGCCCAGCATTTGATCGGCACCCAACTGGCTTTGCCCGCCTACGAGCAAGTGCTCAAGGCTGCGCACACTTTCAACTTGCTCGATGCGCGCGGCGCCATCAGCGTCACTGAGCGCGCGGCCTACATCGGTCGCATTCGCAATTTGGCGCGAGCGGTGGCGCAAAGTTATTGGGAAAGTCGCGAGCGTTTGGGCTTCCCCATGGCGCCTCGCGAATGGGTGGAACAATTGAATGCCTTGAGCAAGAAGGCTGCCTGAAGGCAAGAATCAAAATGACACACCAAAACCTTCTGGTTGAATTGTTTGTAGAAGAGCTGCCGCCCAAGGCGCTCAAAAAATTAGGCGAATCTTTTGCCAATGTGCTGTTTGATCAATTGCGTGATGCGGGCCTTACTGGTGCAGATGCAGTGGTCACACCCTTTGCATCGCCTCGTCGTTTGGCAGCGCATGTCACGCAAGTGTTGACCCAAGCGGCCGACAAAGCCGTTCAACAAAAACTCATGCCTGTCTCGGTGGGCATAGATGCCAGTGGCAACGCCACACCTGCATTGCTTAAAAAATTGCAAGCCATGGGTGCTGATGTTGCCAATCCTGCTGCTTTGGTGTCGTCGCTCAAGCGAGCGCCCGATGGCAAGGCAGAGGCTTTGTTTTATGACAGCGTGGCCAAAGGTTCAACGCTGCTGCAAGGTTTGCAAAAAGCTTTGGACGAAGCGCTGGCCAAGTTGCCTATCCCCAAAGTCATGACCTATCAGCTGGAAACAGATTGCGAAATACCCGGCTGGACCAGCGTGAATTTTGTTCGCCCCGCGCATGGCTTGGTGGCACTGCATGGCAATCAAGTGGTGCCAGTGAAAACTTTGGGCTTGAAGGCCGGTCAAACAACGCATGGCCATCGCTTTGAAGCCAATCTGTCGCCCTTGGTCATTCAAGACGCCGACAGCTATGCCGCCACCCTGGCGCGTGATGGTGCGGTCATTGCCAGCTTTGCAGAGCGCCGCGCAGAAATTGTGAAGCAACTTGGTGCTGCTGCTGCCAAGGTCGGCGGCGGCGCCAAAGCCATTGAAGACGATGCCTTGCTTGACGAAGTCACAGCCTTGGTGGAGCGCCCCAATGTCCTCATTTGTGAATTTGAAAAACAGTTTTTGGAAGTTCCGCAGGAATGTTTGATTTTGACCATGAAGGCCAATCAAAAATATTTTCCACTGCTCAACGCTGAAGGCAAACTCACCCATCAGTTCTTGGTGGTGAGCAACATCACGCCTGCGGATGCCAGTGCCGTCGTGGGCGGCAACGAGCGTGTGGTGCGTCCGCGTTTGGCCGACGCCAAATTTTTCTTCGACCAAGACCGCAAGAAAACATTGGCCTCTCGCGTTGATGGCCTGAACAAAGTGGTTTATCACAACAAGCTGGGCACGCAAGGCGAGCGCATGGCGCGCGTGCGCAGCATCGCCAAAGCCTTGGGTCACGCCTTGGGTGGTGATGCGCTGGCGCAAGCTGCCGACACTACAGCGCAGTTGGCCAAAACTGATTTGCTCACTGACATGGTGGGCGAGTTTCCTGAGTTGCAAGGCATCATGGGTGGCTACTATGCACGCCACGATGGTTTGTCGAATGACATTGCAGAGGCCATCGAAGACCACTACCGTCCGCGCTTTGCCGGCGATGAGTTGCCGCGCAACAACGTCGGCTTGGTGGTGGCACTTGCCGACAAATTAGAAACCTTGGTGGGCATGTTTGGCATTGGCAATTTGCCCAGTGGCGACAAAGACCCCTTTGCTTTGCGGCGCCATGCATTGGGCATGATTCGCATGCTCATGGACAAAAATTTGGCAATCGAATGGCGTCAATTGCTGGCGCTGGCCGTGCCGGTGTTTGGCGACAAAATAACCGACCCCTCTGACGCTTTGACATCCTTCTTGTTTGACCGCTTGGCAGGTTCATTGCGTGAGCAAGGCTTCAGCGCGCAAGAAGTCGATGCGGTGCTGGCTTTGCATCCTGCGCGCTTGGGTCAAGTGCCCAAATTGCTGGCGGCTGTTCGCGCGTTTGCCGCATTGCCCGAAAGCCCCGCATTGGCCGCAGCCAACAAACGCATCGGCAATATTTTGAAGAAAGCCGACGAAGTGGATGCGCATGTGAACCCTGCGTTGCTCCAAGAAACCGCCGAACAAGACTTGTATCACGCGATGCAGCGCTTGCTGCCCGAATCTGAGGCCTTGTTCAAAGCTGGCGACTACACCGGCTCTTTGCAAACTTTGGCGGCACTGCGCTCGCCCGTGGATGCCTTCTTTGACGATGTCATGGTGAACGCCGAGGAGATGGACGTGCGCTTGAACCGTCAAGGTTTGCTGAAGTGCCTGCATGTGGCCATGAACCGCGTCGCCGATTTATCACGATTAGCTTCTTAACATGAAAATCGTCATACTCGATCGCGATGGCACCATCAACCAAGACAGTGATGAGTACATCAAGAGCCCTGAAGAGTGGTTCGCCCTGCCCGGCGCATTAGAAGCCATTAGCCGGCTCAACCATGCAGGCTTCCATGTGCTTGTGGCCACCAATCAATCGGGCCTTGGCCGAGGACTGCTTGATGTGGCTTCACTCAACGCCATTCACAAACGGATGCTCAAGCAATTGGCTGCGGTCGGCGGACGCATCGACGCCATTTTTTATTGTCCCCACACGCCAGCAGATGCCTGCACTTGCCGCAAACCTATGCCAGGGCTCATTGACCAAATTGCGGAACGATTTGGCCTGTCCATGCAGGGCGTGCCCTTTGTGGGCGACACCCTCACAGACATGCAGGCGGCCGTGGCTTCCGGCTGTACGCCTCATTTGGTTTTGACAGGCAAGTCGGAAAGCTTGAAGGGTTTGGCATTGCCACCTTCTTTCCCAAGTGGCACCCAAATGCATGCCGATTTGAATGCGTTTGTCGATGTGCTTTTGAGAAAATTTGTGGAACCTACCTTATGAATTTCATGCGCTCGCTGGTTCACATGCTGTGGATGATCGTCACCGTGATCCCTTGGGCGTTGGTGGTGGTGGTGGCCTCGATGTTCATCAGCAGCAGCCGTTTGTACTGGTGGTGCGCCGCATGGCTGGCAAATGCCATTCGCAGTGGTACTTTCATCTTGGGCATTGAAAATCGAATCACTGGCATGGAGAATTTACCGCTTGGCGAAAAAGATCCGGTCATTTTGTTGGTGAAGCACCAGTCCACTTGGGAAACATTTTTGATGCCAGCCATCATGCCGCACCCCTTGGCCTATGTGTTCAAAAAAGAATTGCTCAACGTGCCATTTTTTGGTTGGGCCATGGGCCGCATGGACATGATTCACATTGACAGAAGTCAGCGCGCACAGGCTTTCAACAAAGTGGTCACCCAAGGCAAGCGTTTGATGGCAGAGGGTGTGTGGGTCATCATGTTTCCTGAGGGAACGCGCATCCCACGCGGACAAAAAGGCGTTTACAAATCAGGCGGCACCCGATTGGCCATTGAAGCTGGCGTGCCGGTCATTCCCATTGCCGTCACTTCTGCCAAGTGCTGGCCCACCAGGGCGTTCATCAAGAGGCCTGGCATTGTTGACATCTCCATTGGCAAGATGATCCCAAGCGAAGGTCGCCAAGCCGAAGAGTTGATGCAGGAAGTGGAAGACTGGATTGAAGCAGAAATGCGACGCTTAGACCCGGAGGCGTATGTCTGATGATGCGCAATCCGCTTCAACTCGTCCTCGATTTTCTAAGCCATCCGACTGGCCCTGCGCCTGAGGCCAAACCAGCGCCTTCCGCGCATGACGTCGCGCTTGCCTTGGGGCATCCCCGTGCCAATCGGGAGACAGTTTTAGAAGGCATGCGCGTGGCTTATTTGTTCCAGCGCGTTCGCAGACGCTCCATCGGTTTTGTGGTGGGGCCCGATGGGTTGGAGGTCCGAGCGCCCAAGTGGGTCACCTTGAAAGAGGTTGAAATGGGCTTGCAAGAACGAGGCGAATGGGTCTTGCGCAAATGGGCAGAAATTCAAGAGCGGCAAAAAAACATTCGCCAAATTGAATGGCGAGATGGAGCCAGCTTGGATTACCTGGGGGCGCCCATTCACTTGCGTCTGAGCCCCAGTCAAGGCCACAGCGAATTGAATATGCAGCGAGAACTGAAACTGGCCTTGCCCTTGAATGCAGACGCCTCTCAAATTCGAGATGCCGTGCAGGCTTGGTTAATGCGGGAGGCACGGGCCTTGTTTGAAATGCGCTTGCATCATTTTGCCCCTTTGATGGGCGTGCAATGGCGCAAACTCAGCTTGTCGAATGCGGGCTCGCGTTGGGGCAGTGCGCGCATTGATGGCGCCATTCGCTTGAACTGGCGTCTCATTCACTTAAAGTCAGAAGCCATTGACTATGTGGTGGTTCATGAATTGGCCCACTTGCGGGAGATGAACCACAGCCCTGCATTTTGGAAGGTGGTGGCCGAGGTGCTGCCCGATCATTCAGAGCGCCGCAAAGAATTGCAGCGAGAGAACTTGGCCAACTGGGCCTGAACTTGCGGCAGAACTTGGCATGAAGCCGCTGAGCTGACTATGCGATGGCGCAAAAGCGCCAAACACCCTGCGCATCTTTGATGCGATCCACTTTGCCTTCATACCAAAGGGTGTGCAAGTGCGCCACAGACTCACCCATTGCAAATGTGGTTTGGTGAAAATTTAGAGGCCGCTTGAAAAGCACCGGGAGCATGTCAAATGCGCTGCCTGGTTTTTGACTGCAAGCTGCCAACACTTCTTGCAGTCGGTCGGCATGGTGCTCGTGCAATTGTGCTGTGCGTTTGTGCAAGCCACGGAAGGGGCGGCCATGGGAAGGCAAGACCAAGGTGTCTTCAGGCAGACTGTCAAATTTTTTCAATGAGGCCAGAAACAAGGCCAGTGAATCTGATTCGGGCTCTTGCGCAGACACGCTGACATTGGTTGAAATTTTGGGCAACACCATGTCGCCACTGATCAGCGTGTGTGTGGCGTCGCAGAAGAGCGCCATGTGTTCAGGAGAATGGCCCCAACCGCTGATGCAT
Source organism: Comamonadaceae bacterium (assembly GCA_947476015.1). Classification (GTDB taxonomy): domain Bacteria; phylum Pseudomonadota; class Gammaproteobacteria; order Burkholderiales; family Burkholderiaceae_C; genus Limnohabitans_A. Next base: position 11,719 of record CANJOS010000054.1, on the reverse strand, counting down.
CGCCATGATTGACCGCCAATGGTCAGGGTCGTCCCTTCAAACAAGCGATGGTAAGACCTGGGCACCGATGGCACCATGTCGCCGTAATAAGCAATCCGCTCATTCACTTGCGCTTGATCAGCAGGGTCACGCCACCCATGGTCTGCAAAAAAGCGCTGAGTACTGGGTCCGCCAAAATCGGACGTGCCCGTTGACCCAAGCAAAGCCGATTGATACTCCGTTGCGCTCATCCACAAGGGCGCCTTGAACTTCGCGCAAAGCCAGTGCGCCAGTCCCATGTGGTCGGGGTGCATGTGGGTGACCACCACACGCAAAATGGGCAGGTTTTTCAAGACGTCAATGAAGAGTTGCTCCCAAGCTGCTTGCGTGCCGTCATTGGTCACGCCGCAATCCACCGCTGTCCAGCCGTGGCGAGTGCCCTCGCTCGTGCTTTCTGAATCTTCCAGCAGCCAGAGGTTGATGTGGTCCAAGGCAAAGGGCAGCGACATGCGGATCCACAGGACTCCAGGAGCCACTGAAATCGCTTCACCTAAAGCAGGGAGCTGATCGCCCAGGGGGAAGTCAAGGGCTTTCTCTCCAAGCAAGAGAGGCGGTGTTGTCGCTTTGTTGGGCGAATCAGTGGAAGAATTCATGAAGTTTGTGCAAGCAAGGGGCGCCAAGGGAGTCAGGTCAGGAGATAATTGACGTTTACGTTAACGTCAATTACAGTGAGTGCATTGTAAAACGCATTCGGCAGTCTTGGTTGTCGCCTGCGCGCAAGCTTGAAAGCGAACCCCATGGCAACTCAATTTTCAATCAGCGATTTGGCCAAAGAGTTTGACCTCACAACGCGTGCCATTCGATTTTACGAAGACATGGGGCTGTTAGAGCCTGAGCGTTCGGGGCCTGGCGGCCGCAATCGTGTGTATTCCGCGCGCGACCGCACCCGCTTGAAGCTGACCTTGCGGGCTAAGCGTTTGGGGCTTTCACTCAACGAAGCCAAAGAATTGATTGACATGTATGACAGCCCCAGAGACACAGGACCGCAGCTGAAAAAATTCATGGTGGTACTGGCTGAGCATCGCCTTCAATTGGAATCGCAGTTGGCCGATTTGCACGCCACCCTCGAAGAAGTGAAGACCCACGAAAAAGACGCGCGCAATTTGCTGATGCGCGCAGACAAAGCGCTTGGAAAGAAAGCCTGAAGATGAAGACGTCCGATTTTTCAACACCTGCAGGCCAGCGCATTGCGGCCAGTTTTGCGCGACAAGGCATGATGAAACACCTCGACGCCAGTTTGGTGCGTGTGGTGGAGGGTGAAGTCGAAATCGCTTTGCCCTACAGCGACAAAGTGTCCCAACAACAAGGCGGTTTCCATGGCGGCGCGATGGGCGCCTTGGCCGACATTGCGGCGGGCTATGCAGGCCTCACCGTGGCGCCGGAGGGCATGGAAGTGGTCACCGTGGAATACAAGATCAATTTCTTAAGTGGCCATCAACACGGTGAATTGAGAGCTGTGGGCAAGGTGGTCAAGGGTGGCAAACGGATCATTGTGACCATGGCAGAAGTTTTTCACCTCGACCCGCAAGGCAAAAAATCGACCTGCGCCATCATGCAGCAAACCCTGGTTCCTGTTCCGCAGACCTACTGAATTTTATTGAACGACATTTCAATTTCGCGTGGAGAAAACAACATGAACATGCCCGGCCTGAATTTTCAATTGGGCGAAGACATTGACGCTCTGAGGGATGCAGTGCGAGATTTTGCGCAAGCAGAAATTGCACCGCGTGCCGCTGAAATAGACCGCACCGACCAATTCCCGATGGACTTATGGCGCAAGATGGGCGAAGTGGGCGTGTTGGGCATCACGGTGCCTGAAGTCTATGGGGGCGCCAACATGGGTTACTTGGCACACATGATTGCCATGGAAGAAATTTCTCGCGCCTCTGCCAGTGTGGGCTTGTCGTACGGCGCACACAGCAATTTGTGCGTGAATCAAATCAAGCGCAACGGAACTGCCGCGCAAAAGCAAAAATATTTACCCAAACTCATCAGCGGTGAGCATGTGGGCGCTTTGGCCATGAGTGAGCCGGGTGCGGGCTCTGATGTCATCAGCATGAAGCTCAAGGCCGAGGACAAAGGCGGCTATTACGTTTTGAATGGCAACAAAATGTGGATCACCAACGGGCCAGATGCCAACACCTTGGTGGTGTATGCCAAAACGGAACCTGAATTGGGTGCGCGCGGCGTCACAGCGTTCTTGATTGAAAAAAACATGAAGGGCTTCTCCATTGCGCAAAGGCTCGACAAGTTGGGCATGCGCGGCAGCCACACGGGCGAGCTGGTGTTTCAAAATGTCGAAGTGCCTGAAGAAAATATTTTGGGGGGCCTGAACATGGGTGCCAAGGTGCTCATGAGCGGCTTGGACTATGAGCGAGCGGTGTTGGCGGCAGGCCCCTTGGGCATCATGCAGTCCGTCATGGACAACGTGATTCCCTACATTCACGACCGCAAACAGTTTGGCCAAAGCATTGGTGAGTTCCAACTCATTCAAGGCAAAGTGGCCGACATGTACACCGTGCTGCAAGCGGGCCGTTCATTTTGCTACACCGTCGGCAAAAACCTAGACCTGCTTGGGACCGACCACGTGCGACAAGTTCGCAAAGATTGCGCCAGTGTCATTTTGTGGTGTGCCGAAAAAGCCACGTGGATGGCCGGCGAAGGCGTGCAAATTTTTGGTGGCAACGGTTACATCAACGATTACCCACTGGGCCGCTTGTGGCGCGATGCCAAGCTGTACGAAATTGGCGCTGGCACCAGCGAAATTCGGCGCATGCTCATAGGCCGTGAATTGTTTGCCGAAACTTCCTAAGGATTTTGCATGACTACCAAACACCTATCCCACCTTTTCGACAACAACCGCGCTTGGGCAAAACGAATGGAGCTTGAGCAGCCGGGGTTCTTCAATCATTTGGCGCAGCAGCAGTCGCCTAAATATTTGTGGATTGGCTGTTCCGACAGTCGCGTGCCCGCCAATCAAATCACAGGCCTTGAGCCGGGCGAAGTGTTTGTTCACCGCAACGTCGCCAACGTGGTGGCGCACTCCGACCTCAATGCGCTGTCGGTCATTCAATATGCGGTCGATGCCCTTAAAGTAGAGCACATCATCGTGGTCGGCCACTACGGCTGCGGTGGCGTGCTGGCGGCCACCCGTGGAACACGCATTGGCTTGGCCGACAATTGGCTGCGCCATGTGCAAGATGTGCGTTTGCGTCATCGCCAACGTTTGAACCACTTGCCACAACAACAACTTGAAGACGCCATGTGCGAAATGAATGTCATTGAGCAAGTAGGCAACGTGGCTTTGTCCAACGTCATGCAAGATGCGTGGGGACGTGGCCAAAAAATATCGGTACACGGTTGGGTGTATGGCTTGAGCGACGGCTTGGTGAAAGACATGGACGTCACCATGTCGGGCTCGCACGAAGTCGTCGATGTCTTCCGGGGTGCGTTCAAACGTTACCCCCGTGGCACGTGATTTCAATTTTTAAACCCAGGAGAATTTTCAATGACCAGCGTCAATGACCCCGTAGTGATCGTCAGTGCTGCACGCACACCCATGGGCAGTTTCCAAGGTGACTTCGCATCTTTGGCGGCGCACGATTTAGGAGGGGCAGCCATCAAGGCCGCTGTTGAGCGCGCCGCTCTTGGTTCACAATTCACTGCCGAACTCGTGACAGAAATTTTGTTTGGCAACTGCTTGATGGCGGGTCAAGGCCAAGCCCCTGCAAGGCAAGCGGGCTTCAAGGGCGGTTTGCCCAAAAGCGCTGGCGCTGTGACTTTGTCCAAAATGTGCGGCTCCGGCATGCGCGCGGCCATGTTTGCACACGACATGTTGGTGGCGGGCACCCACGATGTGTTGGTGGCCGGTGGCATGGAGAGCATGACCAACGCGCCTTACCTCATGCTCAAAGGCCGTGCGGGTTATCGCATGGGCCACGATCGAATTTTTGACCACATGATGCTTGACGGTTTGGAAGACGCCTACGAACCAGGTCGCTCGATGGGTACTTTTGGTGAAGACTGCGCCGCCAAATACAGCTTCACACGCGCTGCGCAAGACGCCTTCGCCATGGCCAGTGTGGAGCGCGCCAAAGCCGCCACTGCCTCGGGTGCATTCCAAGCAGAAATCACGCCTGTCACGGTCAAAACACGTGCCGGTGAAACGGTGGTGAGCATTGACGAAGGGCCTGGCAAAGTGAAGTTGGACAAAGTCACTTCCTTGAAGCCTGCATTCAAAAAGGACGGCACCATCACGGCCGCTTCCAGCTCGTCCATCAACGATGGCGCAGCGGCTTTGGTCATGATGCGCCAAAGCACGGCGGACCAATTGGGGTGCAAACCCTTGGCTCGAATCGTGAGCCATGCCACCCATGCGCAAGAGCCTGAGTGGTTTGCCACGGCGCCCGTTGGCGCCACACAGAAAGCCTTGGCCAAAGCTGGTTGGAAGGTCTCCGATGTCGATTTGTGGGAAATCAATGAAGCCTTTGCTGTGGTGCCCATGGCCCTCATGAAAGAGTTGAACGTGCCACACGAAAAGGTCAACGTGAATGGCGGTGCCTGTGCCTTGGGCCATCCGATTGGCGCTTCAGGTGCGCGCATCATGGTGACCCTCATTCATGCGCTGAAAGCACGGGGCCTGAAAAAAGGCCTGGCCACTTTGTGCATTGGCGGTGGTGAAGGTACTGCTGTGGCGCTTGAAATCATTTAAGAGAAAAACATGCTGCTTTCAACCGACCAAGAAATGGTGCGCGACGCCGTCCGTGCTTTTGCCAAAGAAGAGCTCTGGCCCCACGCGCCTGCTTGGGACAAGTCGCATGAATTTCCCAAGGCGGCGCACCAAGGTTTGGCGGCGCTCGGTGCCTATGGCATTTGCGTGCCTGAAGCTTGGGGCGGCGCCAATTTGGACTACCTGACCTTGGCCTTGGTGCTGGAGGAAATTGCCGCAGGCGATGGCGGCGTGAGCACCACCATCAGCGTAACCAACTGCCCAGTCAATGCCATTCTGATGCGTTACGGCAACGACGCGCAAAAGCAAAAATGGCTCACGCGTTTGGCACAAGGCGAGTTGCTGGGCGCGTTTTGTTTGACCGAGCCGCATGTCGGCTCGGATGCCTCGGCGCTCCGGACCACTGCCACCCGCAAAGGCGATGCGTATCTGATCAATGGTGTGAAACAATTCATCACCAGTGGCAAACACGGTGATGTGGCCATCGTGATTGCTGTGACCGACAAAGGCGCAGGCAAAAAAGGCATGAGTGCTTTTATTGTGCCGACCACCACACCGGGTTATCAAGTGGCGCGATTGGAAGACAAGTTGGGTCAACACTCTAGCGACACAGCCCTCATCAATTTTGAAAACTGCGAAGTGCCTGTTGAGAATTTAATAGGCCAAGAAGGTGAAGGTTACAAAATTGCATTGTCTGCATTGGAAGGCGGCCGCATTGGCATTGCTGCTCAAAGCATTGGCATGGCGCGCAGTGCGTTGGAGGTGGCCATTGACTATGCCAAGCAGCGTGAGAGTTTTGGCACGGCCATCTTTAACCATCAGGCTGTGGGCTTTCGCTTGGCCGAGTGCGCTACACAGCTTGAAGCAGCACGCCAACTCATGTGGCATGCCGCCACGCTGCGAGATGCAGGTTTACCGTGTTTGAAAGAAGCCGCCATGGCCAAGTTGTTTGCCAGCGAAACCGCAGAAAAAGTTTGCAGTGCGGCCATTCAAACCTTGGGTGGTTACGGTGTGATGAGTGACTTTCCCGTCGAGCGAATTTACCGCGATGTACGGGTGTGCCAAATTTACGAAGGCACCAGCGACGTGCAGAAAATCATCATTCAACGGGCCTTGGCTTGACCCTGCCTGCGCCTGATGCTTGCCCTTGTGGCGGATCACCCACAGCGATTCGGCGCAAGGGGGGTGCAGTTGGCTACACAGATTGCTGTGGCCGATTCATTGAAAAAGGACAGCTGCCGCCCGATGCGTTGCATTTGATGCGCTCACGTTACACGGCCTTCGTCCTTGAAAACGAAAGCTATTTGAAGCACACCTGGCAAGCGGGCTATCGACCCAACACGGTGGAGTTTGAGGTGGGCGCCAAATGGCTAGGCCTGGACATCAAGGACTATGTGCCAACCGGTGTTCACGAGGGCCATGAAACTGCAGAGCTTGAATTTGTAGCCCGTGTGCGAGTGGCGGGCCGGGCCCAGCGCTTGCATGAGCGCAGCCGCTTTGTGTGCGAAGAAGGACAGTGGCGCTATCTCTGTGCTGTCACTTGACTGCGGTTAACATGGCCGCATGAATTTTCAAGCTGTTTTATTTGATTGCGATGGTGTGCTGGTGGACAGCGAGCCCATTACCAATGGCGTCCTTCGAGACATGTTGGCAGAGCGGGGCTGGGCAATGTCCAGTGAAGAATGCTTTCGATTCTTTGTGGGCAAAGCGGTGAAGGATCACCAGGCCATCATTGAAGCCAAGACGGGTTTGCCATTGACGGAAGAATGGCTGCATGCCTTCAGATTGCGTCGCAACGATGCGCTGGGAGCCAACCTGAAGGTGATGCCGGGTGCGCACGCGGCCGTCGCCGCCGCTTATGAAATCACGCAGGGGGCCATTGCCTGTGCATCGGGAGCCGACAGGTTCAAGGTGGAAATGCAATTGGCCCATGTGCACCTGATGTCGCACTTTGAAGGGCGAATTTTCAGCGGGCATGAAATGGCGCGCACCAAGCCTGCACCCGATGTGTACTTGGCAGCGGCAGCGCACTTGGAGCGAGCGCCAGCACATTGTTTGGTGATTGAGGACAGCGCCACTGGCGTGCAAGCTGGTGTGGCAGCTGGCGCAACGGTGTGGGCACTTTGTCCTGACCAAGCGCTGGCCGCAGAGCTCCTAGCGGCAGGCGCCTCGCAACTGTTTCCTCACATGGGCGCTTTGCCTGAACTGTGGCGCGCTTCGCGAAATACCGCCGGTGTTTGACCTGTCCATTGCTTGAAGGCTCGAATGAAACTTTTTTCATTCTGAAAACCAGCACTCTCTGCCACTTGCTTGATCGGTTTGCGCGTTCGTTGTAAAAGTTCAATCGCGCGTTCACGGCGCACCTCGTCTTTCACATGCTGCAGGCTGATGCCTTCTTCTTTCAATTGCCGGTGCAAACTGCGCGGTGATAAATTCAGCAAGGGTGCCAATTCTGCTGCGCTGTGAGTGCTTTGAGGGTGCATCGCCAAGGCTTGCTTCACTTGCGTGAGCAGCAGGCGGTCTTTGCGGTACTGAAGCACTGTGAGCGTGAGTGCCGTTTCCAGCATGCGCTGCAATGCCGCTTCGTCTCGCCGCAATGGCAAATTCAAATAGCTGGCATTCATGACCAGTGTAGAAGCAGGCAAGCCGCTGGCTGATTTGAAAGACGCATCAAACTCAACAGGACCTTGAAACATCAGCGGATAAACGGCGTGATGAGCGGGCCTGTCGAAAGCAAACTCAACTTTGTCGAGGGTGATCCGTGAATCGATGAGCCAACAAGCCACGCCATAAAGGTTTCGCAGAATCGACAGCAAGCCAAACTCGCGTTGAACACCTGAATCTTTTTGCTCAAACAGCGTGATGTAAGCCAGACCCTCTTCTTCATGCACCACCAACTCAATGTCGTTTGTTACCAAGCTGTGATGGCGACACCAGCGTTTGAGAGCGACCCCGAGGTTGGGAGAAGTCAGGGAGGCCCGCACCAACATGCCATAAGTTCCCCAAGGCAGTTGCCTGCTGAGGCAGCCCAAGGCCTCGTCGTTGAGTTCGTGCATGGCATAACTGGAGACCCGTTCCATTTGCCGGGCGGTGATGTGAGTGTTGGATTTTTTGGCCTGAGATGGCGTAATTTGTGAAAATTCCAGCGCCTTGTTGGGGCTTTTATTTTGTGCGGCATACGCCCGCAATATTGCTTGTACAAAGGCCATCGGTGTGGCCGCCACGGAGGGTCTTTGAGCAGGGCTTTGGCGCATGACGTATTCTGCGTCAATTTTGGCGCAATTTGCAACCTCTGATTTCCCCTGCAGGGCGCCGCGGAGGCTATCCTTGCGGATCAGGAGAATTCAATCATGTCGGTGCTACAAACCCAACTCAACAACCGTTCGGCAGAATTTTTGGCCAATGCCGCAGCCCTGCAAGCGGCAGTCGACGACCTGCGCGTGCAATTGAAAAAATCGGCAGCAGGGGGTGGCGAGAAAGCCAGAGCCAAACACGTTGCCCGTGGCAAATTGCCGCCCCGTGAACGGGTGCAAATGCTGCTAGATCCTGGCACACCATTTTTAGAAATTGCACCCTTGGCCGCGCATGCCATGTACCTCAGCAAAGAGGGCATTGAAGATGCACCCTGCGCTGGCATGATTGCAGGCATTGGCCGCGTCAATGGCGTAGATTGCATGATTGTGTGCAACGACGCCACCGTGAAGGGCGGCACCTACTATCCCATGACAGTCAAGAAACATTTGCGTGCGCAAGAAGTGGCGCAGCAGAACAACCTGCCCTGCATTTACTTGGTCGACTCAGGCGGTGCCAACTTGCCCAACCAAGACGATGTGTTCCCAGACCGTGATCACTTCGGCCGAATTTTCTACAACCAAGCCAACATGAGTGCCCTGGGTATTCCGCAAATTGCGGTGGTCATGGGCAGTTGCACTGCAGGGGGCGCTTATGTGCCTGCCATGAGCGATGAAACCATCATTGTGAAAAACCAAGGCACCATCTTTTTGGGCGGGCCGCCTTTGGTGAAGGCGGCGACGGGCGAGGTGGTCAGCGCGGAAGACCTGGGCGGCGGTGATGTACACACCCGTTTGTCGGGCGTGGCCGATCACTTGGCGCAAAACGATGCGCATGCATTGGCACTGGCACGCCAAGCAGTGGGCTCACTCAACCGGAAGAAAAAAATCGAACTGCAATTGCGAGAGCCGGCCGCCCCTTTGTACGATGCCAAAGACATCTATGGCGTGATCCCTGCCGACAGTCGCAAGCCTTATGACGTGCGCGAAATCATTGCTCGCATTGTGGACGGCAGCGAGTTTGCAGAATTCAAAGCCCGCTTTGGTGTCACGCTGGTGTGTGGCTTTGCGCACATTGAAGGCATGCCTGTGGGCATCATTGCCAACAACGGCATTTTGTTTTCAGAGTCGGCACTGAAAGGCGCGCACTTCATTGAACTGTGTTGCCAACGCAAAGTTCCTTTGCTGTTTTTGCAAAACATCACGGGCTTCATGGTGGGCCGCAAATACGAAAGCGCAGGCATTGCGCGCAATGGCGCCAAGCTGGTCACCGCAGTGGCCACTGCCAAAGTGCCTAAATTCACCTGCATCATTGGTGGCAGCTTTGGGGCCGGCAACTATGGCATGTGCGGACGCGCCTATAACCCGCGCTTTCTCTGGATGTGGCCCAACGCGCGCATTTGTGTGATGGGTGGCGAGCAAGCGGCGGGGGTTTTGGCCACGGTGAAACGCGACGGCATAGAAGCACGCGGTGGCAACTGGAGTGCCGAGGAAGAAGCCACTTTCAAGCAACCTATCTTGGACCAGTTTGCCCATCAGTCGCATCCCTACTACGCCAGTGCGCGCTTGTGGGACGACGGTGTGATCGACCCCGCTGACACACGCCGCGTGGTGGCACTGGGCTTGTCGGCTTCCTTGAACGCGCCCATTGAAGACACCCAATTTGGTATTTTCCGCATGTGATGTTTGAGAAAGAACAACATGACCTACACCTTTGACAACATCTTCACCACACCCGAGCACACGCTGCTGCGAGACCAAGTGGCCAAGTTCATTGCGCGCGAAGTAGAGCCCTTTGCGCAAGCCTGGGAAGACGATGGCAAGGTGCCGCGCGAGGTGCTTCGCAAGATGGGGCAGGCTGGCTTGCTCGGCTTGATGTACGACCCCGACTTGGGCGGCGGCGGTGCCGATGCCATGGCCAACTTGGTGTTTGCCGAGGCCTTGTCGCAATCCACATTTGCGGGTTTCATCATCACGGTGCTGGTGCACACCGACATGGCCAGCCCGCATTTGCATCATGCAGGCACAGCAGCGCAAAAAGCCAAGTACATGCCGCGCATTACAGCGGGTGACTGCATCACGGCCGTGGGCGTCTCAGAACCTGGCGCAGGCTCTGATGTGGCGGGCATTCGCACCACAGCCAAGCGAGATGGCGACCATTGGGTCTTGAATGGCACCAAGATGTTCATCACCAACGGCGTGCATGCCGATGTGTATTTCATTGCAGCCAAAACCGGTGATGCACGTCACGCCATGTCGATGTTCATTGTTGAAAAAGGCACGCCTGGTTTCAGCGTTGGGCGTGCATTGAAGAAAACAGGATGGTTGTCGTCTGACACGGCCGAGTTGGTGCTCGACAACGTGCGCATTCCAGACCACCACTTGCTGGGTGAAGAGAACAAAGGCTTTTACTCGGTCATGAAAAATTTCCAGACCGAGCGCATTGCTTTGGCCGCCATGGCCATTGGCCATTGCACCCGAGCGTTGGAACTGACACTTGACTACGTGCGTCAGCGACCCGCGTTTGGTGGCACCTTGTGGGACAAACAAGTCATTCGCCAACGCTTGGCCATGCTCGATGCCAAAACTCGCTCAGCCAGGCAGTTCATGTACCACTGCGCATGGAGCGTGACGCAACACAAAGACATCGTGCAAGAAGTCTCGATGCTCAAAGCCTTGACCGGCGAGTTGGTGAATGAAGTGGTGCAAACCTGCCAACAGTTTCATGGCGGCATGGGCTACATCCGCGAAACGGCCATTGAACGCTTGTGGCGAGATGCGCGCATTTTGGGCATCGGGGGCGGCGCTACCGAAGTGATGCTGGACGAAGTGGCCAAGCGCTACTGAACCGGCTGTAACCGTTTTAACAAAGTAAATTCATGACCAGCACAACGACCGTCTCTTCAACATTGGACATCCGCCGACCCTCACCCCAAGTGGCCGAGGTCTGGCTGAATCGACCCGATGTTCGCAACGCCTTCAACGATCAAGTGATTGCCGAACTCACCTTGGCGTTTCAAAATTTCGCCAAAGACAAAGATCTGCGGGCCATTGTGCTAAGCGCACACGGCAAGGCATTTTGTGCTGGCGCAGATTTGAACTGGATGCGCGCCATGTCTGGCTACAGCTGGGATGAAAACCGTGCTGACGCACAAAAACTTGCAGACATGTTGTGGACCTTAGAGCAATGCCCGGTGCCTATTGTGGGTCGTGTGCATGGCGATTGCTATGCCGGCGGTATGGGCCTGGCCGCTGTGTGTGACGTGTTGATGGCTTCTGACAATGTCACATTTTGTTTGTCAGAAGCGCGTTTGGGATTGCTACCGGCCACCATCAGCCCCTATGTGATTCGCGCCATGGGTGCGCAAGCCGCCAAGCGCTACATGGTCACTGCCGAAAGATTTTCAGCAACGCAAGCGCACGCCATGGGCATGGTGCATGAACTTTGCACGCCCGAAACTTTGGACGCCAAGGTATCGGAGATGGTGGCCACCTTGTGTGGCAACGGTCCCCAAGCTTTGCGTGAATGCAAACGCTTGGTACAAGACGTGGCGGGGCAGCCCCTCACTGAGGCCCTTCGAAATGAAACAGCTCGGCGCATTGCCGATGTCCGCGCCAGTGACGAAGGCAAAGAGGGCTTGCAATCGTTTTTGCAAAAACG
>CANJOS010000053.1 GCA_947476015.1 Comamonadaceae bacterium | reverse complement strand
GTCAGAACTGGATCCCATGACCACGCCAATGCGTGTTTTGGCTTTGGATGCTGTGTTTGGCATGTTTGGCTTTAATGAAGCGTTAAAGAAAAATTGTCTCAACTGAATTTCAGTTGATTTCTTGAATTTTAAGGTTTAGCCCATAGGTCTGGTAAATATGATTGATGTCACCGTAGAAACATTTGAAGCCGAGGTCATTGCGACCTCTATGACCACGCCCGTATTGGTTGACTTTTGGGCCCCTTGGTGCGGCCCCTGCAAAACCTTGGGTCCCCTCTTGGAAAAGATGGAAGAAGCCTATGGGGGCCGTTTCAAATTGGTCAAAATTGACTCGGACCAAGAGCAGCAACTGGCCGCTGCCTTTGGCATCAAAAGCATTCCCACCTGCGTGCTCCTTAAAAACGGACAGCCCGTGGACGGATTTATGGGCGCCGTACCCGAAGGTAAATTGCGCGAATTCCTTGATAAACATGTGCCCGGTGAAAACGAGGTCTTGGCTGCGACAGAGGTCCAAGAAGCAGAAGCCCTGATGGCATCGGGCGATTTAGAAACCGCCCAAACCAAACTGCTCGAAGCACTAGAAGCCAACCCCGAAAACGACGACGCACGCTTTGACTTGGTCAAACTGCTGATCAGCATGGGCCAACTCGAAACCGCCAGCACCGTGCTCAAGCCCTGCTTGTCTCAAATTCCTCTCAAACTTCGCTTTGAAGCATTGAAGCAGTGGCTCGATGCCTTGCGCTTTGTCACCACCGACCCCATGGGTCAATGGTCGCTTGAGAAATTTGACGAACTCATTGCCGCCAACAAGCGCGACTTCGATGCACGCTTCGCCAAAGCACGCGTTCTTTTGGCCAGCGACGATTGGACCGGCGCCATGGATGAGCTCTTAGAGATCATCATGCGCGACAAAAAATGGCAGGACGAAGCACCTCGCAAAACAATGGTGGGCTTGTTGGAGTTACTCACACCGGCCGCGCCCAGAGGTGGCGTCGATCACACCGGCAAGTCAGCGGGTGGCATTGAGCTCATGGGTAAAAGTGCGGTGCAAGAAGATCCGCAAGCGGCCATGGTGTCCAGCTATCGCCGCAAACTGAGCATGATGCTGAACTAAATCTGAATCCTGCTGAGCTGAACGTCTTCAGCGCGTCAATCGCTGCAGCGCTTCTTCGTATTTTGCAGCGGTTTTTTCAATCACCTCACGGGGCAAACGAGGGGCGGGTGGCGTTTTGTCCCACGGCTTGCCATTGAGCTGAGTGCTTTCTAGCCAATCACGCAAAAACTGCTTGTCGTAGCTGGGCGGGTTCTCGCCTTCCACATAGCTTTCAGCTGGCCAATAACGCGATGAATCGGGCGTGAGCACCTCGTCCATCAAGACCAAGGTGCCCTCAGCATCTAAACCAAATTCAAATTTGGTGTCCGCAATGAGGATGCCCTTTTCAGCTGCGATGGCGCTGGCGGCTTTGTAAATTGCAATGCTGATCTCTTTGATGCGGGTGGCCAAATCGAGGCCGATCATCTCTACCGTTTTTTCAAACGTGATGTTTTCATCGTGCTCGCCAACCGCCGCCTTGGCGGCTGGGGTGTAGATTGGCTCAGGCAACTTGCTGGCATTTTTCAAACCTGCAGGCAACTTCACACCACACACCGCTTGGTTTTCTTGGTATTCTTTCCAACCACTGCCCGCCAAGTAGCCACGCACCACCGCTTCAACCGGAAGGGGCTTTAAGCGCTTCACCAACATGGAGCGGCCCTTGACCTGAGCAGCTTCAGCTGCACTGACCACACTCTCAGGCGCTTCGCCTGTGAGGTGAGTGGGGCAAAGGTTCAAACCTTGAGGGCCGAGTTTGTCGAACCAAAACAAGGCCATTTGTGTGAGCAACACACCTTTGCCAGGAATGGGCTCACCCATGATGACGTCAAAGGCACTGATGCGGTCGGAGGCCACCATCAAAATTCGGTCGGTGCCCACTGCATAGTTGTCTCTCACCTTGCCTCGTGCAAGCAAGGTGAGAGAAGTTAAAGCAGAAGTATGCAATGCAGCAACGAGGGTCATAGTGACTGCATTATCGAGCCAATTTCAGTGAACAACTTGCGCCAACTCGCCTTTAGCGTATTGACCTGCCACCACTTGCAAGCTGTGACCCTTGATTTTGGAAGCTTGACCTTCACAACCAAACTCAATGTAGCGTTGCTTGCAAATTTGTTTGGCCGCTTCGCGGGCTGGCTTGAGCCATTCGCGGGGGTCAAATTTATCAGGGTTCTGCGCCATGAATTTGCGAACTGCGGCCGTCATGGCCAAGCGAATGTCGGTGTCAATGTTGATTTTGCGCACACCAAATTGGATGGCCTTTTGAATTTCTTCCACGGGCACGCCGTAAGTCTCTTTCATGTTGCCGCCAAATTCGCGGATGATGGCCAACAAGTCTTGCGGCACGCTGGAAGATCCGTGCATCACCAAGTGCGTGTTGGGAATGCGTTTGTGAATGGCTTGAATGCGATCGATGGCCAAAATGTCGCCTGTGGGCTTGCGGGTGAATTTGTAGGCGCCATGGCTGGTGCCAATGGCAATGGCCAAAGCATCGAGCTGGGTGCGTTTTACAAAATCAGCCGCTTGTTCGGGATCCGTTAAGAGCTGCTCGCGCGTCATCACAGAGTCTGTGCCGTGGCCGTCTTCTTTGTCGCCTTGCATCGTTTCAAGGGAGCCTAAGCAACCCAACTCACCTTCCACGGTGATGCCCAATTTGTGCGCCATGCTAACCACTTTTTGGGTGACTTCGATGTTGTACTCGTAGCTGGCAATGGTTTTGCCATCGGCTTCCAAACTGCCATCCATCATGACCGAGCTGAAACCCAGATGGATGGCACCCTGGCAGACATCGGGGCTTTGGCCGTGGTCTTGGTGCATCACCACGGGAATCTCGGGATAGGACTCGACGGCAGCTTGAATCAACAACTTCAAAAAGCCTTCACCCGCATATTTTCGAGCACCTGCCGAAGCTTGCATGATCACCGGAGCACCGGTTTCTTTGGCCGCCTCCATGATGGCCTGAACTTGTTCCAAGTTGTTGACGTTGAAAGCCGGAATGCCATAGCCGTTAACGGCCGCGTGGTCCAGCAGTTCACGCATTGAAACGAGTGCCATGATGAAGAGCCCCAAAGAGTTATAAATTCTGACGCAAGCCAAGGTGTCATGCCTTGCAGCCCAATTTTCATTGGCTTGAGGCATGTCAACGGCTTGTCACTGCGAAAGATTTTAACAAGCCAAGCTGATGATTGGCTGCTTTTTTAGCCAGTCCGACTATGATTTCGCTCATGCTTCATTTGCCCACATTGAATTTCGCCAACAAGGGCACTGCGCTTTGGCGGACCGACGCTTGGATCAGTCTGTTTTTTTTGTTGCTCCTTCTAGGCTGGGACGCCACCCCTTGGGACCTGACACTGGCCCACTGGTGGGGCAACAGCAGCGGTTTTCCACTGCGAGACAACTGGTGGATGCGCAAGGTCATGCACGAAGGCACTCGCAGCGTGGGATGGGGGATTTTTATCGCCTTGTTGGTGGGCATCTGGCGACCTTGGGGTGCTTTGCGATCACTTTCGACCAGTGATCGTGCGGGAGTCTTCATTTCTGTCCTGTGTGCTCTTCTTTCTGTCACCCTGATCAAGGGGTTCAGCCAAACAAGCTGTCCATGGGACCTGCAAGCTTTTGGTGGCCTGGCCGCCTATGTCCCCCACTGGGACCTTTGGCAACAGGACGGCGCAGGGGGCCACTGCTTTCCAGCGGGACATGCATCTACTGGTTTTGCATTTATGGGCGCCTATTTTGGAATTCGGCAAAGTGGTGACAGGCGCGCGCTGAAATGGCTGGCTATTGCGTTGATCGCAGGCATTGTGTTGGGAGTTTCACAGCAAATGCGCGGTGCTCATTTTATGAGTCACACCTTTTGGACAGCATGGCTGTGCTGGACCACAGGTTGGCTCAGCCACCATGCGTTCAATCGAGTGCAAGCTCAAACCAGTGTGCGGCCTTAAGCTGCACGGCAAATTTTCAACATGTTGGTACCGCCCGGCGCGCCCATGGGCTCGCCACACGTGATGGCGTAAATGTCACCCGAGGCCACAATGCTGCGGCTCTTCAAATGGTTTTCAGCTTGAACCAAAGCCGTGTCTCTGTCGGCACTGGTGTCCATCAGGAGGGGGCGAACATTTCGGTACAAGGCCATCTTTCGCTGCGAGCTGAGTTTGGTGGTGACCGCGTAAATGGGAATTTTCACGCGGTGACGGCTCATCCACAAAGCGGTTGAGCCAGAATCAGTGAGTGCCACAATGGCTTTGGCGTGCAAATGATGCGCGGTGAACAAAGCGCCCATGGCAATGGACTGATCGATGTGGCTGAAAGACTGACCGCTGAAATCTGCGTCCAACTCAAACTCTTCAGCAGCTTCGGCAGCCAAACAAATTTTGGCCATCTCTTCGACCGTTTCCAAGGGGTATTTGCCTGCTGCAGTTTCTGCACTCAACATCACAGCATCGGTGCCATCGAGTACGGCATTGGCCACATCACTCACTTCTGCCCGAGTCGGCACTGGATTGGTGATCATGCTTTCCATCATTTGGGTGGCTGTGATGACCACCTTGTCGTGAGCTCGCGCCAATTTGATCATGCGCTTTTGCAGTGCGGGCACCACGGCATTGCCAACCTCAACCGCCAAATCGCCTCGCGCCACCATGATGCCGTCGCTGGCGAGCAAAATTTCTTCCAAGCGAGGAATGGCTTCCGCGCGTTCAATTTTGGCAATCAAACCTGGCTTGTGGTTGTATTGGGCCGCAGCCACGTTGGCCAATTGGCGCGCCATTTCCATGTCGGTGGCATTTTTTGGAAAGCTCACCGCCAAATAATCGGCCTGAAAGCTCATGGCCGTTTTGATGTCTTCCATGTCTTTGCCTGTGAGTGCGGGCGCAGTGAGGCCACCACCTTGCTTGTTAATGCCTTTGTTGTTGGACAACTCTCCGCCCAACTTCACGGTGGTATGGACCTTTTCACCTTGCACAGCATCCACTGTGAGCACAATGAGGCCATCGTTCAGCAACAGAACGTCGCCCGCTTTGACATCACGGGGCAGTTCTTTGTAGTCAAGACCCACGCCCGTGAGATCACCCAACTCAGCACGCGACGCATCGAGGACAAACTTGGCGCCGGGGACCAACATCACTTTGCCCTCGGCAAACTTGCCCACGCGAATTTTGGGGCCTTGCAAGTCAGCCATGATGGCCACCTCGCGACCGGCGCGGGCTGCGGCCTCGCGCACCAATCGAGCCAGGTCAATGTGATCTTGTGCTTTGCCGTGGCTGAAATTCAGACGCACCACGTTCACGCCAGCACGGATCATGGCTTCCAACATAGCAGGATCGCTGGATGCAGGGCCTAAGGTGGCAACAATTTTGGTGGCGCGACTGGGCATGTGGACTTGTCTCCGGTGTCATGAGATTTCAATTTTCCCACGAAATCAGTCACACTGGGAGAACAATATTCAAGGCCCGCTTGGGTCGTGCGTCACAGATTTTTAACGCGTCAAACTTTGAAGCAAAGCCTTCAAATCAGGTTGCGCTGCCAAATTCATGCACAAAGCCCAGGCTTGTTCAGTTTTGGCATCCCCCAAGATGGGTGCGCTTTGGTCTACAAACTTAGACTTGAGTTGTTCGTTGGTCATCGGCTTTTCCAAACTGCCAATGGCGCGATCGATGTAGACATGGTGCTTTTGGCCATCTGTGGTTTCTAAGGTGACATCAACCGAAGCTTCGTGAATGCTGCGGTCCACCACCAATTCCACTTTGTCGCGGACCCCGATGACCAAGGGCGAGCGCACCACATCGTCGGCATATTCATGTTCGCCGGCACGGCCGTAAATGAGGGCCACAGCACATGAATGAAACACACTGAATTTGGCCAACAAACCATCGGTTGGTGTTTTTTTACCCGTCAACTCTTGCACCAAAGGATGGGCTTTCAAAGTGAGCCTGGCCACTTGCTCAGGTTTCAAGTGGTGCTTCTCACGCAATTGCACGCAAGCATCAATGGCCGGGTGAATCACTATGCCGCACGCAAAAGGCTTGTAGGTATTGAGCTCAATTTCCCAGCTTGTCCCCAGGTTTTCTGTGATTTCCTGCCAGTCGGTTTTGTCAGAGAACACTTGCATCAAACCCCGCGGTGCTTCCAAGGCGCGGGTCGATGCGGTGTAACCGTGCTTGGCCATCAAGGCAGACATCAAACCCACCTTCGCAGCACCTCCCGGGTGGAAAGGCTTGGTCATGGTGCCAAATTGCTCTCGCAATCCCACGGGCTGTGAGGCTGCAATGCCCAAAGCCATTTGTGTTTGCTTGGCATTGAGCCCCAGCAAACGCGAACAAGCAGCAGCACTCCCCAACATGCCGGTAGAGCCCGTGATGTGCCATCCGCGATCGTAGTGGTTGGGGTAGACAGCATTGCCCACCCTGCAAGAAACCTCGACACCCAGCACCAAGGCATCCAAAAGCTGTCGTCCGCTCGACCCCAAATGCTCACCCAAAGCCAAGATGGCAGAAGCCACGGGGCCCGCAGGGTGAATGATGGTTTTCAAATGCGTGTCATCGAAATCAAAGGTGTGTGAACTGATGCCGTTCAGCAAGGCTGCATTGGCCATGTCGACGCGATCGGATCGACCCAAGACGGAGGCTTGGGCAGAAGGCGCCAGTTCTCTCACAGCGCTTAAGGCGGCCTCGATGGTTTCATGGGAACTGGGGCCCACAGCGCAGCCTGCCCAGTTGGCGAAAGTGCGATGTGCTTGCGCTTCCACGGCATCCGACCAGCCCCTGGAAGGGTGATGGACCACAAGTTCGGCCAGCAATTGGGTAATGGCAGGGGCATTGGCGTCGGCAATGACGGTGGTATTGCGTGCGATCATGTGTCAAAAAGGCAAAAAAAGCCCAGAAAATAAGTCTGAAGAGGGCTAGATCATAGGTGAAGCGTCCGGGCAGGGCCCCATAGGGCCCGCCCATTGACCCAAGTCAGGCACAGGAAAAGGGTCTCGGTTTAGACTAGCCCATCTATTCTGATAGCTCCCAAGCCTTGCTTTTGTGCCTTCTCTATGACTCCACATTCATCTACTGACCATTTGCAACCCATTCCATTGGACCAAGCCCTGCCGCATCGCAAAACAATTCGCGAGTGGCTTGTCCCGCTGTCTGCACGGTCCACTTTCCGTGCGTTTGTGTTGCTGGCCTTTGACACTGTGCTTTTTTTAGCGCTCATTGCCGGCACGGTGGTCTTGGAAAGCGCCTGGCTCAAACTCTTGTGCGGCTTGGCTGCCGGCTTTGTGATTGGCCGTCTGTTCATCATTGGGCACGACGCTTGCCACCAGAGCCTCACACCTCACCGCGAGTTGAACAAGTGGATTGGTCGCTATGCGTTCTTGTACTCGCTGACACCTTTCAGCCTGTGGGACACTGGCCACAATGTGGTCCACCATGGCTACACCAATTTGAAAGGTGTCGACTTTGTTTGGACCCCCCTCACGGCCGAAGAGTTCAGGGCTTTGGGCCCCATTGACCGTTTGCTTCAATACTTCTATCGCAGCGGATGGGCGCCAGGCCTCTACTATCTTATTGAGATTTGGTGGAAGCGCGAATTCTTCCCGAATAAAACGCACATGCCCACACGCCGCCCCATTTTCTTGAAAGACAGCCTGTTGGTGACGCTGTTTGGCGCTCTGTGGGTCAGCGTCATCGGCTATGCCGCAGTGGCAACGGGTCAGTCCATTGCGCTGTCTTTGCTGATGGGCGTGTTCGTTCCTTTCTTGTTTTGGAACACCATGATTGGCTTTGTGGTTTATGTTCACCACACCCATGTCCGCGTTTCATGGCACAACGACAAATCGGCTTGGACCAAGGCGCAGCCCTTTGTGTCCACCACGGTGCACCTGACCTTTCCGATGAAAATTGGCAACATGGTGCACCACATCATGGAGCACACTGCGCACCACGTGGACATGAGCATTCCGCTGTATCGCTTGAAACAAGCGCAAGCCAAGTTAGAAGAAATGCTGCCTGGCCGCATCATTGTCCAGCCCTTCTCGTGGGCGTGGTATTTCAAAACAGCCAAAGCTTGCAAACTGTACGACTTCACTCGCGAATGCTGGACAGATTTTCAAGGCCAGATGACCAGCCCAGTGCGCGGCAATTTGCCAGCAAAGTCTTGAGTTTTATTGCGCTCTGCGCGACAAAATTTCGAAGGCTGGCAAGGTCTTGCCTTCGAGTACTTCCAAGAATGCGCCACCCCCGGTAGAGATGTAGCCCACTTGCTTTTCAATACCGTACTTGGCAATGGCCGCCAAGGTATCGCCGCCGCCAGCAAGGCTGAAGGCGCTTGACGCAGCAATCGCCTCTGCAATCACGCGGGTGCCATTTTCAAACGCAGCAAATTCAAACACGCCGACAGGTCCGTTCCAGACAATGGTGCCAGCCGCTTTGAGTTGCATCGCTAATTTGGCCGCTGTTTCGGGACCAATGTCCAAAATCAAATCATCATCGGCCACTTCAGTGGCTTTCTTGACTGTGGCAACTGCATCCGCAGAAAATGATTTTGCGGTGACCACATCGGTTGGGATGGGCACTTCTGCACCACGCTCTTTCATGATCTCAATCACAGCGCGCGCTGCTTCCAACAAATCGGGCTCGGCCAAGCTCTTGCCAATTTTCAAACCCGCCGCCAGCATGAAGGTGTTGGCAATACCGCCCCCCACAATCAGTTGGTCGACTTTGTCAGCCAAGCTTTTCAAAATGGTGAGCTTGCTTGACACCTTGCTGCCGCCCACAATGGCGACCAAAGGTCGCGCGGGGTGTGCCAGCGCTTGGGTGATGGCGTCTATTTCTGCTGCCAACAAAGGGCCGGCACAGGCGACTTTGGCGTATTCGGCGATGCCGTAAGTTGTGCCTTCTGCACGATGTGCTGTACCAAAAGCATCGTTCACAAAAATATCGCACAGAGCCGCCATTTTTTGTGCAAGCTCGGGACTGTTCTTTTTCTCGCCTTTGTTCACGCGGCAGTTTTCAAGCAAGACCACTTGGCCCTCAGCCACGTCGACACCTTCTACCCAGTTGACTTTGAGTTGAACATCGCGTCCGAGTAATTCATTCAGACGTTTGGCCACAGGCGCCAATGAGTCTTCGGCTTTGAACTCGCCTTCAGTCGGTCGACCCAAATGGCTGGTGACCATGACCGCTGCCCCTGCATCCAAGGCCATTTGGATACAAGGCACAGAGGCCCGAATTCGCGTGTCTTCCGTGATGACACCGCGATCGTTTTGCGGCACATTCAAATCTGCACGTATGAAAACACGCTGACCCTTGGCCTTGCCTTGCGCACACAAATCTGAAAAGCGGATGACGTTCATGGGGTGTCTCTGTCACGGAAGATGGGGGGATGACGCGTGAAGTAAAGCGCCCAAGAGAGCCTCGATTTTAATGCGAATGTTTACCAAGCCAAGCACACATGCAGCGGCAGGTAAGCCAGCATGCCCGCCACAATGGTCAGGAGCACATTGCGTTTCCAAAAATAAACAGCGCCACCCACCAACGCACCCACCCACCGAGCGTCCATCCAAGTTTGTAAAAAATGGCCTTGTTGCATCAGTATTTCAGGAAATACCACCGCCGCCATGGCTGCAATCGGCGCATATTGCAAGCCTTGCTGCGCCCACTCGGGCAAGGTCCACTCTTCACTTGAAATGAAAAAGAAACAGCGGGTGATGAAAGTGACCAGCGTGAGGCCCGCAATCACTGCGACGGTCCAAACATCCGTGCCTTCGAAAAAAGTCATGTTTTATTCCCTTGCGGGTGTTTTCGAAACCGCTCCAAACTCATGCTTAGAATCACCGCCACACCAATGGCCAGCACAATGTTTAATTTCAAGGGCAGCTGATAGGCAGCAATGGCGGTCAAGGCCGCCACACCGGCAGCAAAGAAGCGCATCTTGGTACTTGCCAATGAACAAAAAATGCCCACCAGACACAGCGTGCCAGCGAAACCTAAACCCCAAGTGCTAGGAATGAAGTTGGAAAGGTAAATGCCAAATAAACTGGCCACCATCCAACTCACCCAAATAATGAACGTGTTGCCTGCGAGAAATGCCGTCTGTATCTGTTGCTCTGCTGAATCACTGCTGGGTTTGAGAAAGCGTCTTGTAAACAAAACATAGCTGAGGTCTGCCGTGAGGTAGCCGTGAATCACTCTTTCGAATCTTGGCAAATGCATCAAGTAAGGCCTGAGGTGCAAACTGAACACCATAAAGCGCAAATTCACACAAAACCCAGTGGCCAAAATGATCCAAGCTGGAGCGCCTGCCGCAATCAAGGGAATGGCCGCCAATTGAGAACTGCCCGCATAGACCAACAAAGTCATGGCGATCGACTCCATGACGCTCATGCCAGAGTTGATCATGGCCACGCCAATCATCAGGCCCCATGCCGCCACGCCAGGCGCTTGCGGCGCTGCATCACGCAACCCCTCGACGAAAGCCGAGTGACGGTAATTTTCAGCTTTAAAAAACATCGCCAACTGCGCCATTGAAACTTCGAACAAAATCGGCTGCAGGCTGACGCTTGCCCCCTGGTTTTTGCAATTGCGTGAGGCACAAGACCCCTTCACCACACGCAACCTCAAGACCGTTCTCACTGAGGGTCAACAACGTGCCAGCAGCAGGAGCTTCGCGTTCCGATGTGGTGTGCTTTGTCACATGCGCTTGCCAGACCTTCACCACTTCACCCGCCATTTGCGCCGTCATGCCCGGGAAGGGGTCAAATGCACGAATGCGCTGTGACAAAATTTGAGCACTGAGCGTCCAATCAATGGCAGCTTCTGTCTTTTCAATTTTGTGTGCGTAAGTCACCCCTTCAGTGGGTTGCTTCACCGGGTTGAAATGTCCCATGTGCATCAAAGCCTGAACCACCATGCCTGCGCCCAAGTCGGCCAACTTGTCGTGCAAACTGGCCGTGGTGTCCTCTGCCCCAATCGGCACGGCTTGTTCATACAACATGTCACCCGTGTCCAATCCGGCATCCATCTGCATGAGAGTGATGCCCGTTTGCACATCACCCGCCTCAATCGCACGGTGAATGGGCGCGGCGCCTCGCCAGCGTGGCAGCAAAGACGCATGGATGTTCAGGCAACCCCAACGGGGCGCATCCAAAACCCATTGAGGCAAGATCAAGCCATAAGCGGCCACAACCATGACATCGGCTTTGGCTTGCACGATGAAGGCCTGTGCTGCGGCAGCTTCTTCTGGGTATTTGCCATCCAGTTTCAAGCTGTGCGGTTGGACGACGGGCAAGTCATGGCGCTGGGCAAATTGCTTGACCGCAGAAGCCTGTAATTTCATGCCCCTGCCTGCGGGCCTGTCGGGTTGTGTGAAAACCCCCACAATGTCATGGCCAGCAGCGTGCAAAGCCGCCAATGCGCTGCGGGCAAATTCTGGAGTACCCGCAAAGATCACGCGCATGGAACTTCTTTCTGTCTCAACAATTACGCATCGTCTCTTTGGGCTTTGAGCATTTTGGTTTTGATACGGTTGCGCTTTAAAGGCGACAAATATTCCACAAACACTTTGCCCATTAAGTGATCCAGTTCGTGCTGCACACAAACCGCCATCATGCCTTCTGCTTCCAACTCACGAACTTGGCCATGCTCATCCGCTGCTTTCACTTTCACTGCCACGGCACGCTCGACGCCATCGTAAATGCCAGGTACCGATAAACAACCTTCATCACCCTTCACTCGCTCTTCGCTGGCCCACGTAATTTCGGGGTTTACCAAAACCACAGGCTGATTGCGTTGTTCAGATGTGTCCATGACGACCAGGCGTTGATGCACATCCACTTGGGTCGCCGCCAGGCCAACGCCCTCGGATTCATACATGGTTTCCAACATATCGGCCACAAGGGCGCGCAGCTTGTCATCAAACTCAGTCACAGGCTTGGCCACCTTGTGCAGGCGTGAGTCGGGATAGCAAAGAATATTTAAAAGTGACATGGTGTTTTGTATTCAGCAATACCTCTATTTTCTCCAATTTGAAGAAGCCTTGCCCAAGTCTTAGATCGTACCCAAAATTGGCCCCCCGGCCTGCGGCTTCATCTTTAGGAAAACAAATGGTTTCGACTCGAGAAAGTCTCAAGGCTTGGCTTCGTTTGAGCCTCACGCCTGGCGTGGGCAACATCACTGCACGCGCTTTGTTGCAGGGATTTGGCTTGCCCGAGGCCATTTTTGAGAGAAGCACTCGCGAGTTGCAATCGCTTGTCAGCGCAACTGTGAGTCAACAGCTTCAACTGATCCCCCCTGAATTAGAAGAAGCGCTAGAGACCGCCTGGCATTGGCTTCAAACACAGGCCTATCCCGCCGCACCCAAGACACTTCAAAAACGGATTCTCACACTGGCCGATGACGATTACCCCAGCACCCTGATGCTCACGCCTGACCCCCCTTGTCTGCTCTATGTTTTAGGGCAGACGCAGCACCTGCATTTACTCAGCCCTGCACTCGACCATGCGCCACGAGCCCTTGCCGTGGTGGGCAGTCGCAATCCCACACCCCAAGGTCGCTTGAATGCACACGACTTTGCCCTTCACCTTGCCCAAGCGGGTCTCACCGTGGTTTCTGGCTTGGCCTTGGGCATAGACACAGCAGCCCATCAGGGCGCTTTGAAAGGGGGTCAACCCCACCATCCCTTGTACACAGTGGCCGTGGTGGGCACTGGTTTAGACCGCGTCTACCCCCATCAAAATCACGCCTTGGCCTTAGAGATTGCTGCGCATGGCTTGTTGATCAGCGAATACCCCTTGAACACTGCCCCCCTCCACTCTAATTTTCCGAAACGCAATCGCCTGATCGCTGGCTTGTCACAGGCTTGCTTGGTGGTGGAGGCCGCGACTCGCTCGGGGTCATTGATCACAGCGCGCCAAGCTTTGGAAATTGGCAAGGAGGTGTTTGCCATTCCAGGCTCCATCCACACCACCGTGTCAAAGGGATGCCATGACCTCATCAAGCAAGGTGCCAAGTTGGTTGATTGCGTGCAAGATATTTTGGAGGAATTGAAAGACCTGCCAGAGGTTCAATGTTTACCAAAAGAGGCGCAACGCGATTCAGGCTCCAGCATGTCCTCTGCGCAAGGATTCAACGACGATCAAATGAGTGCCACCTCGTTGAAGGTGATCGACCATTTGGGTCAAGATCCCGTGGGCCTTGATGAGTTGCAGCTGCGAAGCGGCTTGCCCACAGCGCAGCTGCAGGCCGAATTATTCCAATTGGAATTGATCGGCGCATTAGGCCGCTTGCCAGGCGGCCTGTACCAACAACTCAGCCGACGGCGTTAACCCTCTTCTTTAAACCACGGCGCCAGAGTTGGGATCGTCTGGATCCTCGTCTTTTTTCGGCGCGGCTTTGATCAAGTCTTCGCGATGAATGCCCAGCCACATGGCAATGGCCGCGGCCACAAACACAGATGAATAAATACCAAACAAAATGCCAATCGTCAGGGCCATGGCAAAGTAATGCAAGGTCTCACCACCAAACAGCAACATGGAGAGCACCATGATTTGCGTGGAACCGTGCGTGATGATGGTCCGGCTGATGGTAGAGGTGATGGCGTTGTCAATGATTTCAACCGTGTTCATCTTGCGATAGCGCCGGAAGTTCTCGCGAATTCGGTCAAAAATCACCACCGATTCATTCACTGAATAACCCAGCACTGCCAGTACCGCGGCGAGCACGGCCAATGAGAACTCCCACTGAAAATAGGCAAAGAAGCCCAAGATAATAATGACGTCGTGCAAGTTGGCAATGATGGCCGCCACAGAGAATTTCCATTCAAAGCGCACGGCTAAATACAGCATGATCCCGATCACCACGAAGGCCAAAGCCTTCAGGCCATCTGTCGCCAATTCTTCACCCACTTGGGGGCCGACAAATTCTGTGCGGCGCATCGTGGCTTCTGCGTTTTGCGCTTTCAAAGCTTCCATGAGTTTGTCGCTTTGCTGCGCAGAACTCACGCCCTTTTGCGCAGGCAAACGAATCATCACGTCACGCGCCGTGCCAAAGTTTTGCACCTGCACATCGGTGTAGCCCAAGCTTGACACCACGCCGCGCACTTTCGTCAAGTCTGCAGGTTGGCTGTAGCTGACTTCCATCACCGTACCGCCCGTGAACTCGACTGACAAATGCAAGCCGCGGCTGAACAGGAAGAACACTGCCAACAAAAAGGTCGCCAAGGAGATCGCGTTGAAAATCAACGCATGCTTCATGAACGGGATGTCTTTGCGGATTTTGAAAAATTCCATGGTGCTGCTCCGCTTTATTCTTTGTCGTTGCTTGTTGGCGGCAGTGCAGAACCATCAGGCCGCCACACTGTGCCGATAGACACCGTCTTGAGTTTCTTCTGCCGGCCATACCAAAGATTGACCAAGCCGCGCGAGAAAAATACCGCAGAGAACATGCTGGTCAAAATACCCAAGCAGTGCACCACCGCAAAACCGCGCACAGGGCCAGAACCAAATGCCAACAGGGCCACACCCGCAATCAGGGTGGTGATGTTCGAGTCAAAAATAGTTGCCCAAGCACGGTCGTAACCGGTGTGAATGGCGGCTTGAGGTGAAGCGCCCATGCGGAGTTCCTCACGCACACGTTCGTTGATAAGCACGTTAGAGTCAATGGCCATGCCCAATGCCAAGGCCATGGCAGCCATGCCGGGCAATGTGAGGGTGGCCTGCAACATTGACAGTGCCGCAACCAATAACAACAAGTTGACAGCCAATGAGATGCTTGAGAACAAGCCGAACATCATGTAATAAATGCACATGAAGGCGGCAATCACCACGAAGCCCCAGGTCACGCTGTTAAAACCTTTGGCAATATTTTCAGCACCCAAACTGGGGCCGATAGTGCGCTCTTCAATGATTTCCATCGGTGCAGCCAGAGAACCGGCGCGCAACAACAGCGATGTGTCGTTGGCTTCACTGGTGGTCATGCGCCCAGAAATTTGCACGCGACCGCCGCCAATTTCAGATCGAATCACGGGGGCCGTGACCACTTCACCTTTGCCCTTTTCAAAAAGCAAAATGGCCATGCGTTTGCCAACGTTTTCTCGAGTCACGTCTTTGAAGATGCGTGCACCTTTACCGTCCAAAGACAAATTCACCACAGGCTCTTGCGTTTGACCGTCAAAGCCAGGCTGAGCATCTGTCAGATTGTCACCCGTCAGAATGACTTGCTTCTTCACAATCACAGCTTGCCCATTGCGGTCTAAGTAGCGTTCCGCGCCAAACGGCACCAGGCCGTTGGTTTGTTCGGCTGTGCGAGCTTCAGTGCTCTCATCCACCAAGCGAACTTCCAATGTTGCGGTGCGCCCCAAAATGTCTTTGGCTTTTGCCGTGTCTTGCACGCCAGGCAACTGCACCACAATTCGGTCGAGGCCTTGTTGCTGAATCACCGGCTCTGCAACCCCCAGTTCATTGATCCGATTGTGCAGGGTGGTGATGTTTTGCTTCAAGGCTTGTTCTTGCACACGACGTGCTGCCTCCGGCTTGATACTGGCCGTGATTTTGAACTCGCCGCCTTCAGCCGCATCAACAGCTTGCAAGTCTGCAAACTGATCCGCCAAGACTCGGCGTGCTGCGTCCAATTGCGCTTGATCTCTGACTTTGATTTCAATGCTCTGCCCGCTTCGTGTGATGCCCCCATGACGCACATCTTTTTCACGCAATGTGGTGCGAATGTCGCCCGCCAGAGAATCTGTCTTTTGCGTCAATGCGGCCTTCATGTCCACCTGCAACATGAAGTGCACACCACCGCGCAAGTCCAAGCCTAAGTACATGGGCGAAGCATGCAAAGCGGTCAACCAAGAGGGTGATCGCGACAACAAATTCAAAGCCACCACATAACCGTTGTCTGCGCCTTCTGGGATCAAGGCTTTTTGAATCGCGTCTTTGGCTTTAAGTTGTTGCTCCGTGGTATCGAAACGTGCTTTGATGGAGGCACCTTCCAGCGTCACTGCTGCAGTCGGCACGTTGGCTGTCTTGAGGGCGTCTTCGACACGGGCCAACGTGGCGTTGTCCACCTTCGCGCTCGTCTTGGCAGAAGACACCTGCACAGCCGGCGCTTCACCAAAAAAGTTAGGCAAGGTGTACACCACGCCCAACAACAAAGCGATCACGATGATCGCAAATTTCCACACCGGATAACGGTTCATGATGGCAGCCGCTTCAAAGAAGAGAAAAGAGCAACAAGCAAATTACCCGGCACATTGAATGCTCAGGGTGATTTGGCAATTACTTGATGGAGCCCTTGGGCAAAACTTGAACCACTGCAGAACGCTGCATTTGAACTTCAACACCATTGGCAATTTCAATGCTCAAGAAGTTATCGCCCAATTTGCTCACTTTGCCCAAGAAGCCGCCGGCCGTGATGATTTCATCGCCTTTTGCAAGCGCATCAATCATGCTTTTGTGTTCTTTTTGCTTTTTCATTTGGGGGCGAATCATGACGAAATACAGCACCACAAACATCAAGAGCAAGGGCAGCATGCTCATCAAAGAAGATTGAATATCGCCACCGGCAGCAGCGGCTGGGGCAGTTTGGGCAAATGCGGATGAAATGAACATCGACGAACTCCACGAATAAATAAACAGTAATTCCCAAAAATTGGCTTGCAGCCGCTTTTTTAGGCCAATCTCCGATTGTATGCGGGGCTATGATGGCAACCAATGACCTTGTCCAACTCGGGAGACGACCATGACCGGCCATTCTCATGACCACGATCACTCTCATGATCACGACCATTCCATCTTGAGTGAGATGGAAGTCAGAGTTCGCGCCCTGGAAACCTTGCTGGCCCAAAAAGGCTACATCAACCCAGCCGCCATCGACCGCATCATTGAGACCTATGAAAAAGAAGTTGGCCCTCACAACGGCGCGCAAGTGGTGGCCAAAGCCTGGGCAGAGCCCGACTTCAAAGCTTGGCTGATTCAGGATGCCACCGCCGCCATCGCCTCTTTGGGCTTCACAGGTCGGCAAGGAGAGCACATGGTTGTTGTTGAAAACACCCCTGACCAACACAACATGGTGGTTTGCACCCTGTGCAGTTGTTACCCCTGGACCGTTTTAGGCCTGCCACCCGTTTGGTACAAAAGCGCAGCTTACCGTTCACGCGCGGTCCTTGAGCCCCGCAAAGTCTTGGCCGACTTTGGCGTGTCATTGCCCGAAAACACCCGCATCCGCGTTTGGGACTCTACCGCCGAAGTTCGCTATTTGGTTTTGCCCAAGCGTCCCCATGGCACAGACCATTTGTCAACAACAGAGCTTGCTGGTTTGGTCACTCGCGACGCCATGATTGGGACGGCTCTGATATGAATGGCGTTCACGACATGGGCGGCCAACAAGGTTTTGGTCCCG
>CANJOS010000052.1 GCA_947476015.1 Comamonadaceae bacterium | reverse complement strand
TACAATCAGTGACATTACAATTCTAGTGACATGACGAATCCCACCACCGTCGACCAGATTGCAGACCGCGTCGAGCACCTGTTGCTCCGCCACGAAGAGCTGCAAAAGACCAATGCACTGCTGAATCAGCAAGTCTTGGCCCTTTCTCACGAGCGCGACCTGCTCAAGTCCAAATTGGCCGCTGCCCGATCCCGTGTGGACGCCCTGATTGAGCGTTTGCCCCAAAACTCCCCCTCTGACGCCAACACATGAGCAGCAAACAACTTGAGGTTCAAATCATGGGTCAAAGCTACCTTTTGGGCTGCCCCGAAGGCGGTGAGGCCCGTTTATTGGCGGCTGTCGACAAAGTTGACCAGGCCATGTGCAAAGTGCGCGACGCCGGCAAAATCAAAGCCCGTGACCGCATTGCAGTATTGGCCGCTCTCAATTTGGCCTTTGAACAAACCGAATCTGCCGCCAACTCAGAGCCCTCGCCCGCCCATCGCAAGGGTCAAACTGAGTCTTTCAGTGAGTCAGACAACGATCGCCTAGGTCAGTTGCTCAAAAAACTAGACCATGCCCTGCACCAAGACGGCCAACTGATCTAAGCCTACAATCGCTTTGTCTGCAGTGCATGCTGGGCTTTATATTTCCTTGAACCAATGCTCTTAGAGCCCGGGCTTGGAACATCGTCTGGTGAGCGTGATCATCTCGCGTCAGATGAACCCAACGCCAGTCTGACCTAGCCCACCTGAACCCCGGTTCAGGATGCCGGTCCAGTGGCACTTGCAGACACCTTTTTGAAACTCTCGCAAAGCCCGACCCACATGCTGATAGAACCCACCCTTATTTTGGAATTGGGCTTACTGGGCCTCATCACAGGTTTCCTTGCCGGCCTTTTAGGCATCGGGGGTGGCATGATCATGGTGCCTTTTTTAACTCTCATGCTGGGCGACCGCGGAGTCGCACCCGATTTGGCTGTCAAGATGGCCATTGCGACTTCCATGGCGACCATCATTTTTACGTCAATCTCTAGCGTGCGAGCTCATCAAAAAAAGAAAGCCGTTCGATGGGATTTGGTCAAAGGCCTGGCCCCAGGCATTGTGATGGGCAGCTTCTTGGCAAGCATGGGAGCTTTTGCAGCACTGAAAGGTTCTTATCTGGCCTTGTTTTTTGCCCTGTTTGTGGGCTTCTCAGCCACCCAAATGTTTTTGGATAAAAAGCCAGCGCCCAACCGGGAGGTGCCCGGCACAACGGGCTTGTTGGGTGCTGGCGGCGTGATTGGCTTTTTGTCTGGCATGGTGGGGGCCGGTGGGGGTTTTGTCAGTGTGCCCTTCATGGCTTGGTGCAATGTGGCCATTCACAACGCAGTTGCCACCAGCGCAGCTTTGGGTTTTCCCATTGCATTGGCCAACGTCATTGGCTATGTGCTGGCGGGACAGAGCTTGCCTGACCTGCCAGAAAACAGCATTGGCTATTTGTGGTTGCCAGGTTTGTTGGTCATTGCCAGCTGCAGCGTCATCATGGCGCCCATGGGGGCCAGCGCGGCGCACAAGTTACCAGTGAAACAACTCAAACGCACCTTTGCCAGCATTTTGTACATGCTGGCCGCCTACATGCTTTACAAGGGCTTGGCGGCTTAAACCAAACACCATGGCGCTTGGTTGTGTACCAACCCCATCCAAAGGGCCCAGCCCGAGGTAACAGCCAAAGCCAAGCCGGCCAAGCGAATGCCCCACGCGCCATCGCCCAAGGTTTTGACTTTCAACAACAACCACGGCGCAAAGCCCAAACTCGCGCCGCTGCCCAATGCAAAGCTGGCCATCGTGATGGCACCCTCTATGGCATTGCCCGTGAGCGCAGCCACCATCAAGGCTGAATAAAGCAAGCCGCAAGGCATGAAAGCCCACAACACGCCCACAGCAAACGGCGCCACTTTGCCCAAGTTGGTGTTTAGCAGACGAATTTTGGACCAAAGTTGTTGGGTACTTTGATCGAGCCAAACAGGCTGTTTGGCTTGCCATACAAGGAGCAGCCCCAGGATGACGGCACCCACATGCAGCATGCTCCACACTGGCCGCAGTGCGGCCGACTCCACTGTGAGCCATCCCAGCGCTTGAACGCTGAAAGCTGCCACCCCCCCCATCAGGCTGTAACCCAAGCAGCGGCCCACTTGAAAAGAAACAAGCGCCCTGCTTTGGTGTTGTCCTGCGGCATGGCCAATGCCCGCACAAGCAGCGCCACACATGGCCACACAATGCGGCCAACCGGCCAATCCCATGATCAAA
Organism: Comamonadaceae bacterium; assembly: GCA_947476015.1. GTDB lineage: Bacteria > Pseudomonadota > Gammaproteobacteria > Burkholderiales > Burkholderiaceae_C > Limnohabitans_A. Next base: position 15,216 of record CANJOS010000052.1, on the reverse strand, counting down.
GCCGTGAGGGCTAAGGAAGTCTGCATTCAGTGACTGTGAATTTTTAAATGATTTTTGAAAATCGAGTTCGGTTGCGATCGGTTTGCAAATATTTGTCAAAGACCATGGCCACACCGCGAACAAAAAACCAGCCCATGGTTGTGACTTGCAATCCGTCATCCGTCAGCTCGACCAAGCCCTGTGATTGCAGACTGTCCAACAGGCTTAATTCTGGTGCGAAGTATTTTTTGGAATCAATCAGCCAAGCTTCATTGAATGCATCAAAATCAATTTGTCCTTGGCACATGAGGGTCATGATCCAGGCACGGCGAATCATGTCATCGCGCGACAAGGCCAAGCCCTTCACAACCGGCAACTGGCCGTGCTCCAGCATGTCCACATACTCTTCCATGGTCTTGGCGTTCTGGCTGTAAGTGCCGCCCATTCGACCAATGGCCGATATACCCAAGCCAATCAGATCGCAGTCGGGTTGGGTGCTATAGCCTTGAAAATTTCGGTGCAAGCGGCCTTGGCGTTTGGCCACGGCCAAAGCATCGTCCGGCAATGCAAAGTGGTCCATGCCAACATAGACGTAGCCGGCATTGATCAGAGCGTCCATCGACCTAGAAAGCATGGCAATTTTGTGGGCAGTCACAGGCAAATCAGCTGCCAAAATTCGGCGCTGTGGTTTGAAACGTTGAGGCAAGTGTGCATAGGCATAAAGCGCAATTCGATCGGGACGCAATTCCTTGACTTGGGCCAAAGTACGGTCAAACGAATCGGGCGTTTGCTTAGGCAATCCATAAATCAAATCAATGTTGATGGATTCAAAGCCGATCTTGCGGGCGGATGCCACCAAGGCAAAAACTTGCGCTGCAGGCTGAATTCGGTGCACTGCTTTTTGCACTTCGGGATCAAAGTCTTGCACGCCAAAACTCAGGCGGTTGAACCCCAACTTAAACAAAAAAGCCAAACGTTCTTCGTTCACGGTTCGGGGGTCGACTTCCACCGAATATTCGCCACCGGCAGTCAAGTTGAAGCTGCGCTTAAGCATGGCCATGAGCTCACCCAACTCGCCATCGTTTAAGAAGGTGGGTGTGCCACCACCCAAATGCAATTGGCTGACCGACTGGCCCATGCCAATGTCCGCTGTGTAAAGCTCAACTTCACGCGTGAGGTAGTGCAAATAAGGCGCTGCTCGATCGTGGTGCTTGGTGATAATTTTGTTGCAAGCGCAGTAGTAGCAAAGCGATTCACAAAAAGGAATGTGAACGTAAATGGACAAGGGCCCGTTTTTGGGGCCCACGCCTTGTTTGCGAAATTCTAAAGCTTGCCTCAAATCGGCTTGGGAAAAGGCCTCAACAAACCGATCGGCTGTAGGGTATGAGGTGTAGCGAGGGCCCGGGACATCAAAACGATTGAGTAATTCGGGCGTTAAAAAGGACATACTGAATTTCCCAAGGCTGGCATATTTCTAGGATTGTTTTAATGTGCCTTTTCCTTCTTGGCCTGAACTTGACCTAGATCAAATTTTGGACAATCAGACGTGAAAAAAAGAGATTTGGAGAAGCTTGAGATGAATCAACTGGTTCAAGTAGGTATAAGCTCAAGCCTTGACCTTCCGCAATGTCAATTTATCCAAATCGAGACCGCCATGAAACCTGAAGCCATCAAAGTCGCATGTTCCAACTGCAACTTGCGCGAACTCTGCATGCCCATGGGTCTGTCTGAACATGATCTTGAGCGCTTAGACGATTTGGTGACCACGCGCCGCAAGGTCAAGCGCGGCAGTACCCTTTTTAGCAATGGCGACAAATTTACGTCCCTTTATGCCATTCGCACAGGGTTCTTCAAAACCTGCTTGGCGTCTGAAGATGGACGGGATCAGGTCACTGGTTTTCAAATGGCAGGGGAAATCATTGGTCTCGATGGCATCGTGAATGATCAACACAGCTGCGATGCCGTCGCCTTAGAAGACGCAGAAGTGTGTGTCATGCCCTTCGACCGCATTGAAGAAATTTCACGCGAAGTCACTGCACTTCAACACCATGTTCACAAAATCATGTCCCGCGAAATTGTGCGCGAACATGGCGTCATGCTGCTGTTGGGCAGTATGCGCGCTGAAGAACGTTTGGCGGCTTTCTTGTTGAACTTGGTTCAACGCTTGCACTCACGCGGCTTTTCTCAAACCGAATTGGTGTTGCGCATGACGCGCGAAGAAATTGGCAGCTACCTTGGCCTTAAGCTTGAAACCGTCAGCCGTACATTTTCTAAATTTGTAGACGATGGCATCGTGGAAGTGAAACAGCGCCACGTCAAAATATTAGACACTGAAGCGTTACAGCGCATGGTCAACACTCAGCCACAGTGCCATTAAGGCGACTTGGCATCAGCGCATGAATCAGCAGCCAACGCCTTTGTGTGTGCAGTTGGGTGGTCGTTGATCGACAGGAACGGGGCAACGGTTGACCTCAAAGGGCGACATGGACAACAGTGTCGTCAGGCTGCTAGACACAATGGTCAGAGCCCAAAATACGAAAAATGACACGGTATAAACACCCTGCCTTGACAGCGTGAGTTGCTGGCCAAACCAATGCATGTCTTCGGGGTCAAACATACCAAAGACCACCGCCTCTAGAAGCCCCGCCACTAAAAAAGCGGGCCATACGATCCACATGAGCCTTTGAGCAAGCATGTTTGTCTCCTTGTAGGATTTTGCGAGTGAACTGACTTCTTATTTTTTGGGTGCTGGCACCACGCCCGTGCTTGCATGATTCCGAGCTTGCATGGCAGGCGCCATGGCGGCCTCTAATTTGCCCTTATTTTCCATGGCATTGCGCGGGTTCAGCGCCTCAGTGGGCAGAACGGGGTCTGGAATGGCAATGGCCAAGTAAAGGGTGACAAAGGCCGCCACCACCACCACAGCAGGGCCAGCAATGACCATCCAAACCATGCCAAATGACCACCATGGTTTGGTGACAGCAGGGCTTAAATTTTTCAATTGATGGGTATTCATGAATTGGTTTCTTCAAAATGGAGGTGTATCGGGGTTTATTGGCGTGGAATTAAGAAGATTGATTTTTCTTCAATCTTTTCAATGGCTTTTTCATTGTCGCCAAAAATCTCGATGGTGAATTGAACGGGATACTTGCCTGATAACGCAGAACCATAAGGAACGTGCAATCGAACAGAGACCCAGCGCGATTGGGTGGACTCCACCACCAAGTCTTCAGAATCAATCATCACTTCTAAATCATTCATGCCGGATGCCAAAATGCGGAAATGCTGGCGTTTTTCTGCCGCATTCATGATTTGCAGTCGATATACATTTTCAATATGGCCGCCACTGACAATGCGCGCCAGCGAGGCCCGATCGCGAACCACGTCGACTTTGAAGGATTTGCGTGCGAGCAAGCTGCCAAACAACAACGCAATGACCAAGAGCAAAATGCCTGAATAAATAAGCACACGTGGCCGAAAAACATGGCGCAGTGTTTGGGCAGACGTCCAATGGTTTTCAATCGCATGTTGCGTAGAAAATTTAACCAAGCCACGCGAATAACCTACTTTGTCCATCACGGTGTCACAAACGTCAGCACAAGCACCACAGCCAATGCATTCGTATTGCAAGCCTTTGCGAATATCAATGCCGGTGGGGCATACCTGAACACACAAACTGCAGTCGACGCAGGCTCCCAAATTCAAGGCGGCGAAATCAGCTTTTCTAGAGCGAGAACCGCGCGGCTCTCCGCGTTCTGAATCGTAAGTGACGATGAGAGTGTCTTTGTCAAACATGGCACTTTGAAAGCGTGCATAGGGGCACATGTACTTGCAAACTTGCTCGCGCATGAAACCTGCATTGCCATAGGTGGCAAAGCCATAAAAGAAGACCCAGAAAACTTCCCACGACGACATATTTCCTAAGAAGAACTCCATGCCCAAATCTCGAACAGGGGTAAAGTAGCCTACAAATGTGAATCCTGTCCAAATGGAAAAGCCGATCCAGAGAAAATGTTTGTACCACTTCTTGACCAGTTTTTCGAGTGAGAATTCCTGTGAGTCAAGGCGCATGCGGGCAGTGCGATTACCCTCCACTTTGCGTTCAATCCACATGAAAATTTCGCTGTAAACAGTTTGAGGGCACGCAAAGCCGCACCACAATCGACCCGCAATGGCAGTGAAGAGAAACAATGAAAAAGCAGAAATGACCAGCAAGCCAGTGAGGTAGATAAAGTCTTGCGGGTAGAGCACGATGCCAAAAATATAAAAGCGCCGAGCACCTAAATCGAAAAGCACGGCCTGGCGCTGACCCCATTCTAGCCAAGGCAAACAATAAAAAATAATTTGAGTGAGGAAAACAAACCCCCAGCGCCACTTGGCAAAAATGCCTTGAACGCTGCGTGGGTAAATTTTTTGATGGGCCTGGTACAGCTCACCCCAAGCCCCGTCCTTCGAAGAGTCTGCGTTGAATACATCGTTCATTTCCTCTTGCGAAGGAAGGATGGGAATGTACTTTCGCGGAGCCTTTCCTGGCTTGTCTAGCGGATCCAAAATTACTCTCTCAATTTATTTTGTCGCTACTTTGGCAGGATTGTTTGACAAACCCCAAACATAGGAACTCAAAACATGCAATTGAGCGTCTGTGAGCTTGCCCGCTTGTGCCGGCATTTGGTTCACCTTGCCATTCGTGACCATGTCTACAATGGCGTTCTCGCCCCAACCATGTAACCAAATGTCATCGGTTAAGTTGGGTGCACCCAAAGCTTGATTGCCCTTGCCATCGGCACCATGGCAAGCAGCACAGGTAGAAAATTTAGGTTGACCCAATGCGGCTTTCAAGGTGTCGTGAGGGCTTTTGGACAAACTCAATACATATTGCGCCAAATTGCGAACATCTTCTGGTGTACCCACTGCAGCGGCCATGGGAGGCATGTTGCCTGTACGGCCTTTAAGTAAACTTTCTTGAATTTTTTCGTGCGATCCGCCATGCAACCAATCGGCATCGGTCAAGTTTGGAAATCCTTTGCTACCGCGCGCGTCCGATCCATGACACTGTGCGCAGTTGTTCATGAACAAGCGGTCGCCGATGGCCATGGCCTGTGGGTCTTTGGCCACCTGTTCGGGTGGCATGCCCGCAAATTTGGCGTACATGGGCGCCAACTCTTGATTGGCCTTGGCCACTTCTGCCTCATATTGGGCAGTAGACGTCCAAGCCAATTGGCCTGCGTGGGTTCCCAAACCAGGATACAAGGCTAAATAGCCAAAGGAGAAGACAATGGTGATGATGAACAAGCCCACCCACCAACGTGGCAAGGGGTTGTTCATTTCACGCAAGTCGCCATCCCAAACATGGCCCGTGGTGTTGTCATTGTCGGTCATGGCGGTGGCTTTGCCGCTGAAGTACAGCAGGAGCAAGCAGGCCACAATGCCGACCAAGGAAATGCCGGCCACATACAAAGACCAGAAATTGCTTGTGAAGTCACTCATTTCAAATTCTCTTTCTATTCGTTGATCTGGGGTCTTCAGTCGTCTTGGCCGAATGGCAACTGGGCTGCCTCTTCAAATTCAGCGGTGCGACGCTTTGACAAGGTCCACACCACAATGCCAATGAACAGAATGAAGGTGACCACTGTCACTGCCGATCGAAGGGTATTGACGTCCATGGCTTGTGCTCCCTTTATTTGCGGTGAATACCCATGACTTGCAGGTACGCAATCACGGCATCCAACTCTGTTTTCCCGCGAACTTCCTCAGCTGCTTTGGCAATTTCTTCGTCGCTGTAGGGTGCGCCCAATGTGCGAAGCCCGCTCATGTGAGTTGGCAGGCTCAGGCCATCGACGGGAGATTTTTCCAGCCATGCATAGGCAGGCATGTTGGACTCAGGCACTACATCCCGAGGGTTCGTTAAGTGAATACGGTGCCATTCATCAGAGTACTTGCCGCCCACACGTGCCAAATCGGGGCCCGTGCGCTTGCTGCCCCATTGAAAGGGGTGGTCGTATACAAACTCGCCGGCGACTGAGTAAGGCCCGTAGCGCATGGTCTCAGCGCGAAAGGGGCGAATCATTTGAGAGTGGCAGTTGTAGCATCCTTCACGCACATAAATATCGCGGCCCGCCACTTGCAAGGCGGTGTAAGGCTTTAAACCAGGAATGGCTTCGGTGGTTGATTTTTGGAAGAACAGGGGCACGATTTCAACCATGCCCCCAGCCAATAACACCAGCAAAATCAAAACGATCATGAGGAAGTTGTTGGTTTCAATTTTCTCGTGGGACAAACCGCCACCCGTTTTTAAATTGTTTGACATTGAATGTTTCTCCAATTGTGCTTAGGCGTGTGCAACAGCAGGTGCTGGAATTTGAACATCCAGAGCATGACCGTTGGTGGCAGTTTTCAAGGTGTTCCACAACATGATCAACATGCCACTCAAGTACAGAAGACCCCCCAAAAAGCGCACGACATAGAAAGGGTATGTGGCCTTCACGGACTCTACAAAGGTGTAGGTCAATGTGCCGTCTGCATTCACTGAGCGCCACATCAAACCTTGCATGACACCCGCAATCCACATGGCCGCGATGTAAATCACAATGCCGATGGTGGCAATCCAGAAGTGCGCCTCAATGGCTTTCACGCTGTACATTTTTTTCTGCCCAAACAATCGCGGAATGAGGTAGTACATGGTGCCCATGGTGACCAAGCCCACCCAGCCCAGAGCACCCGAGTGCACGTGGCCCACAGTCCAGTCTGTGTAGTGAGACAAGGCGTTCACTGTTTTGATGGACATCATGGGTCCTTCAAAGGTGGACATGCCGTAGAACGACAAAGACACAATGAGGAAACGCAATACAGGATCGTCTCGCAGTTTGTGCCAAGCGCCCGACAAGGTCATCACACCATTGATCATGCCGCCCCAACTGGGTGCCAACAAAATAAGAGAGAACACCATGCCCAGTGACTGCGTCCAATCGGGCAATGCGGTGTAGTGCAAGTGGTGCGGGCCCGCCCACATGTACGTGAAGATGAGTGCCCAAAAGTGAACAATCGACAAGCGGTAGCTGTAGACCGGTCTTTCAGCTTGCTTGGGAATGAAGTAATACATCATGCCCAAGAAGCCTGCGGTCAAGAAAAAGCCGACTGCATTGTGGCCATACCACCATTGCACCATGGCATCTTGCACACCTGCATAGGCTGAATAAGATTTCATGAGGCCCACCGGCATGGCCGCGCTGTTCACCAAATGCAGCAAGGCCACCGCAATGATGAAGGCACCAAAGAACCAGTTGGCGACATAAATGTGTCGAACCTTGCGCGTGCCTATCGTGCCAAAGAACACCACCGCAAAGGAGACCCAGACCAAGGTGATCAGAATGTCAATGGGCCATTCAAGTTCGGCATATTCTTTGCCGCTGGTGTAGCCCATCGGCAAAGAAATGGCCGCCGCCAAAATGACCAACTGCCATCCCCAAAAGGTGAACGCCGCAAGTTTGTCGTTGAACAAGCGAACATGACAGGTTCGCTGAACCACGTAATAGGCGGATGCAAACAAGCCACAACCCCCAAAAGCAAAGATCACCGCGTTGGTGTGCAATGGACGCAACCTGCCATAACTGAGCCAAGAGATACCTAGGTTCAACTCAGGCCAAGTTAACTGGGCCGCAATGATCACGCCAACCAGCATGCCCACCACACCCCACACCACCGTCATGATGGCAAATTGTCTGACAACCGTATCGTTGTAGACCGTTGCCTGTGCATTGGCAAATTTCATGTTTACCTCTTCTAAAATTACGAAACCAGTTTCGCAGTGGAAAGCAATACTCAGGTTGACTTAAGTCAATCATTCCTCAAAATTCGCTCGCCTTCTGCTTCAATGTCCTCAAATTGGCCCCGGTTCACAGCCCACCAAAGCCCTGCCAAGATGAAAAACACCAAGGCAACCGAAAGAGGGACCAACAAATACAAGATCTCCATTCAACGGTTTCCTTCCATGTCAAACCGAATGGTTTTTGAAAGTCGCATCGCATTCAAAACCACACCCAATGAACTGACTGCCATACCCAAGCCCGCTAACCATGCGGGCAAAAATCCGAGCATGGCCAAAGGCACACAGGTAAAGTTGTAGAGAGCTGCCCATATCAGGTTTTGATGAACGATTTGCAACGTTCGGCGGCTGAGTGCGAAAGTGGCTAGCAGGGGTTTCAAGTCACTGGCCATGAACACGAAATCGGCTTTGGATTGGGCCAAGGGCAAGGCTTGACCCAAAGCAAAAGACACATCGGCGCCTGCCAAAACGGGGCCGTCATTCAGCCCATCACCTACCATGGCAACGCGGTGACCCTTAGCTTGTTCGAGTTGGACTTGTCTGAGTTTTTCTTCTGGAGAGCACGCACCTTGCGCATCCGCAACGCCCAAACGCTGGGCCAATTGCGTCACTGAAGCTTGACCGTCCCCCGATAAAACTCGAATACGCAAACCCATATTTTGAAGTGCGCGCAAAGTTGCCACTGCTTCTTCGCGGGGTGTTTCAGCAAATTCAAAAGTGGCCAGCCAGCCATCTTGATCACTCAGCCAAGCTTGCAATACATCGTCTTGCGTGGGGGACACATCGCAAAATGCAGCTGATCCTAAGCGCAATTCTTTTGTGATTTCAGCACCTGTTTGCTGAACATTTTCACGCCAAGTGGCTTGAACGCCCTGCCCTGCAAACTCTTGGACATTCTCCAAGTCGGGGGGGGTACAGGCCATGTGCTGATAAGCCCTAACCAAAGATCTGGAAACCGGGTGAAAAGAACAATGGGCCAATCCTGCTGCCCAAGCCAAAGCTTGCTCAGGCAGAACTCCTGAGCGAGTAGCGATGTGCTTCAAGCTGAAATCTTCTCGAGTCAGGGTGCCGGTTTTGTCGAAGATGACCGTGTCCACCTGAGCCAACATTTGCAGAGCTTGCAAGCTTCTCAGCATGACACCGGCTTTGGCCAAAGCGCCGGCCGCTGACAACATGGCCGCAGGCGTGGCCAGCGACAAGGCGCATGGGCAAGTGACAATCAATACAGAGACGGCCACCATCAGGGCATGCGCAGGACCAAGTTGCCAGCCCCAGGCAGCGGCCAATGCAGCCATCAGCAAGACCGCCCACAAGAAAGGCTTGGCCACCCGGTCGGCCAACAAGGCCATGCTGGGCTTGGACACCGAGGCGCTCTCCATGAGGGTCACCATTTGGCCAAATCGGGTTTGCTTCCCAAGAGACGAGACTTGGACTTCGACTGTTGCGGTGAGGTTCAAACTGCCAGCCAAAACACGCTCGCCCATGCCTCTGGGAAGTGGCCGAGACTCACCCGTGAGCAAGGCCTCATCCACTTGCGTTTCGCCCAACACAATGTGAGCATCCGCAGCAAACGCCTCGCCTGGCCTGACTTGAATGACATCTTGCAAATGCAAATGACGCAAGGTGGTCAGTTCCCACTGGCCGTGTTTTGATTTTCTGTGCACGGCGTCTGGCAATCGATTCATCACCGCTTCCAAGGCGCCTGCCGTTTTATCTCGCAATCGCAATTCGAGCCAACGTCCTGTCAATAAGAAGAACACGAACATGGTGAAAGAGTCGAAATAAACTTCAGCACCAAAGGGCCCCTGCGGCTCGAAGGTTCCTAGTGTACTGACCACAAAGGTAACCCCCATGCCGATGGCCACCGGCAAGTCCATGCTGATTTTTCTTTGCTTCAAATCGAGCCAGGCTGTTTTGAAAAAAGGCATGCAGGAAAAAAACAAGACAGGCAAGGACAAGACCCAAGATGCCCACCTCAAAAGTTGCACCATATCGGGTGCCATGTCTTGCGGATCACTCAAGTAAACCGGCGTGGCATACATCATGACTTGCATCATGCAAAGGCCCGCCACACCCAGGCGCCACAGCATTTTCCTAGCGTCTTCGCGGCGCACTTCATTGGCCAACGCGTCATGGGCTGGCACTGTTTGATAACCCAACTTGGCAACTGCCTTCATCCAATCGGAAGGCTGCGTTTGATCTGAAGACCACACCACCCGCCCCCTGTGACTCGCCGCACTGATTTGGGCCGCGACCACGCCGGGCACCGACAACAAAGCTTCTTCTATGTTGATGGCGCAGGCTGTGCAATACATGCCTTCGAAAACAACACTGGACGTCCATTGACGGGGGTGTTGTTCGCTCACCTGACTGAAATCAGACCACTCCTGTGCATGATCAAGCAATGACCATTGAGAGGCCAAAGCTTGGACATCAGGGCGGCATGCTTGATTTGACATGCCTTGAAGATAAGTTACCCCGCTTGAGTGAAACTTGATCTAGATCAAGACGCATGAAATTCAGCGCTTTAAACTTTCAACATCGATTCACAAAAGGAGCTCACCATGTATGACCGAATTCTTGTTGCCACTGACGGCTCTGCACTGTCCAAAAAAGCAGTCACTCATGCCATTGGCTTGGCTGCCACTTGTGGCGCAGAACTGATCGCTCTGAAAGTGGTGCCGCGCTACCCACAGGCTTACTTTGAAGGCAGCATTCCCCTCAATGCCAAAGATGTCGCGCGGATTGAAGCCCAATGGGCAGACGAAGCACAAGCGGCTGTTGACGCCGTTAAAAATTCAGCGGAAGCCAAAGGCATCAAAGCCAAAGGTGTTGTTAGCCGCTCCGATATCGTGTCTGATGCCATCATCGCAGCAGCAAAAAAACACAAAGCCGAATTGGTCATCATGGCCTCGCATGGCCGCAAAGGCATCAAACGTTTGCTGCTGGGGAGTGAGACACAACAAGTGCTCACGCACTGTCATGTCCCCGTGTTGGTTCTACGCTAAGAATAAATTTTTGTGCTGCTCACGCAGTAAATTTTTCTGAACCTTGCCCATGGTGTTTCGGGGGAGTTCAGGCACCACGAAACACTTTTTAGGTATTTTAAAATTGGCCAATTGCGATTTCAAAGTTGCAATGATGTGCTCAGCGTTGATCTGGGCACCTGGTTTAGCAATGACCACGGCCACACCCACCTCACCAAAGTCTGAATGAGGCACACCCACCAATGCACTTTCGGCCACACCTGGCATCTCGTTGATGTAGCCTTCAATTTCTGCGGGGTACACGTTGTAACCTCCGCTGATGATCAGGTCTTTGCTGCGGCCCACAATGACCACATAACCGCGTTCATCAATTTTTCCTACATCACCCGTTTTGAAAAAACCATCGGGCGTGAATTCTTCTTTGGTTTTTTCTGGCATGCGCCAGTAGGCTTGAAAAACATTCGGACCCTTCACCTGAATGTTGCCAATTTCACCCACAGGCAAAGCCTTGCCGTCATCACCTTGCACGCGCAGTTTCACGCCGGGCAATGGAAAACCAACGGTACCGCCACGGCGTTCGGATTGTCCACCATGCCGTTTGTCTGCAGCATAAGGATTGGACGTGAGCATGACTGTTTCACTCATGCCGTAGCGCTCCAAAATAGTGTGTCCGGTGCGCTGCTGCCATTCTGCGAATGTTTCAATCAACAAGGGGGCAGAACCTGCAATGAACAGGCGCATGTTGCGTGCAACGGCCTTTGTCAAGGAAGGCTCCGACAACATCCGACCATAAAGCGTTGGTACACCCATGAACACAGTGGCTTCAGGCATTTTGGCAATCACAAATTTCGGATCAAACTTGGCCAACCAAATCATTTTGCTGCCATTGATGAGGGCCCCATGAATGGCCACAAACAAACCATGGACATGGAAAATGGGCAAAGCGTGAATGAGCACATCGCCTTTTTTCCAACCCCAATAAGATTTCAAGGTTTGCGCGTTGCTGAGCATGTTGCCGTGCGTCAGCATGGCGCCTTTGCTTCTGCCTGTGGTGCCACTGGTGTACAAAATGGCAGCCAAATCGTCCGCGCTTTTCACCGCAACTTTGTGCTGATCCCTTTGGTGAACGGCTCGCTCTAGCAAAGTGCCCGTGCGGTCTTCGTTCAAGGTGAACACATGCTGCGTACCTGCTTTGAATGCAATTTTGCTGACCCACCCAAAATTGGCACTTGTACAAACCACCACAGCAGGCTCGGCATTGCCAACAAAGTATTCAATCTCTGAGCTTTGATATGCCGTGTTCAAGGGTAAGAAAACACAGCCTGCGCGCAGTGTGGCCAAATAAAGCACAAATGCCTCGACAGACTTTTCAACTTGAACCGCAATGCGGCTTCCCTTGGGCAGTTGCAGGCCCTCCAACAAATTGGCCAGCATGGCACTGGCGCGATCTAAATCACGCCATGTGTAATGGAGGCCATGGTCAGTTTCAACTGCAACGCTGTCTAAGTTTTTGGGAAATGCAGCGCGCAATGCTGCGAACAAATTTTCTTGAGCCATTTTCAATCCAACTTTGCGCCAGAGGCTTTCACCACCTGACTCCATTTGCGTAATTCTGTTTTGATGAACGCATCAAATTGTGCGCCCGTTAAATTGGGGAATTCTGCACCTTGTGAAGCCCACACCGCTTTGGCGTCGTCTGTTTGGGCGGACTTGCGAAATTCTTCAATGGCTTTGGTTTGCACATCAGCGGGCGTTCCCTTTGGCGCCCAAACGCCATACCAGGTGCTCACGGTGTAATCCGGCAAGCCTAACTCTGAGGAGCAAGGCACATCAGGGAATGCCGGGTTGCGCTTGGCGCCAGACACCATGAGTGCCTTAATTCTGCCGCCTTTAATGTGGGCGGCTGATGAGCCCAAACCATCGAACATCATGTCGACGTTGCCTGCAATTAAATCTTGCAAGGCGGGGCCGGCACCGCGATAAGGAATGTGCGTAATGAAGGTTTGCGTTTGAAGTTTGAACAATTCACCCGCGAGATGGTGCGAAGTACCGCCACCAGCAGAGCCATAGTTCAATCGACCTGGATTCTTTTTGACATAATCCAAAAATTCCTTCAAGTTGTTGGCGGGAACTTTCTTGGGGTTGACGACCAACACCTGAGGCACCGCTGCCATGAGAATCAAAGGTACCAGATCACGTTCTAAATCGTAGTCCAGCTTGGGGTACATGCTGGGTGCAATGGTGTGATGGACGGCGCCCATGAAATAGTTATAACCATCTGGCGCTGATTTTGCAGCGATGCCAGCGCCCAAGGTGCCACCAGCACCACCCCGGTTGTCAATGATCAATTGTTTACCGGTTAGTTTTGAAAACATGGCCGCTAAGGGTCTGGCAAAAGCGTCTGTTCCGCCGCCCGCAGGAAACGGTACGATCAAGTTGACTGGCTTCGTAGGCCAAGCCGATGGCGCTTGAGCCCAAGCTGGCATGAAGGTGCTCGCAGCGCCCGTCACAGTGCTACCTGCTGCCAGTTGAAGAATTCTTCTGCGATTTAAATGCTTGTTGAACATTGACATCCTTGTCTCCTGTTGTGGATTAAATTGACGAACCAAAAACTCCGCTCAGCAGCTCAAGCATTCTGTGGCTTGTTCACTGCACCATATAAAAAAGCACCGGCCAATATCATAGGCACACAAAGCCACTGCCCCATGCTCAAGCCCATCGACAGAAGTCCTAAGTGCGCATCGGGCTCTCTGAAAAATTCAGCCACAAAACGCAAGCTGCCATAGCCCATTAAAAACACGGCTGAAACTTGTCCCATGGGCCTATTTTGGCGTGCAAACAACCATAACACCGCAAAAAGAAGAACCCCTTCTAAGGCGAATTGGTAAATTTGGGACGGGTGACGGGGGAAGTCGCCGGCCCCTCTGAAGACCATTCCCCAGGGTAAATCGGCATCTGCTTGTCGCCCCCACAACTCGCCATTGATGAAATTCCCAATGCGACCAGCTGCCAATCCGGTGGGAACACAGGGCGCCACAAAATCCATGACTTGAAAAAAGGGTCTGCGACGCGTTTTGGCAAACCACACCATGGCGGCCATCACACCCAACAAGCCGCCATGAAAGCTCATGCCGCCTTGCCAGACATAGGCCATCTCTAAAGGGTGGGAAAAATAATAAAGGGGTTGATAAAACAAGCAGTAGCCCAAACGACCGCCCAACACCACACCCAAAACTCCCGCAAACAAAATATCTTCAACATCTCTCAATTGCCAATGACTGAGACGCGCATAAGGTAAATGCTGCAGTCGCCGCGACGCCAAGTAATAGAACAAAGCAAACGCTGCCAAATAGGTCAAACCATACCAATGAACTGCAACGGGCCCCAATTGCAGCGCAATGGGGTTTATTTGGGGGTGAATCAACATGGGGAGATTGTGCCTTGTTGATGACCCAGTTGAACAGCGTAAAACCCCTGAGAGGGATCAGAATAATCCCTGCGACCCAAGGCCGGCGAATTCAAAAGCCTTGCGTCCTCCCTTAGAATCCTGAATTAACCCTTTCTAGTCTTGGGCTAGAAAATTTTTGCTACCTCAAACGCAGACAAAACCATGACCGACAAGATCATTCCGATTCACCCCGCTACCCCGAGCAACCGCCGCAGTGCGAACATCACGCAAGGTAAATCAAGGGCGCCCAACCGCTCCATGTATTACGCCATGGGCTACGAAGAAGGCGATTTTGTGAAGCCCATGGTGGGCGTTGCGAATGGTCACAGCACCATCACCCCCTGTAACAGCGGCTTGCAAAAGCTGGCCGATGCTGCGGTAGAGGGCATTGAAGAGGCTGGCGGCAATGCTCAGATTTTTGGAACCCCCACGATTTCAGATGGCATGGCCATGGGTACTGAGGGCATGAAGTACTCGCTGGTCAGCCGCGAAGTTATTTCAGACTGTATTGAAACCTGCGTTCAAGGCCAGTGGATGGATGGTGTGTTGGTGGTGGGCGGTTGCGACAAAAACATGCCCGGCGGCATGATGGGCATCTTGCGCGCCAATGTGCCTGCAATCTACGTTTACGGCGGTACCATTTTGCCAGGCCGCTACCAAGGCAAAGACTTGAACATTGTGAGTGTTTTTGAAGCGGTGGGCCAAAACTCTGCGGGCAATTTGAGTGACTTCGATTTGAAAGAAATTGAAAAGCGCGCCATTCCTGGAACAGGCTCATGCGGCGGCATGTACACCGCCAACACCATGTCTTCCTCTTTTGAAGCGCTGGGCATGTCACTCCCCTACTCTTCCACCATGGCCAACCCCCATGATGAAACAAAAAACTCAGCCAAAGAATCGGCCAAGGTTTTATTGGAAGCCATCCAGAAAGATTTGAAGCCACGCGACATCGTGACCAAAAAGGCGATTGAAAATGCCGT
>CANJOS010000051.1 GCA_947476015.1 Comamonadaceae bacterium | reverse complement strand
TGGGGCGTGTCGTCTGGACCTTATGTGGTTCTGCCGTTTTTTGGCCCTTCGACCGTGCGTGACAGTTTGGGTTTGTATGTCGATTTCAAAACAGATGTGAACCAGCAGATGAAGGACATTGGCGATCGAAACACCCTGTCGGTGCTGCGCCTGACTGACAAACGAGAGCGCTTTTTGAAGTTATCAGATGCAGTCCGTCAGGCCGCCCTCGATCCCTACTCTTTCACGCGGGATGCTTACTTGCAAAAGCGTTTGAACGACATCTACGACGGCAATCCCCCCATGATGGATGACTATGACGATCCTGATCATCCCGCTTCCAAGGGCAACTCTGCCCCCACCCCAGGCGAACCCAAGCCACAATAAGCCAGTTTTGGTTTTCCCATCGAGGGACTCTGTGGCAACTTTTTTCACAGTTGGCGCGTTAAAGGGCATGGCACTCTTTATGATATGCACCTATGAACCGGCGAATTTTTAATTTCTTCCTCCATGTTTCCACGGCCGTAGGCCTGAGTTTCAGTGTCGGTGCAACTTGGGCCGCCGATGAAGCGCCAGATGCTTTTGTCAAACGCATTTCCAACGAAACCTTAGACGCTGTTCGTGCTGATAAAAATATCAAGGGTGGCGACGTCAACAAGATCATGCAACTGGTGGACAACAAGTTGATGCAGCATGTGAATTTCAGGCGCATGACAGCCTTGGCGACGGGACCTGGCTGGCGCAAGGCCACACCCGAACAGCAAGAACGCTTGCAAGAAGAATTTAAACTGCTGCTCATCAGAACTTACTCGGGCGCACTCACCCAAATCAATGAGCAGGTGATTGAAGTCAAACCTCTCCGCGGTGCATCGGACGATAAGAATTTGGTGGTCCAAACCGAAGTCAAAAGCAAGGGCGATCCCATTCAATTGGACTATCGCTTAGAGAAAACACCGGGTGAAGGCGCAGGCTGGAAAATTTTTGACCTGAATGTCATGGGCATCTGGTTGGTGGAAAACTACCGTTCACAGTTTGCCAAGGAAATCAATGCGGGTGGATTGGATGGCCTGATCAAAAGCTTGTCTGATCGCAACAAGTCCAACGCCAAAAAAGCCTGACTTGACTTGGCCCACAACCCCACACACGCATCCGCATGAGCTCCGTTCTTCTAACGCTACCTTCAGATTTGCGGCACAGCAATGCGACTGCTTGCCTAGAGCAGTTACAGCGTCAAATTCGAAACAGTTCCGAGTCAGTGCTTGAAATTCAGGCTGGCGCACTCATTGATTTTGATTCTTCTGCCTTGGCTGTGCTGTTGGGATGCCGACGAGAGGCGGCAAGTTTGTCCAAAACATTGAAATTTAAGCACTTCCCCATCAAATTACGCGAATTGGCCACGCTTTATGGCGTTTCAGAGCTCTTGGTCGAAAGCGCATGAACGTAAAATAGGGGCTCATGCCCGCCATCTCTTTTCAATCCGTTTCCAAAACATTCCCTGCCAAAACAGCTGGCAGTCAGCCCTTCACAGCGCTCAACCAGATCAGCTTTGACATTGCTGAAGGGGAGTTTTTTGGTTTGCTGGGTCCTAATGGGGCCGGTAAAACCACGCTCATCAGTATTTTGGCTGGCCTGACCAAGGCCTCAGAAGGCCGAGTTCTGGTCCACGGTCATGACGTCCAAACCGACTACGCACAAGCCCGACGCATGTTGGGAGTGGTGCCTCAAGAGTTGGTTTTTGACCCTTTCTTTTCAGTCCGAGAAGCCTTGCGTTTTCAATCTGGCTATTTTGGTGTGAAACACAACGACGATTGGATTGACGAGCTTCTGGGTCACTTGGGTTTGTCCGACAAGGCCAATGCCAACATGCGTCAGTTGTCCGGCGGCATGAAGCGCCGCGTGTTGGTAGCGCAAGCGCTGGTGCACAAGCCTCGGGTCATCGTGCTGGACGAGCCTACAGCGGGGGTTGACGTTGAGCTTCGGCAAACCCTGTGGCAGTTCATTGCCAAGCTGAACCGCGATGGCCATACCGTTTTGTTGACCACGCATTATTTGGAAGAGGCGGAAGCTTTGTGCGGCAGGCTGGCCATGCTCAAACAAGGTCGTGTTTTAGCGCTTGCCACGACGTCGGAGCTGCTCAAGTCAGCTTCAAGCAATGTGCTGCGCTTTAAATTGGACGGCCAATTGCCAGCCGCGTTGGCCAACAAGGCGCGTGTCACTGGCCGCATTGTTCAGTTTCCTGCCCACGACGCTTTGGACATTGAAAATTATTTGGCAGCCGTCCGCCAAGCGGGACTCACGGCTGAAGACATTGAAATTCGCAAAGCCGATTTAGAAGACGTGTTTCTAGATGTGATGGCCGAGGGCAAATCATGAGCGGCTGGCGCATGTTGTTTTACAAAGAAGTCCTGCGCTTTTGGAAAGTTGCCTTCCAAACCATCGCCGCGCCTGTTCTCACGTCTGTCTTGTACATGATGATTTTTGGCCACGTGCTAGAAGACCATGTGAAGGTTTACGACAGCGTACCCTACACAGCCTTTCTCTTGCCCGGACTCATCATGATGAGTGTGTTACAAAATGCTTTTGCCAACAGCTCCTCTAGCTTGGTGCAAAGCAAGATCATGGGCAACTTGGTATTTTTGCTGCTCACACCCTTGTCGCACTGGCATTGGTTTGTGGCTTACGTGGGCTCCTCCATGCTTCGTGGTTTGGCCGTCGGTCTGGGTGTGTTTGCTGTCACTGTGTGGTTTGCGCCGCTTCAATATGTGTCGCCACTGTGGATCTTGGCCTTTGCGTTTTTGGGTGCCGCTTTGCTCGGCACGCTTGGCTTGGTGGCGGGTCTTTGGTCTGAGAAATTTGACCAAATGGCGGCATTCCAAAGTTTTGTCATCATGCCCATGACCTTTTTATCGGGCGTTTTTTATTCCATCCATTCTTTGCCGTCTTTCTGGCAAGGATTGAGTCACCTCAATCCCTTCTTTTACATGATTGACGGTTTTCGATACGGTTTCTTTGGTCAAAGCGATGTCTCGCCTTGGATCAGCTTAACCGTGGTCTCTGTGGCTTTGTTAGCTGTGGGTACTTTGGCCATTCAGTTGCTAAAGACCGGCTACAAAATCAGAGGCTGATCCCCACACAGTGAGCGCTACAAAATGACAGCAGAACAAATTCAAACCATGATTGCCGCAGGCCTTGCATGCCAGCACCTTGAAGTGAGCGGTGATGGGCGCCATTGGCAGGCGGTGGTAGTGTCCGATCAGTTTGAGGGCTTGCGACTGATTGTTCGTCACCAAAAGGTCTATGCCACTTTGGGCAACAAAATGCAAAATGATGAAGTACATGCTTTGTCGATGAAAACTTTCACGCCTGCAGAATGGTTGAAAGCACAAGGGCAAACACAGGCTTAATTCCAGCACAAGATCAAGAAAATGGACAAACTCATCATTCGCGGTGGTCATTCTTTGAATGGCGAAATTGAAATTTCAGGTGCAAAAAATGCGGCCCTGCCTGAACTATGCGCAGCCTTGTTGACAGACCAAGTGGTGGTGCTTCGGAATGTGCCCAAGTTAGAAGATGTGAGCACCATGCTCAAGCTCATCCGCAACATGGGTGTGCGTTGTGTCAACGAAGACGACGATTCTGTTCGATTAGATGCTAGCGCACTGAACAATCCAGAGGCCCCCTATGAGATGGTTAAAACCATGCGGGCTTCGGTGCTGGCCTTGGGCCCTTTGTTGGCTCGGTTTGGCATGGCGCGTGTGTCTTTACCAGGGGGGTGTGCCATTGGATCGCGTCCTGTAGATCAGCACATCAAGGGCTTGCAAGCCATGGGTGCTGTCATTGCTGTAGAACATGGCTACATGGTGGCCAGTTTGGCCAATGGCCGCACGCGCCTCAAGGGCGCCCGCATTGCCACAGACATGGTCACCGTCACGGGCACAGAAAATTTTTTGATGGCGGCTGTTTTGGCCGAAGGTGAAACTGTTTTGGAAAATGCAGCGCAGGAGCCCGAGATTCCCGACTTGGCCGAAATGCTCATTCGCATGGGTGCCAAAATCAAGGGTCATGGCACGAGTCGAATCCACATTCAAGGTGTTGACAAACTTCAGGGCTGCACACATGCCGTCGTGGCGGATCGGATTGAGGCCGGAACTTTCTTGTGCGCTGTCGCTGCTACGGGCGGGGATGTGCTGTTAAAACACGCGCGGGGTGATCACATGGATGCGGTCATCGACAAACTGCGCGACGCTGGGGCACAAATTGAGGTGGGTGCAGATTTTGTGCGCGTGAAAGCTTCCGGACGACTGAAGGCACAGAGTTTCAGAACCACCGAGTACCCTGGCTTTCCCACCGACATGCAAGCACAATTCATGGCTTTGAATTGCGTGGCGGAGGGCACCAGCAAAGTCACAGAAACTATTTTTGAAAATCGGTTCATGCATGTCAATGAGTTGGTGCGTTTGGGTGCCAACATTCAAATTGACGGTAAAGTTTCTGTGGTTCAGGGTGTTTCACAGTTGTCGGGTGCTACTGTCATGGCCACTGATCTGCGCGCTTCTGCCAGCTTGGTCATTGCTGGTTTGGTGGCCGATGGCGAAACCATCGTCGACCGCATCTACCACTTAGACCGTGGCTATGACCGCATGGAAGCCAAACTGCGCAAAGTAGGTGCGCAGATTGAACGCGCGAAATGATCTGTGGCAATAACAGCTGGAAATGACAGGAACTGACATGATCACCTTGGCCTTGTCCAAAGGACGAATTTTTGATGAGACTCTGCCGCTCTTGAAGGCAGCAGGCATCGAAGTTCTGGAAGATCCAGAAACTTCACGCAAACTCATTTTGCCCACCAACCAAGTCGGTGTGCGCGTGGTCTTGGTGCGGGCCACCGACGTGCCGACCTATGTGGAATATGGCGGCGCCGATTTGGGCGTCACGGGCAAAGACACCTTGATTGAGCATGGTGGCCAAGGTTTGTATCAGCCGCTTGATTTGCAAATTGCCAAGTGCCGCATGAGCGTGGCCGTCCGTGCTGACTACGATTACGCCTCTGCGGTTCGCTCTGGCTCACGCATGAAAGTGGCTACCAAATACACCAGCATTGCGCGTGAATTTTTTGCGCAAAAAGGCGTTCACGTCGATCTCATCAAGCTCTATGGCAGCATGGAACTGGCACCTCTCACGGGCTTGGCCGACGCCATCGTCGACCTGGTTTCAACCGGCAGTACCTTGAAGGCGAATCATCTGATTGAGGTGGAGCGCATCATGGACATCAGTTCGCGTTTGGTGGTCAATCAAGCATCCCTCAAACTCAAGCAAGAACCCATTCGCGCCATCATTGAAGCATTTGCGAATGCGGTGGCAGCGGGCCAGGCCGCCAAAACCAAGAAATAAGAAAGTGGAGACATGACTGCCCTTGTTGCAAAGGCTTTGCGTTTAAACACCACCGATTCAAATTTCGAATCGGCATTTCAAAAACGTTTGCATTGGTCGTCTGAAGCTGACGCTGCCATTGAGTCGCGTGTGGCCGAAATTTTGGCAGACGTTCAAACGCGAGGCGATGCGGCCGTATTGGCCTATACGCAGCGCTTTGATGGATTGAATGCACACAGCATGCAACAGTTGACCCTGACGCAAGATGAACTCAAGGCTGCTTTTGAGGGCTTGCCTGTTGTGCAAAAAGAAGCCTTGCAAGCGGCCGCCAGACGTGTGCGCAGTTACCACGAAGCGCAGAAAAAAGCCTCTGGAGAGAGTTGGTCCTACAAAGACGAAGACGGTAGCTTGCTGGGGCAAAAGGTCACGCCCTTAGACCGGGTTGGCATTTATGTGCCAGGCGGAAAAGCAGCCTACCCTTCATCTGTGTTGATGAATGCCATCCCTGCGCATGTGGCGGGTGTTCAAGAGATCATCATGGTGGTGCCGACGCCACAGGGTGTGAAAAATCCTTTGGTTTTGGCTGCGGCCTATGTGGCTGGGGTCTCTCGTGCGTTCACCATTGGGGGTGCACAAGCGGTGGCTGCTTTGGCCTATGGTACAGAAACTGTGCCCAAGGTTGACAAAATTACTGGCCCTGGCAACGCCTATGTGGCGAGCGCAAAGAAACGTGTTTTTGGTGCTGTCGGGATTGACATGATTGCAGGCCCTAGCGAAATTTTGGTTTTGGCTGACGGCACTACACCTGCTGAGTGGGTGGCCATGGATTTATTTTCGCAAGCCGAACACGATGAGTTGGCGCAAAGTATTTTGCTGTGCCCAGATGCCGATTACATTGAAAAAGTTCAGCAAGCCATTGACCGTTTATTGCCGACATTGCCACGTGCAAAAATCATTGCCAAGTCCATGAACGATCGGGGTGCCCTCATTCAAACGCGAAGCATGCAAGAGGCCTGTGAC
Organism: Comamonadaceae bacterium; assembly: GCA_947476015.1. Taxonomy (GTDB): domain Bacteria; phylum Pseudomonadota; class Gammaproteobacteria; order Burkholderiales; family Burkholderiaceae_C; genus Limnohabitans_A. The sequence goes on along the minus strand of CANJOS010000051.1, from coordinate 11,129 downwards.
ATCAGCAATCGCATTGCGCCAGAGCATCTAGAAGTGTCCAGCCAAACCCCCCATGCCTGGGAGCCCTTGCTAAAACATGCAGGCGCGATTTTCTTGGGTGCCTTCACCAGTGAGTCCTTGGGTGATTATTGCGCTGGCCCCAACCATGTCTTGCCCACCAGTGGCACAGCCCGATTTTCTTCGCCCTTGGGTGTTTACGATTTTCAAAAGCGCTCAAGCCTCATTGAGGTCAGTGAGAAGGGCGCACAAAATCTCGGCAAAATAGCCGCTGAATTGGCTTATGGCGAAGGTTTGCAAGCGCATGCCCGTGCTGCCGAATTGCGCTTGAACCCTGTGCCGCCGCAAAGAGAGACGCCATGAGTGAAAATCAACATTCGAGCAAGAGCTTGCCCCCCTCTTCAAATGCTTGGCTGCAGCACATTCGCCAAGATGTGCAGTCGATGCAGGCCTATGCCATCCAAGATGCAACCGGCTTGGTGAAGTTAGATGCCATGGAAAATCCGCATGGACTACCGCCCAACTTGCAACTTAAGTTAGGCGCGCGCCTGGGCGCTTTGGCCCTCAACCGGTACCCGGGTGAGCGTGTCAATGTGCTCAGGAAAGCATTGGCCAACTACGCTCAAATGCCGCCAGACTTCGACATCATGCTGGGCAATGGCTCCGACGAACTCATCACGCTCATTTCAATGGCGTGTGATGTCCCGGGTGCTGCTTTCTTAGCGCCTGTGCCTGGCTTTGTGATGTATGCCGTGAGCGCTCAGTTGCAAGGTGTGAAGTTTCATGGTGTTCCACTCACTGCCAACTTTGAATTGGACGAAACCGCCATGTTGGCAGCCATTGTCGAGCACAAACCGGCGGTGGTTTATTTGGCCTACCCCAACAACCCAACAGGCACACTTTGGAACGCCGACGTGATTGAACGCATTGTGGTGGCCCAAGGTCAACAAGGCGGACTCGTTGTGATGGATGAGGCTTATCAGCCTTTTGCCAGTCAAACCTACATGGACCGCATTGCCCAACATGGTCACGTATTGCTCATGCGCACCTTGTCTAAATTTGGGTTGGCCGGTGTGCGCCTTGGTTATATGCTGGGCCCCAAGGCGCTGATTGCTGAAATCGACAAAGTTCGCCCCCCCTACAACATCAGTGTTTTGAACTGCGAATGCGCTTTGTTCGCTTTGGAACATGCCGAAGTATTTGCACAACAAGCCGCCGAAATTCGGCAAGAACGTGAAAAACTCAGTCAGTCATTGGCCGCTCTTCCGAATGTTCACGTCTTCCCCAGTCAGGCCAATATGCTGTTGGTTCGTATGCCAGACGCCACAAAATGCTTCGAAGGTATGAGAACGAAAGGCATTTTGGTCAAGAACGTTTCTAAAATGCACCCATTGCTCGCCCACTGTTTGCGCCTCACTGTCGGAACCCCAGCAGAAAACGCACAAATGCTGGCAGCATTCAAGGAATCTTTATGAGTACACCCCGCGTTGCAGAAGTCACGCGCAAAACTGCAGAAACTCAAATTCGCGTTAAAGTGAATTTGGACGGCACTGGCCAATCCAACTTGTCTACGGGCATTGGCTTCTTTGATCACATGCTCGATCAAATTGCACGCCATGGCCTGATCGATTTGGAAATCGAAGCCAAAGGCGACCTGCACATCGATGGTCATCACACCGTGGAGGATGTGGGCATCACATTGGGTCAAGCTGTGGCCAAAGCCGTGGGTGATAAAAAAGGCTTGCGCCGTTATGGCCATGCCTATGTGCCCCTTGACGAAGCTTTGTCGCGGGTGGTCATCGACTTTTCTGGGCGTCCTGGTTTGGTCAATCACGTGCCTTTCACCAGCGGCATGGTGGGCGGTTTTGACACACAACTCATGCACGAATTTTTCCAAGGCTTTGTGAACCACGCCCTGGTTACGCTCCACATCGACAACTTGCGGGGCGACAATGCGCACCACCAAGCCGAAACGGTGTTCAAAGCCTTTGCCCGTGCTTTGCGTGCCGCCCTCGAAATCGATCCTCGTTCTGTGGGCGTGATCCCTTCGACCAAAGGCTCGCTCTGAGCATGCCCCCCAACTCTGTGGCGGTGGTCGATTACGGCATGGGCAATTTGCGCTCAGTCGCCCAAGCGGTCATGCATGCAGCGCAAGACACCGGCGTAGAAGTGAAAATCACTGCCAACCCTCAGGATGTGCGCAACGCCACCCGTGTGGTTTTGCCCGGTCAAGGCGCCATGCCCGATTGCATGCGCGAGCTGCGAGACTCTGGGCTCATGGAGGCAGTGCTTGAAGCCGCAGCCAAAAAACCTTTGTTTGGTGTGTGTGTTGGCATGCAAATGTTGCTTGATCACAGCGAGGAAGGCGACACACCTGGTCTGGGGCTTGTCCATGGCAACGTGATCAAGTTTGATTTGCTTGGTAAGATTCAGTCAGATGGCAGCCGGTTCAAAGTCCCGCAAATGGGCTGGAATCAGGTCAATTTCAGCCGGCATTCAGGCGTCCAGCACCCAGTTTGGGGCGACATTCCCGATGGCAGTTATTTCTATTTCGTACACAGTTTTTACGCAAAACCCGATCATTCAGCCCATGTTGCAGCACAAACTGACTATGGTGGGCTTTTTGCTTGTGCCATTGCGAGAGATAATTTGTTTGCAACGCAGTTCCACCCAGAAAAAAGTGCCGACCAAGGTTTGGCCCTTTATCGGAACTTTTTGCATTGGCAACCTTGATGTTCTGACTTCATTTCCAATTTCATTTTCTTCACTCTAGCGCTACCCCTTAGCCATGATTCTGATACCTGCAATTGATCTCAAAGACGGCCATTGCGTTCGCCTCAAACAAGGCGACATGGACCAAGCCACCACTTTTGGTGAGGACCCTGCGGCCATGGCTCAAAGCTGGCTCGAAAAAGGCGCAAGACGCTTGCACTTGGTCGACCTCAATGGGGCCTTTGCCGGTAAGCCGCAAAACTTCGCTGCCATCAAATCCATCCTGAAAGCGGTGGGAAGCGAGATACCGGTTCAGCTGGGCGGCGGTATTCGAGATTTGGACACCATCGAAAAATACATCGACAGCGGTCTGCGCTACGTCATCATTGGCACCGCCGCGGTGAAAAATCCTGGCTTCTTGCGCGATGCTTGCAGCGCCTTTGGAGGCCACATCATCGTGGGTCTCGACGCCAAAGACGGCAAAGTGGCCACCGACGGCTGGAGCAAACTCACCGGTCACGAAGTCGTTGACTTGGCCAAAAAATTTGAGGACTGGGGCGTCGAGTCCATCATTTACACCGACATTGGCCGCGACGGTATGTTGAGTGGCATCAACATTGATGCCACTGTGAAGTTGGCGCAAGCTCTCACCATTCCAGTCATTGCTTCTGGCGGTTTGTCGAACATGGCCGACATCGAGCAGCTCTGTGCTGTCGAAGAGGAAGGCGTAGAAGGCGTCATTTGCGGTCGGGCCATTTACTCTGGCGACCTTGATTTCCAAGCAGCCCAGGCAAGGGCCGATGAACTCAACGACTGAAACATTGGAAGGCCACGCTGGTTGGCGCTGGTCTTTGCCCAACGGTGACAGTGTGTTTGTGGCCGAGCAGGGCGCTCATGTTTTGTCTTGGCAAGCGGCTGGTCGTGAGCGTTTGTATTTGAGTCCTGCCGCCGTTTGTGATGGCACCACCGCCATTCGGGGCGGCATTCCTGTTTGCTTTCCACAATTCAACCAACGCGGTCATTTGCCCAAGCATGGGTTTGCGCGCAATATGCCTTGGCTTTTGTTGGCCGAACGCAGCCAGGGCGCCGAGAAAGTGTTTGAACTAGCGGCCAATCAGCACACCCTTGCCTTGTGGCCTGTTCAGTTCAGGGCTTTGATCAGCGTATCGCTGGCAGCTCACAGTTTGAAAATTAATTTGGCCATTGAAAATCTTGGCGAAAAACCCTTGACCTTCACGGGGGCACTGCACACCTACTTTGCTGTCAATCAGATTGACCAAGTGAGCTTGCATGGGCAAGCGCATCAGCCAGAATGGGATACCGTGAGGGACAGCCATCAAGAATGCTCAGGTCAACTCAGCTTCAACACTGAGTTTGATCGGGTCTACGATGTGGTCACTGACAAGCAGCCTACGTGGACCTTGCAAGATGGCAAACATGTGCTGCAAATTTCACAAAGCCCTTCCTGGGGCCAAAGCGTGGTTTGGAATCCTGGTGCAGAAAAATGCAGCCAGTTTAAAGACATGCCCGCTGAGGCTTATCAACGCATGTTGTGCGTTGAGGCTGCGCGGGTCACAACGCCGATTGAAGTGCCTGCAGCGCAGACCTGGGTGGGCTGGCAACAAATGACCATTTAAATCACATGCTGGCCAAACGAATCATTCCTTGCCTTGATGTGACTGGCGGCCGCGTGGTCAAAGGCGTTAACTTTGTTGAACTTCGCGATGCAGGTGACCCTGTTGAAATTGCCGCCAGATACAACGAGCAAGGCGCCGATGAGCTGACTTTTTTGGACATCACTGCCACCAGCGATGGTCGTGATTTGATTCTTCACATCATTGAAGCCGTGGCTTCACAGGTGTTCATTCCCCTGACCGTGGGCGGCGGCGTGAGAACAGTGGAAGATGTGCGCCGCTTACTGAATGCAGGGGCCGACAAAACCAGTTTCAATTCAGCGGCCATTGCCAACCCGCAAATTATTCGCGATGCCTCACAAAAGTACGGCGCTCAGTGCATCGTCGTGGCCATTGACGCCAAGCGTCGTCTTGGGGACGACATTCTCTTGCGCGGTGAAGGTTGGGACGTCTACAGCCATGGCGGCCGGCAGAACACGGGTTTAGACGCTGTTCAATGGGCCGCCAAAATGGCCGAGTTTGGCGCTGGCGAGATTTTGCTCACCAGCATGGATCGCGATGGCACCAAGTCAGGCTTTGATTTGGCCCTCACCAAAGCCGTGAGCGATGCTGTTCAAGTGCCCGTCATTGCCTCTGGCGGTGTGGGCAACCTGGACCATTTGGCCGATGGCGTGCAGCAGGGTGGGGCAGATGCTGTGCTGGCCGCCAGCATTTTTCATTACGGCGAATTCACCGTCCAGGAAGCCAAGCAACGCATGCGCGAGCGAGGAATTCCTGTCCGTTTGTGAACTAAGGCCTGCTCAAGGCTTAGACAAGTGGTAGATTCTCCCCATGAAATGGCTTGATCAAATCAAATGGGACGCGCAGGGCTTGGTGCCTGTCATCGCGCAAGAGGCCAGCACGGGCGATGTGCTGATGTTCGCTTGGATGAACCGGGAAGCGCTGCATAAAACTGCCGAGCTGAAACGCGCGGTGTATTTCAGCCGATCACGCAACAAACTGTGGTTCAAAGGCGAAGAGTCTGGCCATGTGCAAACTGTGCACGAGATGCGCCTTGATTGCGACAACGATGTGGTGCTCCTCAAGGTCACACAATTGGGACACGAGCCCGGGATTGCTTGCCACACCGGCCGTCACAGTTGTTTCTTCCAGCAGTATCAAAATGGCGAATGGACCGCCACTGAGCCCGTCTTGAAAGACCCCGAAACCATTTACAAGTGAGCACCCGCTGCCAAAATCATGAGTTCAACCGATGCCTTGGCCCGTTTAGCGGCCGTGATTGAAAGTCGCAAACCGGCCAACGGTGGCGACCCCGAAAAAAGTTATGTGGCACGCCTGTTGCATAAAGGGCCGGATGCTTTTCTGAAAAAAATTGGCGAAGAAGCCACCGAAACGGTGATGGCAGCCAAAGACATGGAGCACGGCGGCGAAGCGCACAAACTGGTGGGCGAGGTGGCCGACTTGTGGTTTCACAGCATGATTGCCTTGGCACACTTCGGCTTGTCTCCCGCCGATGTGGTGGCCGAACTGAGCCGCCGTGAGGGTCTGAGTGGCTTGGAGGAAAAAGCCCTGCGCAAAGCTGAACAACGTGAAAAATCAGGTGAATGATGCAAGACCCCAACTGCCTTTTCTGCAAAATCATTGCGGGGAAAATCCCCTCCAAAAAAGTCTACGAAGACGAGCATGTCTATGCTTTTCATGACATTGCGCCTTGGGCACCGGTCCATTTCTTGATGGTCCCCAAGTTGCACATCCCTTCGATGGCCCAAATAACCCTAGAACATTCGGCCTTAATGGGGCATTTAATGGCCTTGGCACCCAAACTGGCGTTGGAGCAAGGTTGCCGCCCTTATCCAGACGGGGGTTACAGAATTGTGACCAATACCGGCTCGGAAGGCGGTCAAGAAGTTCACCACTTGCATTTCCATGTCATGGGCGGGCCTCGCCCTTGGCTGCGGGGTTAAACGCTTAGAATCGAACAATACAGTTAGGAGATATCCATGGGTTCATTTTCAATTTGGCACTGGCTCATCGTTTTGTTGATCGTGGTCATGGTGTTCGGCACTAAAAAGCTGAAAAACATGGGTTCCGATTTGGGTGGCGCCGTCAAAGGTTTTAAAGATGGCATGAAAGATGCCAACGGCAATCCCACCACCGAAGAAAAGCCAGCTGGGCAAGTAGCCGCTTCGGTTGCGGCTGAAAAAACCACGATCGACGTGGAAGCCAAGACAAAGTCCTGATTTGATCGATCTTGGCATTTCCAAAATAGCCCTCATCGGGGTGGTGGCGTTGATTGTCATCGGCCCTGAAAAGTTGCCGCGCGTGGCGCGCACCTTGGGCAACATGATGGGCAAGGCTCAGCGTTACATCGCCGATGTGAAAGCTGAGGTCAACCGCACCATGGATTTGGAAGAGCTGAAGAAAATGAAAGAAACGGTCGAGGGCGCGGCCAGGGATGTTGAGAGCTCGGTACAGTCCACCGCCATTGACTTTGAAAAGGAATGGGACAGCACCACCGCAAGTTTGTCAAACGACACCCCTCACACACCCTGGGAACCCCCTCCGCCGGTTTACAAGCACCCTGGAAAAAAATTCAGACTCAAGCAAGCAGCGGTACCCCAGTGGTACAAAGCGCGGGCTGGCGTTCGCACCAAAACATTGTCGGGCGCCGCCAGAGTGGCGCGTTATCGACCCACACGATTAGGTTAATTCTCAGTGTCCGATCCCAACACAAAGCCCGAAGACGAATTGGCTGGCACAGAGCAGCCTTTTGTGGCGCACCTGATTGAGCTGCGTGATCGTTTGGTTCGCGCCATGGTTGGCCTGGGCGTGGCGGCCGGTATTCTGGCCATTTTCCCTGGACCCGCAGAGCTTTACGATTTGATGGCGGCGCCTTTGGTGGCGCATCTGCCAGCAGGCACCACCTTGATCGCCACATCCGTCATTTCGCCTTTCATGGTGCCCCTCAAAATTTTGCTGATGGCCGCCTTTTTGTTGGCGCTTCCTGTGGTGCTCTATCAGGTTTGGGCGTTTATTGCCCCAGGCTTATACGCTCATGAAAAGCGTTTGGTCATGCCCTTGGTGATTTCCAGCACACTTTTGTTTTTCATTGGTGTGGCCTTTTGTTATTTCTTTGTTTTCGGGCAAGTTTTCAAGTTCATTCAAAGCTTCGCGCCTAAAAGCATCACGGCTGCGCCTGACATTGAGGCCTATCTCGGTTTTGTCTTGAACATGTTCTTTGCTTTTGGTTTGGCATTTGAGGTGCCCATTGCGGTGGTGGTCTTGGCCAGACTGAACGTTGTCACCATTGAAAAACTCAAAGATTTTCGTGGCTACTTTGTGGTCCTTGCGTTTGTCATTGCGGCTATCGTGACGCCTCCCGATGTGGTGTCGCAGTTGGCGCTGGCCATCCCGATGTGTTTGCTCTACGAACTGGGCATTTGGGCGGCAAGACTCGTCATCAAACACACGCAAGCCCCGGCCGAGGAAGAGGCCACCAAGGCTTCCTAAACCTCAGCGCCGCAAGGGCCTTGTTCCCGGTGTAATGCTCAAGGCCAATAATTTCCCGCCACGCAACACGGAAAAAACCGCAGCTTCACCAGGCTTCAAGGCCGCAACCTTCGAAAGCAACTCGGGGACGTCACCCACTTCCTGACCCGCCACTTGCATGACCAGGTCGCCGGGTTGAACGCCGGCTTTTGCAGCAGGGCTGTTTTGCAGCACACCATTGATCAAAACCCCTTTGGGCAAAGCGCCAGAGTTTTTGGCAATGCCAAAGCTCTCCGCCAGCTCGGGGTTCAGGGGCCGAGGCTCTACACCAATCCATCCCCGTGTGACTTTACCGTCCTTGATCAGGGAGGCCATGATTTGAGTGGCCGTTGACACAGGAACTGCAAAGCCAATGCCCATGTTGCCCCCAGAGCGAGAATAAATGGCGGTGTTGATGCCCATCAGCAGGCCATTGACATCTACCAAGGCACCCCCCGAATTACCAGGATTGATGGCGGCATCGGTTTGAATGAAATTTTCAAAGGTGTTGATACCGAGTTGTTTGCGGCCCAGCGCACTCACGATACCGGAGGTCACAGTTTGACCCACGCCAAAGGGGTTGCCAATGGCCAACACGGCATCGCCGACCTGGAGCGATTCAACCTGCCCCAACACAATCACGGGGAGTTTGGGCAAATCTATTTTGAGCAAGGCCAAGTCTGTTTCAGGGTCGGTGCCAATGATTTTGGCAGCGGCGCTGCGACCGTCGTTGAGCACCACTTCGATGGCTTCAGCCCCTTCAATGACATGGTGGTTGGTTAAGACATAGCCCTCAGCACTGACGATCACGCCACTGCCCATGCCACCCGAGGGTGAGTCCTCCTCGGGCTCGTCAAAAAAACGAAACCAAGGATCATTGCGGCGCGTCTTGGACCGCGCTTTTTGTTGCACATTGATGCTGACTACGGCAGGTGTCGCCTTTTGGGCGGCCGCTCGGAAGCTGCCAGCGGGCGAGCTTTCGGAATGCCCTGAGATCATGGCTTGCGTGAATGACACGCTGCCAGAACTCTTGCCACGCTGAAGCCAACTCGGTTGCAGCGTGCCAACAATGAACCATGCCGCCAGCAGCACGGTGACCGCTTGGGTAAATGTGAGCCAAATTTTTTTCATAATTTCCATTGTGGCCTATGCGTTGATCAAAATGCTGGAGATGGTTGACAATACACGAACACTTGCTGAACTAACAGATGAGATCCCCATGACAGATTTCAAGACGCTCCTTCAAGCGTTTGACCAACTTTTGCAGCCAGCGCGATTCAAAGACTACGGCCCCAACGGCTTGCAGGTTGAGGGCAAACGCAACATCCAAAAAATAGTCTCAGGCGTCACCGCCAGTCGGGAACTGATTGACGCCGCCATCGCAGCCAAAGCCGATGCCGTCTTTGTTCACCACGGTTTGTTCTGGCGCGGTCAAGATGGCCGTGTGGTCGGATGGATGAAAGAGCGACTTCAAAGATTGTTGGCGCACGACATCAACCTCTACGCATATCACTTGCCTTTGGATGCACACCCCGAGTTGGGCAACAATGCGCAATTAGGACGGGTGCTTGGATTCAAGGCAGATGCTTGGTGTGGCGATCAAAATTTGGTGTGTGTGGGTCAAGCGCAAGATGGCACGTCTTTTGAAAACGCCGAGGCCTTGGCTGCGCATGTGACCCGTCAATTAGGCCGCAGTGTCACTTGCATTGCCCCCGACATCAAACCCTTGCGCCGTATTGCTTGGTGCAGCGGCGGCGCGCAGTCCTATTTTGAATCGGCCATTGAGCTTGGCGCAGATGCTTTCATCACAGGTGAAATTTCTGAACCGCAAGCGCACATCGCCAAAGAAACGGGCGTGGCCTTCTTGGCTTGTGGCCACCATGCGACGGAGCGTTATGGTGCGCCTGCTGTGGCGTCTCATGTGGCGTTAGCGCTGGGTTTGGCGCATGAATTCATCGACATCGACAACCCTGCTTGAAACCCGGATTCGAGCCGCTGCTGAATGCAAGTCTTCCCGCCATGACCAAGCCTCAAGCCATTGCCATCACCCCTGGAGATCCGTGCGGTATCGGGCCGGAAATCATTGCGCGCGCTTTTTTGAACGATGCCCTGGGTCAATCTGATGTGGCCGTCACACGCCATTGTTTTGTCGCAGGTGATTTCAATTTGATGAAAAAAGCCGCTCTGTTGGTCGATCCAGCTGGTCAGCATCTTGAGGTCAGGCTCATTCACCAGCCAACAGATGCGGTGTCTCTTCCATCCGGGGTTCTCCCAGTGGTTCAAGCGGCGTCTGTGGCTGCAAATTTGCCCTGGGGTGAAATTCGAGCGGAGGCAGGTCGCTTTGCGGGAGATTGTGTGATCTGGGCCACGCAAGCCGCCTTGAACCACCAGATTGCTGCGCTGGTCACCGCACCTTTGCACAAAGAAGCCTTGTCTGCTGCGGGAGCACCCTACAGCAGCTTTCCGGGCCATACTGAATTGCTTCAATCAGAAGCTGCCAAACACAAGGGCGTGCCCCTGTCTGCCATGCCGGTTCGCATGATGTTGGCCAACGATGAATTCCGCACAGTGTTGGTCAGCATTCACCTTTCCTTGCGACAAGCCTTGGACGTTATCACCCTGCCGCAGTTGATGGAGACCTTGCGCATCACGCATCAATCTTTGGGTTTGATGCTGGGCAGGCCCCCAAAAATTGGCGTATCAGGCTTGAACCCGCATGCGGGCGAGGGCGGCTTGTTTGGGCGTGAAGAAATTGAAATCATTGAGCCTGCTATTTCAAGGGCTCGGTCCGAAGGAATTGACGCGCAGGGGCCTTTTGCCCCTGATACGGTTTTCATGCGAGCCCGGCAGAAAACCGGCAGCAAGGGCGAATTTGATGTGGTTGTGGCCATGTACCACGACCAGGGTTTGATTCCTGTGAAATACATGGGCTTGGATCAGGGGGTCAATGTCACTTTGGGCCTGCCTTTGGTGCGAACCAGCCCCGACCACGGCACGGCTTTTGACATTGCGGGGCAAGGCTGTGCTGATGCTTCCAGCATGATCGCTGCCATCCGAATGGCGCGCCAGTTGATTCCCTGAGTCGAAGCAGGGGCTAGAAACAGCCCCCCGCAGTCGGCTACAATCTGAGGTTAACCCTGATACCGATTCGCTAGAGGATTCTCATGAGTGATACCCCAGTCGACAGCAGCAAAAGGACGTGGCTGATCGCCTCAACCTGTGCTGGCGCCGTAGGCGCAGGCTTCGTCGCCACCCCCT
>CANJOS010000050.1 GCA_947476015.1 Comamonadaceae bacterium | reverse complement strand
TATGGCCAAGTGCCTATTTTGGTGGAACGTGATTTGATCTTGTACGAGTCCAACATCATCAACGAATACATTGATGAGCGTTTTCCGCACCCCCAACTGATGCCGGGTGACCCTGTTGACCGTGCACGTGTTCGCTTGTTCTTGCTCAACTTTGAAAAAGAGTTGTTCGTGCATGTGGCCACTTTGGAAAATCGCACGCTCAAGGGCAACGACAAAGCCTTGGAAAAAGCTCGTTCCCACATCCGCGATCGTTTGACCCAATTGGCCCCTGTGTTCTTGAAGAATAAATTCATGTTGGGTGACAATTTCTCCATGCTGGATGTGGCCATTGCACCTTTGCTCTGGCGCCTCGACTTTTATGGCATTGACCTCAGCAAAAACGCAGCACCCCTGCTCAAGTATGCTGAACGCATCTTCTCTCGCCCCGCCTACATTGAGGCGCTCACGCCTTCAGAAAAGGTCATGCGCAAGTAATTGTGTTTGCAATTTCTAACGAAAATTAAAACACCATGGTGATGAACGCACTGGAATCTCCTTCCACTCGTCCCTATCTCATTCGGGCGATGTACGAGTGGTGCACCGATCATTCTTTCACACCTTATGTGGCTGTGAAAGTTGATGCTTCGGTGCAAGTTCCACGCGAGTTTGTGCAGGGTGGTGAAATTGTTTTGAACATCAGTTTTGATGCCACCAGCTCGCTACAACTGGGCAATGAGTTCATTGAGTTCAAAGCGCGCTTTGGTGGCAAGCCTTGTGAGATCATGGTGCCCATCCATCGTGTGATGGCCATCTACGCCAGAGAAAACGGTCAAGGCATGTCTTTCCCCGTCTCCGACTCCGCTTTAGGTCCGACAGTGATGGGGATGGACAAGCTGCATGAGGTGCCAGGCACCGCTTCATTCACTGATGACTCGGACAAACCCACGCCGCCGCCGAGCGCCCGTCCCACCCTCACCAGGGTCAAATAAGCACGTTCAAAAACTGCAGGCCCCGCAGAAAAACGCGATTATTGATTTACAATTCAGCCCGTGCCGCTTTAGCTCAGTTGGTAGAGCAACCGCCTTGTAAGCGGTAGGTCGTCAGTTCGAATCCGACAAGCGGCACCATTTTAAAAACCAACCTTGGGTTGGTTTTTTTTCGTCTGACTTTTGAGTTCAGGCTGCATCCTGATTCAGCGAAAGCCCTGCTCAGCGAGGACTTTGCAGGATTTTGAGCCGAATTTTTTCGACCGAGTGCCCATGGCTGGTCAGGTGTGCTTGAAAGGCAGGCAACATTTGTCGAAGTTTGGCGGCCGCAGCATTGGAGTTGACCAAAAGGCACCACTCAGTGCCCTCAATGGGGCCGGCTTGAATAGCGTTGCGAAGGGGCCCAGGAATCAAGCTTTGAAGCGTTTTGAGGCGCAAACTTGACTCCCTTGTGAGCTCAGTCAGCCGCGCCAAACTGGGGGACTCTTGTGCCGCTTCCATGAGGGTGACTGCTTGCTTGATTTTTGCCATGCCCCCATTATGCGAGAGCCCTGATCAACTGAGGGAAAAACCAAGAATCAATGGGTTCTCAGCAGTTAAAATGGCGAGTTCACATTCGCCGAGGGCGTTTGTACTTTTGAATCCACTTTAAGACAGGATGGGTGGGCGACTCGCTGGCATCCGAGCAGCGACAGACCCGTGTCAATATGGCGATCAATTTTTTGACCAAAATTTTCGGCAGTCGCAACGATCGCTTGATCAAACAATACCGGAAAACGGTATCCGTGATCAACGCTTTGGAGTCTGCCTACGAAGCGCTGAGCGACGAGCAATTGCGCGCGAAAACTGACGAATTCCGTTTGCGTGTGGCACAAGGTGAATCCTTGGACGATATTTTGCCCGAGGCCTTTGCAGTGGTTCGCGAAGGCTCCAAGCGCATCATGAAAATGCGCCACTTCGATGTACAAATGCTGGGGGGCATTTCGCTCCACAATGGCAAAATTTCTGAAATGCGCACGGGTGAAGGTAAAACTTTAACGGCTACGCTGGCGGTTTATTTGAACGCCTTGGCCAACAAAGGCGTGCATGTGGTCACTGTCAACGATTACCTGGCCAGCCGCGATGCAAAGTGGATGGGCAAGCTTTACAACTTCCTTGGCATGAGTGTCGGCATCAATTTGTCGCAACTCTCGCGCGAAGAAAAGCAGGCCGCCTACAACGCCGACATCACCTACGGCACCAACAACGAATTTGGTTTCGACTACCTGCGCGACAACATGGTCTATGAAGCCAAAGATCGCGTCCAGCGCGGCCTCAACTACGCCATCGTTGACGAGGTTGACTCTATTTTGATTGACGAGGCGCGCACGCCCCTCATCATCAGCGGCCAAGCCGACGATCACACGGCGCAATACCAAGCCATGAACCAAGTGGTGCCGATGCTCACTCGCCAAGAAGGCGAAGCAGATCCCCGCACCGGTGAGGGCATCACCAAGCCTGGCGATTTCACGGTCGATGAAAAATCGCACCAAGTATTCTTGACCGAACAGGGTCACGAAAAAGCCGAAAGTATTTTGGCCAGCGCGGGCCTCATTCCTGAAGGTGCAAGCCTCTACGACCCTGCCAACATTTCGCTCATGCACCACCTCACGGCAGCGCTGCGTGCCAATCACATTTATCACCGTGACCAACACTATGTTGTTCAAGAAGGTGAGATTGTCATCGTTGACGAGTTCACGGGCCGCCTCATGACGGGTCGGCGCTGGAGCGATGGTTTGCACCAGGCTGTCGAAGCCAAGGAGGGTGTGGCCATTCAGGCTGAAAACCAAACCATGGCCTCCATCACCTTCCAAAACTATTTCCGTTTGTACGGAAAGTTGGGTGGCATGACCGGCACGGCTGATACAGAAGCCTACGAGTTTCAAGAAATTTACAGTTTGGAAACAGTGGTCATCCCACCCAATCGCATGAGTTGCCGTGAAGACCAGCTTGACCGTGTCTACAAATCTGCAAAAGAGAAATACGATGCCGCCATCGGCGACATTCGGGAATGCCATGACCGCGGACAACCGGTGTTGGTGGGTACCACTTCCATTGAAAACTCAGAACTCATTTCTGAGATGCTCACCAAGGCCAAACTGCCGCACCAAGTGCTCAATGCCAAGCAGCACGCCCGCGAAGCCGACATCGTGGCACAGGCGGGCCGTCCTGGCATGATCACCATTGCCACCAACATGGCTGGCCGCGGCACTGACATTGTGCTGGGTGGCAACATAGAAAAAGACACTCAGGCTGTTGAGGCCGATGACAGTCTGACCGAGGACGCACGTCAAACTCAACTGACTGCCATGCGCACCCAATGGCTGGTTGTGCATGAGCAGGTGAAGTCCTTGGGGGGCTTGCGCATCATTGCCACAGAGCGCCATGAGTCACGACGCATTGACAATCAATTGCGAGGTCGTTCTGGCAGGCAGGGTGACCCAGGTTCATCGCGTTTTTATTTGAGCCTTGACGATCCCCTCATGCGCATATTTGCGGGCGATCGCGTACGCGCCATCATGGACCGCCTCAAAATGCCTGAAGGCGAAGCCATTGAGGCGGGCATGGTCACGCGAAGCATTGAAAGTGCGCAGCGAAAAGTAGAAGCTAGAAATTTTGACACGCGCAAACAACTGCTCGAATACGATGACGTGTCCAACGATCAGCGCAAAGTGATTTACCAACAGCGCAATGACATTTTGGATGCCACTGAAATGGATGCGCAGATCACCGGTTTGCGGGAAGGCAGCTTCACTGATTTGGTGCGCCAATACGTGCCTCAAGAAACTGTAGAAGAACAGTGGGACTTGTTGGCGCTGGAGCGTGTGCTTGCCGATGAATGGCAAATTCATTTAGCACTGCGCGAAAAAGTGGCTGCGGCCGACGCGATCACTGACGATGAAATTCTGCAGTGGGTCTTGGAAGCCGCCAACAACAGTTTCAAAGTCAAGCTGGACACCATTGGAGTTGAAAACTTCTTAGCCTTTGAACGTGTCGTGTTGTTACAAAGCATCGATACACATTGGCGCGAGCACCTCAGTTCTTTAGACTATTTGCGACAAGGTATTCATTTGCGAGGCTATGCGCAAAAGCAGCCCAAACAAGAATACAAACGCGAGGCTTTTGAATTGTTTGGACAATTGCTGGACTCTGTCAAAAACGAAGTCACACGCGTCCTCATGAATGTGAAGATTGAGTCCACAGCGCAAATCGAAGAAGCTGCGCAAGTGCTGGAAGAGCGTGCTGAAAACATCAGCAACGTCACCTACACCGCGCCCGGTGAAACGGGTGAGCAGCCAACACAAACTGAGTTTCAAAGTGCTCTGCTAGCGCCTGTGGGACGCAACGTGCCCTGCCCTTGCGGCAGTGGCAAGAAATACAAGCATTGCCACGGCAAATTGGCTTAGGAGTTTTTCATGACGGTCAACCTGAAGGCACCAGTTCCTGCTCACATCCTCCCGATTCCCGGTGTCCGTTTAGGCATTGCCGAAGCGGGTGTTCGAAAGGTGGGGCGCAAGGACCTCACGGTGATTTTGCTTGACGAAGGCAGCGCTGTGGCTGGTGTGTTCACTCGAAATAGATTCTGTGCAGCACCGGTGCAAGTCTGCCGCGAGCATTTGTCGCAGGTCGTTGCGACGCAAGACAATTCCCAAGTTCGTGCTTTGGTCATCAACACAGGCAATGCCAATGCGGGCACTGGCGCCAAAGGTCTGGCCGATGCGCGAGCCACGACCGAGGCTTTAGCGTCATTGCTGAAGCTGAAGCCCCAGCAAATTTTGCCCTTCTCCACAGGTGTGATCATGGAGAATCTGCCTGTTGATCGCATCGTGGCCGGTTTGCCTGCAGCGATTGCCGATGCGCATGAACAGCATTGGGTCCAAGCCGCTGAGGGCATCATGACCACTGACACCGTGCCCAAGGCCTACAGTGCGCAAGTGGTGTTGTCCGGTCAAACCGTCACCATCACCGGCATCAGCAAGGGCGCTGGCATGATTCGCCCCAACATGGCCACCATGTTGGGCTTTTTGGCCACCGATGCCAACATTGATCCTGCTTTGTTGCCTGCATTGGCCACGGATTTGGCCAATGCCTCTTTCAACCGTATTACCATTGATGGCGACACCTCTACCAATGATTCCTTCATGGTCATGGCCACCCGCAAGTCGGCCCATCCCTTGATCACCTCTTGGGATTCAACGGATGGCAAGACGCTTCGCATTGCTTTGCTGTCCGTGGCGCAACAATTGGCACATGCCATTGTGCGGGATGGTGAAGGTGCGACCAAGTTCATCACCATTCGCGTGGAAGGTGGAAAGACCGCAGAAGAATGTCGTCTGGCCGCCTATGCCATTGCGCACTCACCTTTGGTGAAAACAGCATTCTTTGCCAGCGACCCTAACTTAGGACGAATCCTGGCCGCTGTAGGCTACGCCGGTATTCACGACCTTGACCAAGACTTGATTGCTTTGTATTTGGACGACGTGTGTGTGGTTCAAAACGGTGGCCGCAATCCAAGCTATCAAGAATCTGATGGACAGCGTGTCATGAAGCAAAGCGAAATTACCATTCGCGTTGATTTAGGTCGCGGGACGGCTGTCGATACGGTATGGACTTGTGATTTAAGCCACGACTATGTGACCATCAACGCGGATTACCGATCATGAGTGACGCCATTGAAAAACTCTTAGAACGCGCTGTCATCATGATGGAGCGTTTGGAGCGTGTGCTGCCACAGCCGCTCGGCCAGCCCGATTGGAATGAAGCCATTGCATGGCGCTATCGCAAACGTGCTTCTGGCCATGGCGTCTTGGAAGGTGTTCGCCATGTTTCAGACATGAATCTGAACGACCTGCAAGAAATTGAGGGCCAGAAAGAAAAACTGCGTCAAAACACTTTGCAGTTTGTGCAAGGTTTGCCTGCCAATAATGTGTTGCTCACTGGTTCACGCGGCACCGGAAAATCATCCTTGATCAAGGCTTGTTTGAATGCTTTTGCAGCGCAAGGTTTGCGGCTGATTGAAGTTGACAAAGATGACCTGATCGATCTTCCTGACATTGTGGATGTGGTTGCAGGCCGGCCCGAAAAATTCATCATTTTTTGCGACGATTTGAGCTTTGAAGATGGCGAAGGTGGCTACAAAGCTTTGAAGTCCATTCTCGATGGCTCTGTGGCAGCCTCCACACCCAATGTGTTGATTTATGCCACCAGCAACCGTCGCCATTTGCTGCCCGAGCACATGAAAGACAACCTGACCTACACCCACACCGAAGATGGGGAAGTACATCCCGGTGAAGTGATTGAAGAGAAAATCTCTTTGTCTGAACGCTTTGGCCTGTGGATCAGTTTTTATCCATTCTCGCAAGATGAATACCTCACCATCGTGGCGCAGTGGCTGCGTTCTTTGGGTGCCAGTGAGGCGGTTATTCAAGCATCGGGACCCGAAGCCTTGGTCTGGGCACTTGAGCGCGGTTCGCGCAGTGGTCGGGTGGCCTACCAGTTTGCGCGCGATCATGTCGGACGCATGGGCAAGGGCGCCAACACGCAACGCTCACTATGAGTGACACAGCGTCAGCAGGGCAGCCCCTGCTGGTGGCCGATGCACACCTACTGCGTGAGGGTGGCCAAGACCGGGCCACCGTCGATGTGGCTGTCGGTATTTTGATCAATGCCGAGCAAGAATTTTTACTCACCTCTCGGCCATCTGGCAAAGTTTACGAAGGCTACTGGGAGTTTCCGGGAGGCAAGCTGGAAGCGGGTGAAACTGTGGCTCAAGCTTTATCACGCGAGTTGGAAGAAGAGTTGGGCCTGAAAATTGAGGATGTGCATTTGTGGCGCCAACAGTTGGTTGACTATCCCCATGCCTTGGTGCGATTGAACTTTTGCAAAGTCCACAGTTGGCAAGGCCATTTAGAAATGCGGGAAGGTCAACAATTCGCTTGGCAAAACTTACCGGTTGAGGTGGTGCCTGTATTGCCTGGTACAGTCCCCGTTTTGGCTTGGCTGGCTGAAGAGCGCAGCTTTGTGGGGGCCACACATCAGGCTTCTGCGCAGTCCGGCTTCACTGAAGTTTAGGATCGCCAAAATTTTCTTGATCGGGCGGTGTGTCTTCTGGCAGTTTGAAGCTTTCGTTGGCCCAAGCGCCTAGGTCGATTCCCTTGCAGCGGCCACTGCAAAATGGCCGATAGGAATTTTTTGAGCTGAACAGGCTAGGGCCACCGCAGGTAGGGCATTTCACTTGTTTGGGTTTAGCAGATGGCTCGCTCATGGCTCTCTCACCAGGTGTTTGAAAAATCACTGCCCGTTAAGCGCAGAGTGTCATTTCAAAGGGGGTATCTTCTTTGCTGGCAAGCAGTTTGCCATCGGCTTGTTGCTGCATGAGTCGAATGACCACCAACAAGCGGTTGCAACTGATTTCAGGCGTGAGGTTCAAACTGTCGTCAATGCGCAAGCGCAGCAATTGGAAATTGCGTCCTTGTGGCAAGTTTTGTTGCAGTTGACCGCCAGTGGCCATGACCTTTTGGGTACTGCCCGATTCACGCATCATTTTGAGCATGAGCTGAATGGCGCTGGCCAAATGCGCAAGATGTTGCGACCATTGGAATAAGTCCGCTTGCCGGGCCGCTGGTTCGTGGTGCTGCCAGGCATGGTAAGCCGGCAGATCAAACTCACAGGTTCCTCCAGGAATGGCCGTGCGGCTGCGCAGGCTGTTGAGAAAGTCACTTTCATTCAAGACGGCACCTATTTTGCCCACCATGGTGTTGAGAGCTTCAAAGCGCTGATCCAGTTGCGCCACAATCAGATCGAGCGCATCCTCAGAAATAGAGGGGTTGCCGCGGTATGAATTAAGTTGCTGTTTGTGTCGCTCGATGTCTTTGAGAATTTCTGATTTAAGCTCGGAGCGCGAAGCCACCTCCATGATTTCAAAAATGGTGGTGAGGGCGAAGTGGTGATCGATTGCTTCCGTGCGTTGACTCAACTGATTGAACCGTGCAAACAAATGCTGCAGGCGCAAGTAGGTTCGGATGCGTTCGTTGAGAGGGTATTCGTAAAGTATCACGCTGCTTCTTTCAGTGGCAAGATCATAGCCCGAAGCGGGCCCCCATTTCATTCACCTGGTGCTTCAATTGGGCTAAATCGATACCCTCGTTGAAAATGACGGCGTCAGCGCAGGCCAAACGCTGGGATCGGCTGGCTTGTTGCGACATGATGCTGGCCACTTCCTCGTGACTGAGTTGGCTGCGGGCCATCACCCTTTGGATTTGAGTTTCTGGAAGACAGTCCACCACGCAGACGGCATCTATTTGTCGACGCCAGCGCTCTCCTGATTCCACCAGCAAGGGCACGTCAAAAACAAGACACGAGTGGCCAGCCGCCACAGCCACTTTGCTTTGCGCTGACATTGCTTGTCCAATGAGTGGATGAAGGATGGCTTCAAGTTGTCGTTTGCTGTCAGGGTTTGAAAAAACCAAGTGGCGCATGGCTTCTCTGTTCATGGCGCCTTCAGGCGTCAGGATGCTTTCACCAAATTCGGCCAACAGGGCTGGAATGGCTTGGCCGCCAGCCGAGGTGAGCGAGCGGGCCACAGCGTCAGCGTCTAGGATGGCTGCACCTGACTCTGACAAGAAGTTGGCAACGGTGCTTTTGCCGCTGCCAATGCCGCCCGTGAGGCCAAGTCGAAAGGGTTTGCGCATCAGCAGGTCAAACTCCCATGGAAATTCCTAAAAAGAAACATGCGAATCCAGAAATGGCTAAAAAAGGTCCAAATGCGAAGTGTCCATTGTCACCCAGTTGCCCCCGCATTTTTTGGATGACCCCAAAAATCAATCCGGACACAGAGGCCAACAGAATCAGGGGAAGAAGGCTCCAAATGCCAACCCATGCACCCAACCCCGCTAAAAGTTTGAGGTCGCCTTGACCCATGCCCTCTTTGCCGGTCAAAGCTTGAAAGAGCCAACTGACCACCCACAAAATGCCATAGCCGAAGACGGCGCCTGCCAAGGACTCAACGAGCGGGGTCAGACTGAGGGACATGGCACTGGCCACCAGCCCCACCCAAAGGAGGGCCTGGGTGAGGGCATCTGGGAGCAAAAAGGTTTCGGCATCTGTCCAAGCCAGTGCCAACAAGATGGCACTGAAAAAACACGCCAACACGGCAGGCAAGCCCAGTCCAAATTTGAACAAACACAGGGAGAACAGCACAGACGTGAGGAGTTCAACGAAGGGGTAACGCCAAGCGATTCGATGCTGGCAATGGCGGCAGTGACCCAGTGCGCCAAGATAGGACAAAACCGGAACAAGTTCAAACCAAGCCAAGCGATATTGACAATGGGGGCAATGTGAACTTGGCGTGTTGAGGTTAAAGGCTGGGGCTTGGTTGGGCAAGTCTGGTAATTCATGTGCCAGGATCATGCGCGGCAATCGATAAATGACCACATTCAAGAAACTTCCAATCACAAGTCCTGCAACAGCAAACACAGCGATTTGCAATGATGTGACGGCTTCAAAATGCGGCAAAACCCAGCCCATGGCACCTGGCGGCATGAGTAAATTTGGCCATTGAGAAATGCTTGTCAAAAGACTTGCCCTAGGTTGAAGATAGGTAGATAAAGTGCCACCAAAATACCGCCAATGCCCGCTCCCAAAAAAACCATGATGGCGGGTTCAAGAAGTGTCGACAAATTGCCAATTCTTTGGTTCATGTCGGAAGCCATGAGCTGGGCTGTTTTTTGCAACAAAGAAGCAAGCGAGCCCGTTTCTTCACCAATGGCGCACATTTGCTGCATCAAGGGCGTGAACAGGCTTGATTTTGACATGGCTGAGCTAAGACTGCGCCCTTCTTGAATGTCGATGATCAATTGGGAGGTGGTTTGTTTCAGGCTGGGAGAGCCTGAAGCAGATGCGGCAGGCATCAGTGCTTCTGACAGGGGAATACCGGCTTCGACCAAGGCCGACAAGGTTTGCGCCCATTTGGCGTTGAGGGCGGCCTGTAACAAAGGACCTGCTAGCGGAAGCTTCAGCGCCAAGTTTTCCATTTGAATTTGGAAGGGTGTGCTGGTTCTGGCGAAGTGCAAGCCAGTCAGCAGGACGCCCGTGATCAGACAAGAAAGCGCGAATCCCCAGCGCATGAGAAAAGAGCTGAGGCTGACCAGACATTGGGTGGCCCAGGGCAAAGTGGCGCCCATGCTTTGGAAAACATCTTGAAAAACTGGAACCACCCAAGCCATGATGCCCACCACAAGCAAGCCAGCCACCGCCAAAATGGAGACTGGATAAATGAGGGCACTTTTGAGTTTGGCTTTCAGCGTCTCATTGTTCTCCAAGGTGTCTGCCAATCGTTCTAGCAGTTTGTCCAAAATGCCCGCCGACTCACCCGCTTGAAGAAGGCTGCAATAAAGAGTGTTGAAACTTTGAGGGTGTTTTCTAAAAGCAATGTGCAAAGATTGACCTGCCAGGATGTCAGATCGCAGTGCCGACAAAACTTGCGCAAAAGAGGCTTTGACCGACGCAGAACCTAGCGAACTTTGACTGAGTAAGTCGAAGGTCTGAACCAAAGGGACGCCAGCCTGGAGGAGGGCTGCCCATTGGCGCGTGAAAACACTCAAGGTCTTGGCGGGTATGGCGCGTGTGTGGGGCATGACCTTGAGGGGCATTGTCATGCCAGTCGCAACTTGTCTTCGCGCCAAGGCGCGGTTCATGGCTTGTCTTTTTGGCATTCAGTGACGGTCCATTGCCTCATGTATTGTCGGTATGGGCCAGTACCTCAGAAAGCGAGGTGATGCCCATGAAAGCTTGCCTTAAACCAGTTTGCCGAAGCGTTGTGATGCCTTCCTTTTGCGCTTGATCGGCCAACGCATGGCGACTTGAATTTTGCAAAACCAGATCTTGCATGGCATGGGTCACGGGCATGACTTGAAACAAGCCCAGGCGTCCCCGGTACCCTTGATGGCAATGTGAGCAACCGACGGCAGCAAAAAAGTTTGGCCTTCGAGGCGCTGAGTCTGTGAAATATGACCACCCCAAGTCTTTCAGGAGATTGTCTGAAACAGCCATGGGTTTTTTACAGTGAACACACAGACGTCGAACAAGCCGCTGAGCGGAAATCAAGCTCAAGCTGGAAGCCAAGTTGTAATTGGCAATGCCCATGTTGCGCAGTCGAATCAGAGCACTGGGGGCATCTTGCGTATGCAGTGTTGTCAGGACCAGATGACCTGTTTGTGAAGCTTTCATGGCGATGTCGGCAGTTTCGGAGTCTCTGATTTCACCCACCATGAGGATGTCGGGATCTTGTCTTAAAAAAGCCCTGAGTGCGCTTGCAAAGTTGAGACCTATTTTTTCTTTCACATTCAATTGATTGACGCCCGCCAAATGAATTTCAGAAGGGTCTTCCACAGTGGCAATGTTGACTTCAGGACGATTGAGTAAATTGAGACAGGCGTACAGCGACTGTGATTTGCCAGAACCGGTCGGGCCTGTCACCAGGATCATTCCGTGGGTTTTTTCAAGGGCTTCGATCAGCCGATTTTGATCAGATTCGCCGTAGCCTAAGTGCGCAAGTTGAAGCAAGGAATGATCCGTGGACACAACACGCAGCACTAATTTTTCGCCAAACAGTGTGGGAAGTGTGCTCACTCGCAAACTCATGCGCTGCATATTTTCCAGGTCCACATTCATGCGACCGTCTTGCGGCAGTCTTTTCTCAGCAATGTCGAGACGCGATAAAACCTTGATGCAAGAAGCTATTTGATCTTTGAGTTCAAAGGGCGGCGGCGGTGTTTCTTGCAAGACACCGTCAATTCGCAAACGGACACGGTAGAAATTCTCAAAGGGCTCAAAATGAATGTCGGATGCTTTTAATTGAGCCGCCAACTGCCAGATTTGCTGCAAATAAAGAACCACTGGCGTGTCAACAGCAGCGGATGAAAGAGTGGATTGTGGAGAGACCATGACGATGCCGTTGGGAGAAGAATGGGCAAGCCATGATCTGCTAAATTGAAGTCAATAAATGACCGTCGAATTAAATGAAAGTACTTGTGAGCTTGTTCAAATTCAAAAAGTCATTCAGAATCGAGCCTGATTCAGGTTTTGAAACTAGAGGTTTGAAATGAAATATTTTGTTCTGGTTTTCATGCTCTGTGTGTTCAATGCGCATGCCAGCGATGCGCCTAAAAAAGCAGATGATAAAGCCGGTGCAACGGCAGCGTCAGAAAAACCGCAGCTCAAAATTAAGCCCAGCGCGGAAGCTGCTGCGGGGGCTGATTCATGTACCAAATATGAATACAAAGACGCATCTGGAAAAATTGTTTGCATCGTCAAACCTTCCTCCAAGCCGGCCGCCAAACCCAGTGGTGGGTCGTAAAGTCTAGATCAAAAGTTCAAGCCGCCAAACCCACAAACACGTTTTGCACATCATCGTTGCCATCAATGGCTGACAAGAAGTTCTCAACTTCTTCAAGTTGCGCAGCCGTTAAATTGGCTGAGCTCATGGGATTCTTGGGTTTGTAACCCAGCTTGTTTGAAAGAACCGTGAAGCCATGGGTGGGCAAAGCTCGGCTGACCAGGTCTAAGTCGCTGGGATCGGTAATGAACACCGTCACGCCATCCTCGTCGGCCGGTTCAAAGTCTTGAGCGCCTGCTTCAATGGCGGCCAGTTCGGCGTCGGCACCAGCCAGTGTGGGCTCTGCCTCAATCATGCCCACATGGTCAAAGTCCCAAGACACCGAACCCGATGAGCCTAACTGGCCCTTGCGAAACAGCACGCGAACTTCAGAGGCAGTGCGGTTCAGGTTGTCAGTCAAGGCTTCAACCATCAGAGGCACTTGATGAGGCGCAAATCCCTCGTAAATCACATGTTCAAAATTGACAGGGTCGCCCAACAGTCCTGCCCCTTTTTTGATGGCGCGCTCCAGTGTGTCTTTGGGCATTGAAACTTTTCGAGCTTGCTCTACGACCAAGCGCAGCCTGGAGTTGGCAGCAGGATCTGGCCCATTGCGGGCAGCCATCATGATGTCTTTGGCCAAGCGGCCAAAAAGTTTGCCTCTGGCATCAGCGGCTTGAGCCTTGCCTTTTGCTTTCCACTGCGCGCCCATGCTGTTCTCTTTCTGATTGGCCGTTTAAACCTTGATGTCGACGTTGCCGCCCTTGAGTTTGTCTGTTTTAGGCACTTCGTGGTTGACCACTTCTCGGCGCGGTTCGCTTTTTTGGGGTGCAGCTTCCTTGACCTTGGGTTCTGATTGAACAGGCCGCGCCTCTTGTTGGCGCAGTGGTTCAGGGCGGGGGGCAGCGGGGCGAATTTCAGACATGTTCAATGCTCCGAGAAAGCGAGACTGAGGAGGATGTTCATTTTCATGGACCTGATTGTCTCTGAAAACAAAAGCTTGTTAAATTTTTGTGTGAATGACTGTTGGCTTTTTATCATGTTTATAATAATTTTAGTTATCAATTTGATACCAAATCTAGTCCATGAACATCTTAAGCGAGGCAGAAAACCAAGTTGTTGATCAACTTCGCCTGGCCTTTGATGAAATAGTGCCCTCAGAGCTGCGGACCTACTGCTCCCTCACGTCTCGAATTTCACAAGCCGTTTTGAACCGATTTTCAATTCAAAATGAATTGATGCCTTGTCAACTTTGGTATTCAAGTGAAACTCAAAACTATGTGGTGGGCTTCCTCGAAAATCAAAAGCAAAGTGCTGAATGGAACGGCCATGTGGTTTGCCGTGCGGGCAACGTCATCATGGATGCCGCGACACAAAATCTGGAAGCGAAATTAGGAGTTAAAGTCCCTTGGGTGGTGGTGGCCAGACGGTTCATGGTGAGCACGCAACTCATCTCTAGAGCTAGACTTCAAAACAATGCCATTTTGGAATGGTTTTATCCACCGCGGGGTTTAGACGTCCTCCCGCCTGAGGAGCCGTCCGAAATGATTGAAAAATATGCCCATTTGTTGTTTGAAAAAATTTCAAAATCTAATCAATGAAAGAACTTAAGAAACTGGTTGTTGTCGCCGTTGCTGGCGCCTTTTACTACTTGTCGCTCTTTGTGAATGATTGGGTATGGGGCGAGACGGAGTTCTCCTTTGATGTGCATTGGGTTTTTTTCCCAAGCGGTATCCGCTTCATTCTGGTTTTGCTTGCCTTGGAATCTGGTGCGGTTGGCATTGCCTTGGGCGGCATTCTTTGGAATTTTCAAGACCATCCCGATTTAGGCTGGGAATTCTGCCTTGCCACCGGTGCCATTGCGGGACTGTCACCTTGGTTGGCCAGAAAACTCAGTGTGCAATTTCTTGGCTTAGACCATGAATTTAAATTTGTATCCCCTCAAACTCTCTTGAAGATTTCCTTGCTTTTCGCTACGCTGAGTGCGCTTTTGCATCAATTGTGGTTTTACTCGCAAGGACTCACTGAAAATTTTGCATCAAGCTTTGCCGTCATGGCCTTGAGCAATTGGTGTGGAACACTTCTGGTTCTCCTCACCTTCAAAATGTTGATTCACAGATCGCAAGACCGTGTCTAGCCTGTGGTGAAAGTTCTCATTCGTCCATCATTTTCTTTAAGTAAGCTGTCATGAAACAAATCTACCTGCGCTACCTTGTCTTGGCGGAAGCTTTGAGGAAATCGAGCATTGACCTTTCGGGCATTGATGACATTGGCAAGAATTTGCTTGAAACCATTGCCATCAAAAGTGCTCAAGGCCAACCTTTGGTGGTCACTCAAACCATGGGACTCAGCGACATTGCCAGCCCTGCTACCATTCACCGCCGTATCACCCTGCTCTTAAAGCTGGGTTTAATTGAGGTGGTGAAAGCTGAGAACAATCAAAAAATCAAATTCTTGGTGCCAACCAAGTCAAGCATTGATTACTTCGAAAAATTGGGCAAGTTAATGGCTTCGGTATCCAAACCAGGTGCCACTTAAAAAGCACTTCAGTTTCATTCCAGAATGAACCCTTCTTTGCCGGATTTCCAAGACGTTCTTGCCGCAGCAGATCGTCTTCGAGGCGTAGCGCATCGCACGCCGGTCCTCCAATCTCGCAGCTTGAATCAGCAAGTTGGGGCCCAGATTTTCATGAAGTGTGAAAATTTTCAGCGCATGGGGGCGTTTAAATTTCGCGGTGGTTTCAATGCCCTGTCAACATTGAATGAGGCTCAGCGTCGAGCAGGTGTTGTGGCCTACTCTTCAGGCAATCACGCGCAAGCCGTGGCGCTGTCCGCCAGCATACTTTCCGTTCCAGCCACTATTTTCATGCCGCACGATGCATCCCCAGCCAAGTTGGCTGCGACAAAGGGCTATGGCGCACAGGTCATTGCTTACGATCGATATGCTGAAGATGCCAGCGCTTTGGCCGTTCAATTGGCCCATGAAAAGGGCTTGGCCTTTATCCCTCCTTTTGACCATCCCGATGTCTTGTCGGGGCAAGGCACGGCTGCGCTTGAATTGTTCGATGAGGTGGGTGAGTTAGATGCCTTGTTCGTCTGCTTGGGTGGTGGCGGTTTGCTCAGCGGAAGCGCCATTGCCGCCAAAGCGCGCGCACCTCATTGCAAAATTTACGGTGTTGAACCTGAAGCTGGAAATGATGTTCAGCAATCGTTCCGTCAAGGTGAGCGCGTGCGAATAGCAACACCGATCACGATTGCTGACGGCGCCCAAACGCCCATGGTCGGCGCCATTACTTTTGCAGTTATTCAAAAGTTGGTGGACGATATTCACACCGTGACAGATGCGCAATTGATTGAGGCCATGCGGTTTTATGCAGAGCGCATGAAGATGATTGTTGAGCCGACGGGTTGCCTGTCCCTGGCTGCTGTGATTCAAGCCGCTGCTTCTTTGAAGGCGCAACGTGTGGGGGTGATTGTCAGCGGTGGCAATGTTGACATGACGCGATTTGCGAAATTGCTTGCAGCTTGAAATGCAGGGCGCCGCTTGTGCGAGCGTCTCATGGTGTGTGACTTGAAGTCAGGTTCGGCGCTCAATCAACTGAGATGCCAGTGCAATCAATGCGTCTTTGTAAGCGCCGTTAGGCAGTATTTGAACTGCATCAATGGCGCGTTGCGCTTCACCTATCGCTGCCTGACGGCTGCCCTCTAAAGCGCCGGTTTCTCGCACAATGGTGATCACCCTGTTCAACTGGTCGACCGACCCAGTTTCAATGGCTTGTTGAACCAACTCGCGTTGTGCGGAGGTGCCCCTTTGCATGGCGAGAATGAGCGGAAGCGTGGCTTTGCCTTCTCTCAAATCATCGCCTAGATTTTTGCCCATTTCGGCTGCATTGCCTTCATAGTCGAGTACGTCGTCAATGACTTGAAACGCGGTGCCGAGGGCTTGTCCATATTCGGCACACGCATTTTCAGTCTCGGTTGGGGCATCGGCCAAAATGGCAGCCAAGCGGGAACTGGCCTCGAACAACTTGGCCGTCTTGGATCGAATAACCCGCAAATAGGCCTCTTCGTCTAGGGCGGCGTTGTGCATGTTCATGAGTTGCAATACCTCCCCCTCTGCAATGACATTGGTGGCATCTGCCAAAACCTGCATGATTCTCATGCTGCCAGCCTCCACCATCATTTGGAAGGCGCGAGAGTAAAGGAAATCACCCACCAAGACACTGGCAGGGTTGCCGAAATTTTCATTGGCGGTAGGGCGACCCCGCCGCAAAGTGGACTCGTCCACCACATCATCGTGGAGCAAGGTGGCTGTGTGAATGAACTCCACCACGGCGGCCATGCTGAATTTAGAGTCTTGGTGGTAATTCAAGGCGCCGCAAGTGAGCAGCAAAATGACAGGCCGAAGCCTTTTCCCCCCAGCCGAGATGATGTATTGGGCCACTTGCCCCACCAAAGGTACGCCCGAACTGAGGCGATCGGCAATGACTTTGTCCACATTGTCCATGTCACCGGCAACCAATGCCAAGGCGCTAGCAGGGGTGACGGTCAAAGAGGGCGTGGAGGTGGACAAAATGGGGCGAATCATGAGGTTTCTGGGGTAGAAACGCCTTAAAACCAAGGTTTGAAGGCCAATTTCTGAGCTTGGTGTCGATTATAGAGAGCGTCAACGCGAGCTGGCGCCGTGCTTGGCGCAGTTTTCTGGGGGCTTGGCAGGTCCTCAAAGTCCGTGCTAAAATCCTCGGTTCTTTAGGGTTCGTCCTAGGGAGCTTCCATTGAAGATATCGAAAAGGTCATTATGTACGCGGTCATAAAAACCGGCGGCAAACAGTATCGTGTTGCTGCGGGTGAAAAAATTAAAGTAGAACAGATTGCTGCGGACGTGGGCCAGGAAATCGTGATCGACCAAGTTCTGGCAGTCGGCAACGGCGCAGATCTAAAAGTTGGCACGCCCCTGGTGTCCGGCGCAACTGTGAAAGCCACAGTGTTGGCACACGGCAAGCACGACAAAGTGCACATCTTCAAGATGCGTCGTCGCAAGCACTATCAAAAACGTCAAGGTCACCGCCAGCAGTTCACTGAATTGCAAATTGGCGCGATTACCGGCTAAGGAGCACAGGTCATGGCACAGAAAAAAGGCGGCGGCTCTACGCGAAACGG
>CANJOS010000049.1 GCA_947476015.1 Comamonadaceae bacterium | reverse complement strand
GTCGTTTTAAAAATATGTTCGATATCGTATTTTTTGCCAATATCGCCAGCGATGGCAATTGCTTTTGCCCCATTTTTTTGCAACTGTAGAACCACCTCTTGCCCTTGCTGCAAATGTTCGGGTAAGCAAGTAATTGCGACTTGATAGCCTTTGCTCGCTGCAAGAAGGGCCGTTGATCTTCCAATTCCGCTTGATGCCCCTGTGATCAGACAAGTCTTGGTAATCATGATGTTGTTTCCTTTAAAATTTTTCTGACCAATTTAAAATCAATGACCGCACAGTCTTAACTGCAAGTGTTGGAATTCTTTTGGATGATATGCACACATAAAAAGTTTGTCGAATCGTGGGTTCTATGATTGGAATGCCTTCTAACTCTCCTTTTTCTAATTCTTCTACTACTGACGCGTATGTAGTGATTGTGTAAATGGGGGACTTTCGCACAATTCTTTTGATCAAGTAAAACGAATTGACATCTTGGACTATATTGAGAGGTACATTTTGCCTCTTTGCTTCCTCCTCCAGAATAATTCGACCGCCATTTGGAGGGGCCGACATGACCAATGGAAGTTTTGCGGCGTTCTTAAAAGTTATTTTTGATTTCTTCATCAATGGATCGCCTGGTTTTGAAACCAAATACATCGGCAACGCAAAAAGTCTTGTTGACTCAGCAAATTTGGATGATGCTATGCGCGATAAAACTGCAATCTCACATCGACCATCAGATAACCATTCCTCAATGGTGTTTGTTGTACCTTCGGAAATGCGAATTTTTATTTTTGGATAATCTTTGGCTAGAACTTCGAGAAGATGAGATGTCAATGGCCAACCAATAGACGGTTGAGTGGCCAATTGAACGGTGCCAGTTGTGATCGATTCAGCATGTTGCAGAAATTCTTTCAGACCGTTGGCTTGAGAAACCAATGCTTCTAGCCTTGGTAAAACCATTCGACCTTCGGGTGTTAATGATGCACCACGACCTGTTCTATCAAATAAGCGAGTCCCTAGGGTTTTTTCTAGGTTCGCAATACTTTTACTGACCGAGGATTGCGTCATTCCCATGAATGTGGCCGTGCGCGAAAAGCTATTGGTTGCCGAAAGGCTTAAAAAAAGTTCAAAAGTTTGTATATCCAACGTGATTCCAGTGTTTGAGATTATGGTATTCCCTAAAAGAATAGCAGATATCGTATGTAAGGTCTTGCAGAATACCCAGTTGTTCCTAGAATTGAGCAGAAAGCAAAAAAATTAGGCATTTGCTTGATGCTACTTGGTTTCCACTAGGAGTTGTCATGCCCGTTTTAAAGCGATACCTACGCCGCCTATTAACGGCTTTTATCGCTTGGGTGTGTCTGTGTTTTATTGCTCATGCTCAAGATTGGCCAACCAAGCCTATCAAGTTGATCGTTCCTCATGCACCCGGTGGTGTCACGGATGTTGTTGCAAGAATATTGGCGCAGCCTTTGTCGGAAGCATTGAGGCAAACAATCATTATTGACAATCGACCAGGTGCTGCCGGCTTGTTAGGAACAGATATAGCAGCGAAAACATCACCCGATGGTTACACCTTGTTGATGTATGTGGATACAAATACGATTTTTCCATCGACCATCAA
This sequence comes from Comamonadaceae bacterium, assembly GCA_947476015.1. Classification (GTDB taxonomy): domain Bacteria; phylum Pseudomonadota; class Gammaproteobacteria; order Burkholderiales; family Burkholderiaceae_C; genus Limnohabitans_A. The sequence continues at coordinate 16,205 of CANJOS010000049.1, read as the reverse complement.
ACAACTCAATCATGACCCCATTCAAAGTTTTGATCCTGTCACGATATTAGGCAAAGGATCGCATGTATTGGTGACGCATCCCAGCTTAGGGGTGAACAACCTCCAAGATTTAATTCGATACATCAAGTCGCATCCCAATAAACTTTCGTACGCAAGCCCTGGGACTGGTAGTCCGCAGCATTTGGGTATGGAAATTATAAAAAATACATACCAATTGGATGTGACGCATATCCCATATAAAGGAGGTGGCCAAGCAATTTCAGATGTGGTTGGTGGGCAGGTCACTCTGGGAATGCTTGGAATGGCGCCTGCTTTACCACATATCAAAAGTGGCAAGTTGATTGCGATCGCTGTCACAAGTCGGGCAAGATCGATTGCGTTGCCGCAAGTACCCACTGTTGCCGAATCGGGCTTGACTGGTTTTGAGACAGGGCAATGGCAAGGTCTTGTTGTTCCAGCAGGCACACCAAGTTCGATCATTGATCGTTTGCATTCAGACCTCGTCAAAATCATGCAACGCCCTGAGATCAAAGAAAAATTATTGGGTATTGGCATGGATAACAGCACGCATTCGACTCCTGCCTTATTTAAAGCCATGTTGAAAGATGAAGTTGTGAAATGGTCAGGTGTTGTGAAGACGGCTGGTATTCAACCCGAGTAAAAAATGCAAACAAAACCCTACAACATTTTATTCATCACATCAGATCAACAGCGTGGCGATTGCTACGGTTTTGAAGGTCGAAAAGTAAAGACGCCGCATTTGGACGAAATGGCAAAAAACGGTACGCGATTTTCATCGTGCATCACGCCTAATTTGGTATGCCAACCTTCAAGGTCATCGATTCTGACAGGCTTGCTTCCTCGCACCCATGGTGTTTCAGACAATGGCATTGAGTTGCCAGATGCAACGGGCGAAAAAGGTTTTGCTGGCACGTTATCAAAAAAAGGTTATAGCACCGCATTGATTGGCAAAGCCCATTTTAAAACTTCTCATACCTTCAGTCCAACAGGTTCACCTGAGTGTCGAGAAAGCAGTGCAAACTTTGGCGCAGATTGGTACGGTCCTTATATGGGATTTGAGCATGTGGAGTTGATGCTAGAGGGACATAATATGTTTCCGCCAATGAAGCCTCCATTGGGTCAACATTACGAACGTTGGTATCACGCAGATGGTCTCGGTGATGAAAGAACGGCGCAGTACTGGAAATCATTGCCCCCGAAGACCGATGCTCATGAAACATGGAATTCTGCATTGCCTGTTGCATGGCATAACTCGACTTGGATTGCAGATCGCACCATTGACTTTATGCGCAACAAAAAAGAAAAACCATTTTGTGTGTGGGCTTCATTTCCAGATCCGCATCATCCGTTTGATGCGCCCGAACCTTGGAGTCGATTGCATCATCCCGACGAGGTCGATATACCAAAGTTTCGCGAATTGGATTTGGATCAACGCCCTTGGTGGCATAAAGCCAGCTTAGAGGGTAGTCCCAAAATGGAAAATGAACGACTCAGAAAGTTCAGAGAAAAATCGTCTCGAACTCCGCATCAATCGGAAAAACAACTTAGAGATCTGATCTCCAATTATTATGGAATGATTTCCTTGATCGATCACCAGGTGGGTCGACTCAAGCTTGCATTGCGTGATTTGGATTTGTTAGATAACACTTTGATTGTGTATTCAACAGATCATGGCGATTGGTTGGGGGATCATGGTTTATTACTCAAAGGACCCATGGCTTACGAGGGACTGTTGCGAATCGGGATGCTATTTGAAGGCCCTGGTGTGCCCAGCGGAAAAGTCGTCAAAGATCCTGTCTCAAGTTTAGATTTACCACAAACATTTTGTGATTACGCGCAAGCGCAAATGCCGCATCCCGTGCATAGTCAAAGTCTGCGGCCGTTGATTGAGAAAGAAAATCACCACAGAGATTTTGCTTTCTCTGAATGGGATTTGCGTGCATCTCGCTGTGGCGTGGATTTGAATTTGCGCACTGTCCGTACTCAAAATTTAAAATTAACGATTGAAGAAAATTCGGGTGCGGGTGAACTCTATGATTTATTCAATGATCCCGATGAAATGGTGAACCGATTTGACGATCCTGCTTATGCAGCCAAGCAAAAAGAGTTAATGGACATGATTGCGAGTAGACCCGATGACACCTGCGAACCATTGCCACAAATTGGAATGGCATGATGAATGATTCTCATGACTGAGAACTTGTTTGATATTCAAACGCCCGATGGCTTGATGCCGACTTGGGTGATTCATCCTGATCAAGGTGGTCCATTTCCTTTCATTATGTTTTGGATGGATGCATTGGGTATTCGCGAAGAATTAATTCGGATGGCACGTCGTTTTGCCGAGGCTGGATACGCGGTTTATTTGCCTAACTTGTTTTATCGCGATGGTGGTCCAAGTTTTGATACCAAGCCTCTTGCACATGGCATATTAGACCCTTGGATGATGCAACTCAATGAATCACTGAGTTTGAAAATGACATTATCCGATTGTGGTGTCATCTTGAAACATGCTGAAAAAAATCCAAATGTCCATTTGCCTGGTGCCGTGATTGGGTATTGCATGGGCGGACGACATGCCATGGCAAGTGCTGCAGCATATCCCTCAACATTCAAAGCCATGGCCTCTATGCACGGGGGTCGATTGGTGAACGATCAACCAGATTCCCCACATCTGTGTATTCCACAGATTGAAGCTGAAATTTATTTTGCATGGGCTGATGAGGATCCTTCTGCGCCAGCGTCGCACGCTGAAGTCATTGAAGCTTTATTGAAAAAACGCCCCCAAGCATATGAATTGGAATGGCACAAGGGCGCCTTGCATGGGTTCACATTTCCTGAGCGTTTTTGTTATCACCGTGAAGCTGCAGAGCGTGTTTGGTCGAAATTATTTGATCTGTTTGAGCGACAGCTCAAATCTCAACCGAATTCTTAAAGGAAAAAAATGAAACGATTTGTAATGATCGGTTGTGGTGGTTTTTCTAGACGATACCATGTGCCCACATTGAAGGCAGATAAACAGTTGCAGTGGGTGGGTATTTTTGATCCTCATCCAACAGATGCCGTCAAAGAATTAGCGCATCAAACAGGTGCCAAGTTGGTTGATCGAATCGATTTATTGCCTGCTGCCGATGCGGCACTGATAACTACACCACATACTCTTCATGCGCAGCATGTTGATTTTGCATTGAACAAAGGTTGGGCCACTATGGTTGACAAGCCTTTTGTAATGCACACCAAGGATGCTTTGCAATTAATAGAAAAAGCAAACAATAAAAAGTTACTCAATGCGGTTGGTTTTAATCGACGAATGGATCCAGGTTGTCTTAAAACGCGTGAATTGATAGCCAACGGAAAAATTGGACAGATTCGTTTTGTTCAAACCATTCAGTTGGGCTATGAAGCAGGTGGGTGGTTTTTGCAACCCGAACTCGGTGGCGGTGGTGCATTCACAGGTCGAGCTACGCACATGGCCGATATCGTTCCATGGTTGCTTCAAAAAAGACCGCATCGCGTGCGCAGTCGTTTGAGGCCTGGTCCTGCAGGTAGGGTCGATAGAGGGGGGTTCATTGATCTGGAATTTGATCAATTGGAATGCCAAATGACATGCATTGATCAGGGTTTACATATGTGGGATGAAATCCGTATTTTTGGAGAATCTGGATTTATTGAGCTAAGAAGACCGTTGAATTTTCCCACAGGATGGGCGATGCAGTGCCTGTCTGCTGATGGTCAAACAGTTGTTGATCAGGTGGCTGCGCAGCCAGGAGAAGGGGTAGTTACGACCAATTTCTTAAATGCTTTACATCAGGGGACAGCCGTGGCATGCTCATTCTCGGATGCGTTGCTTTCTGTCGAAATCATTGAGGCTGCTTTTGAGTCTGCAAAAAACCTGCAAGTCCATGATGCAAACGCGATCGAGTTGACAAAAAAATAAAATCAGCAAAATTTTTTATATTTTCCAAAGGAGACAATTATGAAGCAAGGAATTTCACGCAGAGATTTATCACTGGGTGCCGTATCGGCTGGCGCATTAAGCACGCTTGCATGGTCACCTAGCGCTTGGAGTCAAGCGGCCAAGCAAACCCCTTTCACTATTGTGATCAATAACTCACCTTGGTTTGATGGATTTAGAAAAGTAGTTGAGGCTTATGAAGCGGATACAGGCAATAAGGTCAACTTAGACGTTAATCCGTTTGGGGGTAGTTTAGAAAAACAACGTGCTTCTGTTAGAACCAAAGACGGCATGTTTGATTTACTCATCATGAACGGTTTGTATTACCAAGAGTTTTATCACGGTGGTTTTTTGACCCCGCTCAATGAAATTGATCCTGGATTCAAACTCGATCCGCAAATGGTTCGTTATGACAATACAGTGTATTGGAATGAAGCGACCAAATCACATGATCCTGCTGGCAAATTAATGTCGGTGCCTGTGAATGGAAACATCCCACTTCTTTATTACAGAGCTGATTTATACGAGGAAAACAAACTTAAAGTGCCTGAAACATGGGATGAACTATTAGCAAATGCAAAAAAATTACACAATCCGCCAAAAATTTACGGCATTGTTCAACGCGGTGCGCGCGGTGCGCCAAACGATGTATCTTACGATTGGTGGCCTTATCTCAATAGCTTTAATGGTAATTTATTTCGAAACGAGGCGAAAGGTGATTTCACGATCACCATCAATAGCCCTGAAGCCAAAGCAGCTTTAGATTTTTATTTGCGTATGGCCAAAGAAGCGGGACATCCCCAGACAGGCGGATTGGCGCAAGCACAAATCATTCAAAATTTGGTAACTGGAAAAGCAGCGCATGCTTTATTGGTGATTGCGGCTTGGTCACAAATGGATGACCCTGCAAAATCTGCAGTCGTTGGAAAATTGAATGCTGCTAAGGTTCCTCGCGGGCCCAATGGAAAACCATCGCCTGTTTTGGGTCATTGGTTAGCGGGCATTCCAAAAAATATTCCCAAGGCAAGACAAACAGCTGCCTTGGCGTTTCTGAATTGGTTTCAAACTCGCGGTTCACAAGTTAAATATTTACAAGCGGGCTCACCGCCTGTTCGTCAGGATGTTTTATCCGACCAAGCTTTATGGAAAGATCCAAAAAACAGATGGATGTCTGCCATGGCTGAGAGTTCAAGCTTTACGCGTTTGATGTGGAGTATTCCTGAAGGCGCTCAAATTGGTGATGTTTTAGAGTTGCGTCTCAATCAAGCGGTGATTGGAGAACTCACAACTTCTAAGGCTTTGAATATGATTGCTGATGAGTCGCACGCCATTTTGGTTCGAAGTGGATACAAAACTGGCAAGATTGCACCCTTGGCGTGAATTTGAGTAAACCCGTGTCCGAATTATTTTGGCGTCGCTTGGCATTAACACCCGCTGTGGGTGTTTTTGTCTTGCTGTCACTATTGCCCGTGGCTAATTTGATCGCCATGAGCGTGCATGAAATCCGTTGGCAAGATGGACACTCGGTTTGGACTTTTATTGGTACTTCACACTACGTGCGACTTCTCGATGATGGCTTACTCAAAAAAGGTTTTTTTAACACAATCATTTTTTCAGTAGTTGGTGTCACGATCCAAATTATTTTAGGTTTTTTATTGGCTTGGGGAGTGAGTCGAATATCGCGCGGTCGGGTGTTGTATCGAACAATTTTTATTCTGCCAATTTTGGTGCCTGGTATTTTAATTGGCGCCATTTGGAAACTAATGCTCAATTATGATTTTGGACTTGTCAACGGATTGATTGGGTTGCTAAGCGTTCAACCGATCGATTGGTTGGGTACAGCCAGTCTCGCATTGCCATCCGTGATCTTGGTCGATATTTGGCACTGGACACCTTTTTGTTTCTTACTTTTGCTCGCCGGATTTGAATCATTGCCACAAGAGTTGCACGAAGCTGCATTGATGGATGGTGTCACTGCATGGACTGAGTTGCGCTATGTCTATATTCCCATCATGATGCCTGTGATCGTTGTGACGTTTCTTTTTAGATTCATGACATCGCTTAAAGTATTTGATGAAATCTATTTGTTAACAGGTGGAGGGCCTGGTTCTTCCACTGAGGTAATCAGTTATACGATTTATCGAACGTTTTTTACGCAAGATCAAATGGGATATGGGTCTGCTATGTCGGTTGCAGTGTTGTTTGCGATTGCCTTGATGATGGTGCTGGGATTTTCGATGTCACGCTATAAGGGGCAAGGTGTATGAAAATCAATCGAACAAACTTAGGCATTGAGCACTTTTTTTTGATTCTTGTTGCATGCTTTGTATTGGTTCCTTTTATTTGGATTGTGGCCGCAGGATTTAAAACTCAAATTTCTTTGCTTCAAGGTGAAATCTTTTTTACACCTAATTTGGCCAGCTTTCGTGAGGTCTTGTTTTCTAAAACAACCGAGTTTTTTTCCAATGCTTGGAACAGCACCATCATCGCAGTGATTAGTACATTTTTAATTGTTTTTTCGGCGACATTGGGCGGTTATGCGATGGAGAGAATGCAATGTCCGCGATGGTTGATCCATACCTTGCTGGGATGGTCGGTTGTTTTTCATATGATCCCACCAATTACATTGGTAGCCGCATGGTTTCCTATTTATCGAGAATTGGGACTCGATAACACATACAGTGGAATGGTTTTAGCGCATATGGCTTTGCACTTACCAATGGCATTATGGTTAATGGCTAATTTTATTCACGATGTTCCAATCGAGCTAGAGGAGGCCGCCAGAATCGATGGTTGTTCTACGCCTTACCTTATTTGGAAAATTATTGTTCCTTTGATTGCACCTGGATTGGCTGCTACTGCCATTTTGATGTTTATTTTTAGTTGGAATGAATTCACGGTTGCACTCAATATGACTGCCAAACAAACGTCTACTGTTCCTGTGGCCATTGCCAAGTTTGCTCAAGGCTATGAAATTAAATATGGAGAGATGGCTGCAACTGCTGCTTTGGCATTGATTCCTGCATTACTATTTTTACTGTTGGGTCAGCGCCATATTGTCAAGGGTCTTACAACTGGAGCGTTGAAATAGGATGCCTGAATTATTTGGAAAAAAACTTAGTAAAAAACAATTGCAAAAGCACTTGGGTGATTGGCGTCAAGTCGTCGGTGTTGAATTGTATGAGCTCAGCGATGGTAGTCAGCGTGGCGTGCGTGTTTTGGAATTTAAAACAGGAAGCGGTTTGTTGTTTACAGTATTAATCGATCGCAGTATGGATTTTGGTCGATTTGAATACAAGGGAACACCCTTTGCATGGCAATCTGGTACAGGCTTTCGTCATCCGCAGTTCATGGACCCGATGGGGGACGGCGGAAACGGATTCATGCGTGGTTTTTCGGGCTTGTTGTGTACTTGTGGCTTGGATCATATTCGGCAGCCCGATCGTGGAAGTGCCGATCATTTTGATTTGCCATTGCGTCAAGAAATTAATTACCCCATGCATGGTCGGGGTTCCATGCAGCCAGCTCAACTCCATGGCTATGGTATTGATTGGCAAGGTGAAGAAGCGGTGTTGTGGTGTGAAGGAATGGTATCGCAAGTTCAAGTCATGGGCGAGTATCTCAGTTTGACAAGGCGGATCGAAGTTCAATTGGGTTCATCGACTATTCATTTCACGGATACCGTTCAGAATCATGGCTTTTCAAGTACGCCACATATGTTGCTCTATCACATCAACTTGGGTTGGCCTTTGCTTGATGAAAACTCTCGATTTGCCGCGCCAATTACTCGTACATTGGCCGCTAATATGTCAAAGCAACTTCAGCAAGCCAATTATCGAATTCAGCCTGCACCTCAATCTCGATTTGTTCAACAAGTGTTTGATCATGAGTATCGGGCCGAACAGAATGGACGTGTACCCACTGCATTGATCAATGATCGATTGGGGCTGGGCTTGGTGTATGAGTTTGACGCTGAGGCTTTTCGATGCTTGCAACAATGGCAAGGCTTGGGTGAAGGTGTTTATGGTTTTGGAATTGAACCTGCCACCTCTCATTGGGGCTCTCGCAATGATTCATTAGAAAAAAATGAAATCATCATGCTTGAACACGATCAAAAAAGAATTTACAAAAGTAGTTTTTCTGTATTGGATGGGGCAAATGAAATACAAACTTTTGATCAAAGATTGTTACGTATTACCCCGCTGATTACGGATGGTTACCCTGAGCGTGTCCAACAACCGAAAGGTGGACCACTCGTCAAATCATTACCCAAAAGTGCAAAATCAGTCGGATAAAACAATGCCGGTTTTAGCAATCACTTCCCCCAATCTTTTTCTTTCGTTGGCCATGAAGCTTTCAAATGCTTGTGGTGAGTTTCCAATCGCTAGAGCACCCGTTGAGCGTATCTTTTCTTGTACATCGGGTAGTTTTAATGCGCGCTCAAACTCTGTATGAAGCAATTGAATCACATCAGCGGGCGTACCTGCAGGAGCCGACAATCCCCAAGATTGCGATATGTCATAGCCCGAAACGGCTTCAGACATGGAAGGCAAATCGGGCAACGCAGGGTTTCTTTGTGTCCCAGTGGTTCCAAGTGCTCTGACCCTTCCGCTATTCATATGGGGCCCCGCAGCAATGGGAGACGTAATGATGAAATCCACATTACCTGCAATCACATCGAGCAAAGCAGGGCCAGCACCTTTGTAGGCCACATGCGTCATTTTGATGTCGGCATACAGTCCCAGCATTTCACCTGCCAAATGTGCTGGAGAAGCGATGCCAGCCGATGCATAGTTGAGTTTGCCAGGATTTGCTTTTCCGTATTGAACCAATTCTTTCAAAGTTTTTGCAGGGTGTTTCAGATTAATTACCATCACATTAGCTGCCGTTGCAATTTGGGTGATGTGTACAAAACTTTTAGTGTTGTCGTAGGGCAGATTCTTTTTAAGATTAGGCAATATGGCCCACAACGAGGTGGTATTGAGCAAAAGGGTGTAACCATCAGCAGGGGCTTTAGCCACAATTTCTGCTGCAACAATACCAGATGCACCTGCTTTGTTGTCAATCACAACGGGTTGCCCCACACGTTCAGACACTTTTTGAGCCAAGATGCGACCCAAAGTATCGGGGGATCCGCCTGGCGCATCTCCTACAACCAAACGAATGGGCTTGTTAGGATAACTTTGTGCGCAGGCAATTGTTTGAAAACAAATCGCCGCTAACACAATCAGACTACAACCAATTTTTTTTGTTTGCTTCATCAGGCCACCCATTTTTTTATTTAGATTAACACAAACTCTTTATTTTTTCTATCGAAAAATACACTCTTCCATTTTTCGTGCAAGGTTTTTTCAATTTTCTAACACATCACAAACAAGGCTTTTTATGAGTTCACAACCTACCAACGTTTTATTCATATTGTCGGATGAGCATACGCGAGATGTAACAGGCTGTTACGGTCATCCATTTATTAAAACTCCCAACCTTGATCGATTGGCAGCAGGTGGCACACGGTTTGATGCAGCATATACCAACTGTCCGATCTGTGTGCCAGCGCGCGCCAGTTTGCATACGGGTACGCATGTGGCAGAAAATCAGTGCTGGGATAATGCTCACGCTTATGACGGGACAATGCGCAGTTGGGCGCATCGTTTGCGTGATGCAGGTCATCACACCATGTCTATCGGAAAATTACATTTTCGAAGTGCAGATGATGACAATGGATTTGTCGAAGAAATTATCCCATTGCACGTGATTGACGGCCAAGGTGATTTGCTAGGCTTGATTCGCGCGCCTGTTCCTGCCGAGCGTGGCGGTAGCAAAGATTTAGCAAAAGACGCAGGACCTGGTGAATCAACTTATGCAAATTACGATAGAAATATTCGCGATGCAACCATACACTGGTTAACGCATTTAGCAAAAAAACAAACCAAACCATGGACGTTATTTGTTTCGTTTGTGAAGCCTCATTTTCCATTGATTGCTCCGCAAGAATTTTATGATATGTACCCTGTTGATTCCATTCCTATGCCAAGACTTTATGGTCCTGAGCACTTTCCTAAACACCCTGTTGTAGCAGCACTTAAGCGTTGCATGAACTATGACGATGGTTTTACAGCAGAGAAGGTAAAAGTAGCATTGGCTGCATACTATGGAATGGTGAGCTTTCTGGATGACAACATTGGAAAAGTTTTAGACTGTTTAATAAGCGCGGGATTGGCAGATTCGACGCGCGTCATCTACAGTACCGATCATGGAGACAATTTGGGCAATCGGCACTTGTGGGGCAAATCGGTACATTACGAAGAAGCTGCAGCGATTCCAATGATTATTTCTGGTCCAGGAATTCCAAAAGGACATCACTCAAAAACACCTGTCAGCTTGGTTGATATTTATCCAACAATTGTTCAAAGTGTGGGTCTGCAATTAGATGATGTTGAAAAAAAATTACCAGGACAATCGCTTGTAGACATTGCGCATCATGAACAACCCGAAAGAGCTGTTTTGGGTGAATACCATGCAGCGGCATCAATTACAGCCATGTACCTTTTAAGAAAAGGACGTTGGAAATATATCCATTACGTTGGATATTCGCCTGAGTTATTTGATTTAGAAAGCGATCGAGGCGAGACGCGTGATTTGGGAAGTGACCCTAAATACGCTTCAACAGTTGCAATGATGGAGGGAGAGCTTAGAAAAATAATTAATCCTGAAGCCGTTAGTGCAAAAGCCTTTGCGGATCAGAAAGCAAAGATAGAGAAAAATGGTGGCGTTGCTGCGCTGATTGAGCGAGGGGACTTTGGGTATTCTCCTGCTCCAGGTCAAAAACCTATCTTTGCAACCACACTTGAAGCGTAAAAAATGAGTGGATTTCCACTATCGCCATTATTGAATGCGCAGGCCTTTCATGTTCAATGGAAGTCGCCTGAACAAGTTGTTGCAGGTTTGCCCACAACATGGGTTGTGACAATTCAAGCATTTCAACAAGCAATGCCCGTGCATTCACGCATCGCTTTGGTTTGGCGATGGCCTTGCGATTGGGATGCGCCGCAATGTCACGATCCCCAAGGTTTGGGCTATACCCGCATCAAAACAAGTGCTGAGTGTTCATTGCGGTGGAAAAATTACCGAAGTATTGATTGGCATCCATTCGATCATGTTTTTGAAATTGAGTTACTTGATCGCATCGAGAAGGGTCAGCAGATTGAAATCACATTAGGGGATACTTGCTTGGGCTCTCTAGGTATGCGAGCGCAAACCTTTTATGAAACTGCTTCGCCTATCTCTCTACGTTTTCAGTCGTCCGAGCAGCCGTGGTGTGAAATTAATCGCTACGAACAGAAAATAGTTGCCGATGTGGCGCACGTATGGACTTTGATTGGACCTACAGATGTAGTGGCAGGGGAAATATTTGATATTGCGCTTCGCATTGAAGATCAATGGTGCAATCCTGCAAAACTTTGTACACCGCCACAAATGGATGGCGCCGATTGGGTGGGTCAGCCAGTACATCCCATAGAAGGCGTTGTTGTGTGGCCTGTGCGCATCGATCAATTCGGAACACGGCAATTATCTGTGAGTGGTGTTTTGCCTTTGGTTTTTTCAAATCCTATTCAAGTTCATGCGCATCAGCCGAAAAATAAAATTTTCTGGGGTGATATTCATGGTCAAAGTCTTGTGGGCTGCGGTGCAAGAACAGTAGATGATTATTTTTCACATGCAAAAGATTTTGCTCGCTTGAATTTCTCGAGTCATCAGGCTAATTGTTTTTTGGTAACGCAAAACGAGTGGCAAGAGACGCAAGACATTACTAAAAAATTCAATCAATCGAAAGATTTTGTGACCTTACTAGGTCTTGAATGGTCTGCGAGTACTGAAAAAGGCGGCGATCGAAATCTTTATTTTTCAGGCGATCAAGCGCCGATCACTCGGTGTAGTCATGAATACATCATGGATGTTTCCGACCTTGATTCGGATTTGCCAACTGCGCCAGATTTGCATAGGCATTATCAAGATAAAGATGTATTGATTGCCTTGCATGTGGGGGGGCGAACAACAGATTTGAGTCAATTTAATCCTGCCTTGGAGCGTTTGGTGGAAATTCATTCAACCCATGCCACATCAGAATGGTTCTATTTTGAGGCACTCAGTCGCGGATACCGTGTTGGCGTGATAGCGGGTAGTGACGGTGTAGATGGGCGTCCAGGTACCAGTCATCCGGGACATCAGCTGGTTCGTAATGTTCGCAGCGGCCTTGTTGCTGTTCCTATGCCAAATTTAACTCGCACTGAACTTTTATTTGCATTAAAAAATCGACATTGCTATGCAACGACAGGTGAAAGAATTCGCTTAACCTTTAATGCTGGCTTGCATGAAATGGGTACGGAATTTAAAGCAACGCATGCACCCACATTCAGCTGTACCATTCAAGGCACAGCCCCTTTAGAGTCAATTGATTTTTTTAGAGGAACCGAAATCATCCAGACGCATCAATTTTTTGATTGCTTTCAAGAAAAATCAAATCTTGTGCGTATCGCTTGGAAAGGTGCTACCAGGCCTGGAAATTTTTCAAAGGCGCGCATGGTGTGGGATGGATCTGTGAATTTATCAAAGGGTAGGTTTGAATCAGCGAAAAACTATTCAATGGATACGCCAGATGAAGGAATTTCTGTTTTTTCAGATCAAAGAATTGAGTGGAAATCAAAAACGGGAGGAGACTGGGATGGTGTCATTGTTCAAGTGAATGCAGATCAAGATGCAGTGTTGACAATTACAACTCCTCAGATTAGCTCATCAGTTGGGTGGGGTGAGTTGTCAGTAAACCCCCTGTGTATCAAAGACGTGGATCCCTTGCGAGAATTAGAGGTTTTACGTTTGCCTACGCAAATGCCTTCACCCAATGGTGAATTTGAGTTTAAGGACGAAGCCTACAAAAAGGGATGGAATGCGTATTGGATACGCGTGCGTCAAATTGATGGGCACATGGCTTGGAGCAGTCCAATATTTGTATATTTTGACTAAGTCAAACTCACGTGCTATGTTTTATTGAGTTTTGTATGCTGTGACGTCGATTTCAACTTTTGCATCGATCATTAATCGGGCTTCGACTGTTGAGCGTGCAGGTCGATGATCGCCAAAACATTCCATGTAGACTCGATTGAAGCTTCCAAAGTCACGCGCATCGTCAAGCCAAACATTAACCTTGCAAACATCAGATAGATCACACCCAGCCAGCTGCAATGCTTGTTTGATTCGCGCAAAGACTTGTCGTGTTTGGGCTTCAATACCCCCCTGAACCACTTCACCTTGGTCATTCGTGGGCACCTGACCCGAAACAAAAACAAAATCACCTGCGCGGGTCGCAGGCGATAGGGGTCTTGCTAAACGATCAGAGGCAATAGGGGATGCGCCCAACATTTCGACTGGCATGAATTCTCCTTGGTAATTTTGTCTATGATTGTTATATAAATCATTATAACGTTGCAAGCTTTTTTGAAAGTCAATAACATGCAATTGAATTCATCCTTTAAAGGATATCCAGCGCACTATCCAGCTATCGAGATGGCTGATATAAAGCAATATCAATGGAACGTGCTCAGGGGTGATTTGTCGCTTCCCTTGGCCATTCTCAAAAATTCATCGCTTGATCATAATTTGCAGTGGATGAAAAATTTTTGTCTTGATCGAGGCATCGATATTGCACCTCACGGTAAAACAACCATGTCGCCTGAGTTGTACGCTAAGCAAATATCTGCAGGCGCATGGGGCATTTCATTTGCCAATGTTTTTCAAGCGAGCGTTGGCGTGCGGTGTGGCATTCAAAATATCATCATCGCCAATCAGGTATTTCAATCCATTGATCTCGATTCATTGAGTCAATTTCTGGTTGCCAATTCAAAATTAAAAATATTTTTTTTAGTTGATTCTCTCAAGCAAATAAAAACAATTGAACAATGGAAATTGAAAAAAAAGTCTACAACTATTTTCAACGTTTTATTGGAAGTTGGAATCGATGGACACCGTACCGGTTGTCGAACACATGCACAAGGTTTGGAGTTGGCGCAAGCGATTCATCAAAGTCCTGCGCTCGTTTTGTCTGGCATTGAATGCTATGAGGGTGGATTGGTGACTTGCAACCATGCCCACGACCAAGCGGGTGTTGCTCAATTGATGGCGCGTGTGAATCAACTGGCGTTGGCTTGTGAACACAACCAGTGGTTTGAGAACGAGGAAGTATTGATTACTGCAGGTGGTTCGGCTGTTTTTGATCTGGTGGCTCAATATTTGAAGCCTTCATTAAAAACAAAGACGCGCTGTATTTTGAGGTCAGGTTGTTACTTGACGCACGATCATCACCATTATGAAAAATCGATGAAGTGCATAGCTCATAGATTGCAATTGCAAGAGACCCTGCGCCCTGCGATTGAGCTGATTGCGGGTGTTCAGTCTTGTCCTGAACTCGGATTGGCATTGCTCACCATGGGCAAGCGCGATGTTTCTTTTGACTTAGATTTGCCTCAACCGATTTGGCGCTTAAATTTCGGAGACAAGCAAACAAGTGCGGTCCCTGATCATTGGGTGATTACCCAGCTTAATGATCAGCATGCTTATTTGAAGTACAACGCCTTATCCCCTGAGGATGAGCATCCCGAGATGGGGCAAGTGGTTGGATTTGGTATTTCCCATGCTTGCACCACGTTTGACAAGTGGCGCTGGATGCCAATCGTAGAAGATGATTATCAGGTTGTTGAGGCTGTAAGTTTAAATTTTTAATGTAGATCAATTTTTTTACAAGTCACCGTAAATATTTTTTCAATGAATGAGATTTCTTATATTCGCCCGAATCAGTTGTTAAATGAATTGGTAATTCACGCCAATTGATTACAGATGGGCTAATTTCTTAAATGTGAGAGTTATCTCATTGCTCCTGAAGGATTGCGCCATAAGAATTAGTTTCCGCCTGTGAATCGGCATCTACTTCTATAACTACCTTTTCCAAGCGCATACCTTTCACCACGTTTGGCGGCAAGCATTCATCGGTCACAGGGTTGTTGCCATGACCGCAAGTCAATCCGCCTGTCATGCCAAAAATTAACCAAGTTCGCTTAACTAGTGCCGACCCTGCATGCGAGCCATTGGCCCAAATATCAAATTTTCCAGAGCGTTCCCCAGTTCGTACAAAGGCCACCTCCAATAGTGCATCACCCAATGGCAGCTCAACTTCCAGCCGATGCATGAGGCTCTCGTGCACTGCATAGGTGAAAACAGCCTTTTTGTTTTGGCAATGGAGTTGGTAGCCTCCAAAGCGACTCCCGCAAGCCACCACAATTCCGCTCGCATCCGGCTTAACTCCTCGCAGCTGTGCACTCATACGCCAGCTTCGATCGTTGATGGGTGGAACCAGTTGCCGGTCTAGGCGGGCCATATCAGGCTGTAATTCAAAGCGCCTTGGCACCTGTTTGCGCGACCACTCTAAAGATCGTTCGACATCGCGATCGTCCAGGGGCAGCACGCCATAGCGATGTGCTTCTTCCCACCACAGTTCGACAAGTTTTTGCAACTTATCTGGATGCTTTTCAGCCAAATCATGCAATTCAGCAAAGTCCTGATCTAAGTGGTAAAGCTCCCATCGGTCCTCGTCGAAATCTTCGCCCTTGTTGTGTCGTGTCACAGCTTTCCAACCTTGCTGCCAGATTGCGCGGTCGCCAGCCATCTCGAAGTGTTGCGTCTGTTTGCGTGTCGGTTCATTGGCTTGGTCGAAGGAGTAAGCCATGCTGATGCCATGAAGCGGTAGCTGTTCATGACCTTGGTGTACTTCGGGTGGACGCACATCCAAGGTGTCCAGGAGTGTTGGCACCAGATCGCTGACGTGATGGTACTGGTGACGAATACCTCCCCGATCGCTTATACGTGCTGGCCAGTGCACCACCAGCGGAGCACGGATGCCCCCGCCATGTGTATTTCGCTTGAACCATTTCAGGGGTGTATTGGAAGCCTGCGCCCAACCCATGGGATAGTGAGGAAATGAATATTCGCTGCCAATCTTCTCAATATGCTCTAGGCCATATTCGACTGTTTCTTTCTCCATGCTCATGTGTCGGCGGATGTTGACAGCACCAGTTGGGCCGCCTTCCCCTGATGCACCGTTATCTGAAATAAGCACAATGGCTGTGTTGTCTAGTTGGTTGATTGATTTGAGATAGTCGATCAACCTCCCAATCTGATGGTC
>CANJOS010000048.1 GCA_947476015.1 Comamonadaceae bacterium | reverse complement strand
TTTAACGCAAAGCCTGGCCATCATGCTGTTAGGAGATGCGCGAAGCGGAAAACTCAGTGACAACATCATGGGTTTTGCACGTGCCTTGCGAAGGGCTGGCCTCCCTGTTGATGCTTCGCGCATCAGCTTGGCCATTGAATCAACACAACTCATTGGTGTCGAGCGCAAAGACGATTTATCGGCTGCGCTCAAAGCTTGTTTGGTCAGTCGACAAGAAGACTTGGTGGTGTTTGACCAAATGTTTTCAGCATTCTTCCGAGACCCTGAACTCACGCGGCAGCTTCTCTCACAACTGCTTCCCAAAGCACCCACCGCCACACCTGGTGTGCCTCGAAAATCACGCGTTCAAGAAGCCTTGGCAGCAAAAAACAAACACAACGATCCCAAAAAGCCGAAAGAAGATGAGTTGAAGTTTGACGCGGCCATGAGTGCGAGCGACAGAGAACGTTTGCAGCAAGCCGATTTCCAAGGCTTAAGCGCCAGCGAATTCAATCTGGTTGAGCGCTTGGCCAGACAAGTCCCCTTGCCACTGCCCCAAATTCAAGGACGCAGAACGCACGCAGGCGGCCGAGGAGAACGCATCCATTGGGCTAAAACCATGCAATTGGCGGCGCGGCAAGATGGTGATATTTTGTCTTTGCCACGCTTGTGCCGCAAAGCGCAACCGCTGCCCCTGTTAATTTTGGTCGATATCTCAGGCTCTATGGAACGCTACGCAAGACTGCTTCTGGCCTTTCTGCATCAAGCCACCAGGGAGACGCCTCGACAAATCTACGCTTTTGGCACCGGTCTGACCGATTTGAATACCGCCTTCAAACTGCGCGACACCGATGACATGCTGGCACAAGCCAACCTGCAAATTCAAGACTTTGCGGGTGGCACGCAACTTGGAAAATCCTTGCAACAATTCAGAATGTCTCAAGCCAAAAAACTCACGGGCAGGCGCACAGTGGTGTTGCTCATCAGCGATGGTTTGGACACAGGCCTTTCAGAAACGCTAGACTCGGAGATTGTTTGGCTCAAACGACGGACCCGTTCTTTGCTTTGGCTCAACCCTCTCTTGCGATTTGAGGGTTACGCTCCTTTGGCAACTGGTGCGAAAGTCTTGAATCGGCATGTCGATGGCATGCTGGCCATTCACAATTTATCGCGCTTGGAAGAACTGGCAAGTGCCTTGTCCAAGCTGTTAAAAACAAAATAGGAGTTCCCCCTCATGGACATGCAAGGTCAACGCGTTTTACACGTCACACAAGCGCAGGCTTGGGATGCACTGAACGATCCTGAAATTTTGAAATCTTGCATCCCTGGTTGCGACAAGTTTGAACTGACAGAAGCCAACATTTACAAGGTTGGTGTAGCCATCAAAATTGGGCCTGTCTCTGCCAAGTTCACTGGCAAGGTCACATTGTCTGACATTCAAGCACCCAATTCCTACGCTTTGAATTTTGAAGCGCAAGGCGGCGTTGCAGGTTTTGGCAAAGGCGAATCGCAAGTTTCTCTGCATCCCCATGCTGAAGGCTGTGAATTGAAATACACAGTGCACTCCACAGTGGGTGGCAAGTTGGCCCAACTGGGTCAGCGGCTCATCGATGGCGCGGCCAAATCATTGGCCGAAGATTTTTTCAAGCGGTTTGACGAATCACTGCAAGCCAAATACCCTGGCAACGAGGCAGCAAACGCACTTTCTCCAACTGAAGCCGCGCCAACTTCGGGTTCAGTGCCCACTTGGATTTGGTTGGCTTTGCTGGTGGGCGCAGGTGCTGTTTGGTATTTGGTTCGCTAATTCAAAGCAAACTGCATCCTGATCGGCATCATGGAAAACCTAGACATCGTTGTTTTAAGAACGCTCAAAACTTGGCGTGAAGCTGGGCAGCGCGCCTTGTTAACCACCGTGGTTCGCACTTGGGGTTCATCACCCCGCCCCGTCGGCTCCATCATGGCGCTGTGCGAAACAGGCGCCGTGGTGGGCTCCGTGTCAGGTGGCTGCATTGAAGACGACCTCATTGCCCAATACAGCAAGGCCAACGCCATTGTTGACAGCCCACCCGTCCTTTTAAAATATGGCATCAGCGCAGATGAAGCGCATCGATTTGGTTTGCCTTGTGGCGGCACCTTAGAGCTCTTGCTGGAGTTCAATCCAAGCGCGGAAAGTCTGACCCAGCTCATTCAATCTCTCGAACAAGGACAACTGACCCAACGCATCACACAACTCTGCAATGGCAAAGTCAGTCTCCAAGCAAGTGATGCGCCCAGCGAACTTCAGATCGATGAGCAGCAACTCATCAACACCTTTGGTCCCGAGTACCGAATGCTGCTGATTGGCGCCGGCCAAATGACCGAGTACTTGGCCACCATGGCATTGTTCAGCGGGTTTGCCGTTACAGTGTGTGATCCTCGAGAAGAGTATCGCGGTGCCTGGTCAGTTTCAGGGGTGTCCGTCAAAAAAGACATGCCCGACGATTTGATCCAAAGCTTCAAACCCGACAGACGCAGCTGCGTGATTGCCCTGACGCACGACCCCAAGCTAGACGATCTGGCTTTACTGGCCGCACTGGAAACAGAAGCCTTCTACATTGGCGCCATAGGCTCCAGGCGCAACAACATTTTGCGTCAGCAGCGCATGATCGAGCACTTCGATCAAACACAAGCCTCATTGGTCAGACTGCGCGGCCCCATTGGCATTTACATCGGCAGCAAAACACCTGCAGAAATTGCGGTCAGCATCATGGCCGAAGTCTTGGCAGTGAAAAATGGTGTGCCCCTGCCGAGAGACATGGACGTGGCGCACGCTAAAAACGCGCACGAAGGACCTCCCATTGATCCTTCTGCGCCGGTTTGCTTTACTGGGCGTTCAACTTAAGCAATCACTTGCCTGCGTTGGGGAAGAAAACAGACTCGCCGCCAATTTTGTAGGCCGCAATGGCCGCTTGCCCATTGGCAGAAACAATCCAGTCCACAAATTTTTGAGCATCCCCTTGCTTCACATGGGCGTGCTTGGCGGGGTTCACCACCATCACACCATATTGATTGAAAAGTTTGGCATCCCCTTCTACTAAAACCTTCAAGTCAGCTCTGTTTTTAAAATTCAACCAAGTGCCGCGGTCGGTTAACACATAAGCACCTGTGGACGCACCAATGTTCAGTGCGGGGCCCATGCCACAACCGCATTCCTTGTATCCACTCCCTTTTTTATCTGACAAAGTTGCTTGCGTCCAAAATCTCAACTCAGCCGCATGGGTGCCACTCTTGTCGCCGCGAGATACAAAGCTTGCATTGCTTGAAGAGATTTTTTTCAAGGCCACCACAATGTCATTACCCTTCACATTGGCAGGATCGGCTTGCGGCCCCACCACCACAAAATCGTTGTACATCACAGCAAATCGCTTAAGGCCAAAACCTTCCGCTACAAATTTTTCTTCGGCAGGTTGATCGTGCACAAACACCACATCAGCGTCGCCCCTGCGGGCCATATCAAGCGCTTGACCGGTTCCCAGCGCTACGACTTTGATGTCAATGCCTGCGGCCTTTTTGAACTCTGGCAGCAAGTAACCAAACAAACCAGATTGCTCTGTAGAAGTGGTAGACGACATCACAATGGATTGGGCCATAGCGTGAGTCGTCAAACCTGTCATGACAAGGCCTAAAGCCACATGCCACAGTTTGTGTGCGACAGGTGAGATTTTGAAAATTGAACGCATTAAGTTTCTCCTTGCAGAAATAAAAAAGCTTGCTGACTGTGTTGTTTCAAACAATCTGCATTGAAAAATTCTGCGGTGGGCAGGTCGGCTTGTACCTTGCCTTGCTCTAAGTAAATCACGCGACTGGCCCAACGCTTCACCTGGCCTAAGTTGTGACTGGCAAACACCAGCGTGGTGGCTACTTGCTGAGCTTGCGGCTTGATGAGTTGGTGGACCAAGGCCTCCACTTCTCGCTTGGCAGGAGGGTCCAAACTGGCAGTGGGTTCGTCTAGAAATAACAGTTCGGGTTCACGCGCCCATGCACGCGCCAAGGCCAGTCGTTGCTGCTGCCCCCCCGATAAAGTGGCCGCATTTTGGTTGGCCACACCCGACAAACCCACCACCGACAGCGCCTCTAGCGCATGTTGCTTGCACGCAGCCCAGTGAAGCTGAAGACTTCGATCTAGCCACAAGCCGATGGCCACATTGTTCAAGCTGCTGGCTCGCAACATGTGCGGCCTTTGAAACAACATGGCTTGACGGCAGTTGGCCAAATGAAGCGAGCCTTGCGTGGGCTGATGCAAGCCATTTAAAAGTCGAAGCAAGGTGCTTTTTCCAGAGCCATTGGCGCCAATGAATGCCACTTGCTCTCCTTGAAAAATATCAAGGGAGATGTCTTGCAGTGCCTGCACACCCCCTAAATTCAGAGTGACGTGACGGAGTGACAACAATGCGCTCATGCCACCCACCCTCGCAAGCTGTTTTGATCTTTTTGCTGTGACTGATCCTGCCAATACCTGAAGAGCGACAGCAAGCCATTCAAACAACCCACAATGCCCAGCAAAATAATTCCCAAGGACAACGCCAAAGGCAAATCACCCTTGCTGGTTTCAAGTGCAATGGCGGTGGTCATCACGCGGGTAAAGCCCTCGATATTGCCGCCCACAATCATGACGGCGCCCACCTCGGAAATAGCACGACCAAAGCAAGCCACCACAATGGTGAGCAATGCGAATCGTTCGTTCCAGGCGAGCAAAATGCATCTGAACGCATTGCCTGCACCCAAAGATCGCCATTGCTCGCCATAGGCACTCTCTGCGTCGTCCACCACTTGGCGACTTAATGCCGCCGCAACGGGTACCACCAGCACCACCTGCGCCAAGACCATGGCTTTGAAACTGAAGAGCCACCCCAGAAAACCCAGTGGCCCTGTGCGAGACAGAAGCAAATAAATCACCAGACCCACCACCACGGAGGGCAGCGCTAACAATGTGTTCAGCAGGGTAAGCACAAAGCCGCGTCCTGTGAACTTAGAGACCCCCAAAAAACTGCCCAAGGCAATACCGATCAGGCAACCAATGAAGCACGCTGTGGCACTCACCCCTAAAGAGCGACCCGCAATGGCCCAAAGACCAGGATCAAAGGCGCTGATCAACTGAACTGCAGTGAGGACGCTGTCTAAAAAAGTATTCATACAAAGAAGGAAGTGCGCCGATGCTAAACCTTTTAAATACCCTGAACTACGCGGGTGTTCAGCTATGAAATGGCATGCATAGGTGGGCCACCTTCAAAGCAAAAACAAGCCATAAATGAGGCACACTTAAGTGGTGTCAAAAATTGAACTTTCATACAACTTGGGATCTGAGAATTCAGCTCTGAATGCAGCCGATCTTCCCAAACAGCGCCAACAAGCTTTGCTGCGCAATGCCCTCATGGACTTGTTGCAGGCTGTGCGTGAGCGAGGGTCGATTGCCGCTGCTGCCAAATCTTTGGGCATGTCGTATCGGCATGTTTGGGGAGAGTTGAAAAAATGGGAAGTCAGGCTTAATCAAAACTTAATCGTTTGGGAAAAGGGCATGCCTGCAGAGCTGTCTGAATTTGCCAGCAAACTCCTTTGGGCAGAAAGACAAGCTCAGGCCCGCTTGGCCGCGCCCATTGAAGCCTTGATGGCAGAGCTAGAACGGACCTTTGCTGTGGCCTTTGACCCCGAGGCTCACTTGCTTACGCTGTATGCCAGCCACGACGATGCCCTAGTGAGGCTGCGCGAATTCACTGCGGCTCAAGCACTCCATTTGGACATCCGATTTTGCGGCAGCGTTGATGCCGTCAGAGCGCTGAATGAAGGTCGTTGTGAGTTGGCTGGCTTTCACACACTGAGTCAACCCAAACTCAACAGTCTTTCAGCGCAAACCTACAAACCCCTCCTCAAACCAGGGCAGCACAAACTGATTGGTTTCGCTCAACGCACCCAAGGGCTTTTGGTCAAATCGGGCAACCCTTTGAACATTCAATCTTTGCAAGATGTGATGGCCAAGCGCCTTCGGTACGTCAATCGGGGGCTCGGGACGGGTACGCGCCTGCTTCTTGATGAATTGTTGGCCAATCAAGGCTTGGCTGCAGATCAACTCATTGGCTACGAATACCAGGAACTGTCTCACAGTGCCGTGGCCAACTGCATTGCATCGGGCCAAGCAGATGCCGGACTGGCCATCGAAAGTGCCGCCTTGACCCTCGGACTCGACTTTGTGCCATTGGTCAGCGAAAACTATTGGCTGGTCTGCCTCAAAAGCGCCCTAGACGCCCCGCCCGTCCAGGCCCTCAGAAACCACCTTGCCAGTTCAGCGTGGCAAACGACGCTTCAAGACATGTTGGGCTACCACGTGAATCAATCGGGCAATGTTCACTCCCTCAGAAAAGAACTCCCTTGGTGGGCTTTGAAGCCCAGAAAAGCACCCCAGATCAAACATTGATCGATCGAAGGGAAAACCCTCGCCAAAAGGGAGTTGCAAATTTCCTACAATACGTTCATGACTGCCCCAGTCATCAGTGTCGCCTTGGCGTCCTGAATTCATCAACCCAGACTTCCGGAGTGCACCCCATGGATCGTCGTTCCCTTATTAAAAATGCCGGCATTGCTGGCGTCTTGGCCGCAGGCGTAGCTCCTGCAGTCCACGCTCAAGCCACATTGCGCTGGCGCATTGCGTCGAGCTTCCCCAAATCATTGGACACATTGTTCGGTGTTTGCGACGTGTTTGCTAAAAAAGTCAGCGAATTGTCTGGTGGCAAGTTCACCATCACCACCCATGCTGCTGGCGAATTGATGCCTGCGTTTGGCGTGCTCGACGGCGTGTCCAATGGCACCGTTGAAATGGCCAACACCGCGCCTTACTACTTCTTCGGCAAGGACCCCACATACGCCCTGGATTGCGCCATTCCTTTCGGCCTCAACAGCCGTCAAATGACCGCTTGGATGTACGAAGGCAATGGCTTGAAGCTGTTCCGTGAGTTCTACGCCAAAGTCGGCATTGTGAATTTTCCCATGGGCAACACTGGCGTTCAAATGGGCGGCTGGTATCGCAAAGAGATCAAATCTTTGAAAGATATGAAAGGCTTGAAGTTCCGCGTGGGTGGTTTCGGCGGCAAAGTTTTGGAGCCTCTGGGTGTTGTGCCCCAAAACATTCCTGGTGGCGAGATTTACCAAGCCCTCGAAAAAGGCACCATTGACGCCGCCGAGTGGGTGGGACCTTATGACGATCTGAAATTGGGTCTGAACAAAGTGGCTCCTAACTACTACTTCCCTGGCTTCTGGGAAGTGGGCCCACAGTTGGCTTTGTATGTCAACCAAAAGGCTTATGATGGTTTGTCCAGCGAGTACAAGGCCATTGTTGAATGCGCATCCGCCTATGCACACACCGACATGCAAGCCAAGTACGACTACAAAAACCCAGCTGCACTGAAGGCACTCATTGGTCAAGGCGCCAAACTGCGTGCCTTCCCTAAAGATGTGATGGACGCAGCGTTCAAGTCTTCACAAGAAGTTTATTCCAACTTGAGCAATACCAACCCTGAGTGGAAAAAAATCTACGCTGACTACTCTAATTACCGCCGTGAAGCCAACCAGTGGTTCAGCTTGGCTGAGTCACGCATGAACAACTTTATGGAATCACAAAAGCTTTGATCAGACTGGGCTGCCCACAAAAGCAGCTTTCAATCAGTTCAACAAAAAACCCGCCTAGGCGGGTTTTTTGTTGTCGGCAACTTAGGTCATCAAGGCTTCTTGCCTTGCTCTTCCTTCATCGACTCCAGCAGAGCCTTGACCGGATCGACCTGTTCGCCTTCTGCCTCTGTTTTAGCTGACTCCGTTGCATCCGAAGTCGTGTCTTCACGCATCTGCATCAGCACAGCTTCAGCGTCAACGGTGGGCTCTTTGGTGAGGCCACTGGACACCAAGCCTGGAAAGGCAATGATCAATCCCACCATGATGACTTGAATGATCACAAAGGGCACAGCACCCCAGTAGATTTGCTCAATGGTGATTTTCTTAATGGGCTTTTTAGTGATCCTGTCGATGTAATCTTCAACAGGGGCCACACTGCGCAAGTAGAACAATGCAAAACCAAAGGGTGGGTGCATGAAGGAGGTTTGCATATTGACCGCAATCAAAACACCAAACCAAACCAAATCAATGCCCAACTTTTCAGCCACGGGGCCAATGAGCGGGATGATGATGAAAGCCAGCTCAAAGAAGTCCAAGAAGAAGGCCAGCACGAACACCAAAATGTTGACGACGATCAAGAAACCCAATTGACCGCCAGGCAGGCCTGTCAATAAGTGTTCCACCCAAATGGGACCGTCAACGCCTTGGAATGCCAAGCTGAACACGGTGGCACCAATCAGAATGAACAACACAAAGCAAGACAGCTTCATGGTGGAGTCCATGGCTTGGCGAATGAGTTTCATGTCAATGCGGTTGCGCGCAATGGCCATAACCAACGCACCCACAGCACCCATCGCACCACCTTCTGTGGGGGTTGCGATACCCAAGAAAATCGTACCCAGCACCAAGAAAATAAGTGCCAAAGGTGGAATGAGCACAAAGGTCACGCGCTCGGCCATGTTAGACAACAAACCCATCTTGGTAATTTTGTTAATGAGGGCTGCAAAGAAGGCAAAACCCACACCGACACACATAGAAACCACAATGGTTTCGTCAAGCGGCGTGGTGTCTGGCAACCATTTGGCAAAGGCTACCGCAATGGCCACTGAGAAAATGGTCAGAATGGACAAGGAGCGGAGACCAGAAGTGCCATCTGTTTCCCTGATGGTTCTAGCTTCTGCAGGCAATGCAGGAACCCATTGAGGCTTGATGAAACTAACCAGAAGAATGTAGCCCACATACAGACCTGTCAGGACAAAGCCTGGGATGAAAGCCCCTTTGTAAAGGTCGCCCACGCTTTTGCCCAATTGGTCGGCCAACACAATCAGTACCAAGGAAGGCGGGATGATTTGTGCCAAAGTACCCGAGGCGGCAATCACCCCCCCCGCCACGCGGCGGTCATAGCCGTATCGCAACATGATGGGCAAGGAAATGAGGCCCATGGAAATAACGGAAGCCGCTACCACACCCGTGGTGGCGGCCAACATGGCACCCACCAAAATGACAGCATAGGCCAAGCCACCTCGAATAGGACCAAACAATTGGCCGATGGTGTCCAACAGGTCTTCTGCCATGCCGGACCGCTCCAAAATCAAACCCATGAAGGTAAAGAAAGGAATGGCCAACAACGTGTCGTTTTGCATGATGCCAAACATGCGAAGCGGCAAACTTTGCAAGAAGGTGGCTTGAATGACACCCAACTCAACACCTACAAAACCAAAGAACAAGCCGCAAGCAGCCAATGAGAATGTGACCGCGTAACCGAACATCAAAAAGATGATCAGCGACGCGAACATGATGGGCGCCATGTTGGCGATCAAGAATTCAGTCATTTTTGGACTCCCATTTGTGCCGATTCGCGGGCAGCCACTTCTTTTTGCAACAAGAATTCTGCAAACTCTTCCTCGGGCGTTTTGGCCCCTGGCTTTTTAGAGGGGTCGGGAATCATGCCTTGCAAAAATGCAAAACGCTTGATCAGTTCAGAGACACCTTGAATGCCCAGAAACAAAAGCCCCAAGGGCAGCAGGGCAAACACTGGCCAACGCATCAATCCGCCAGCATTAGAAGACATTTCCTTGGTGATAAAAGCGTTGATGACCAAAGGCATGGCCAATGTGATGATGTAAATCACAAAGGGAAATAAAAACAAGCAAATGCCTGCAATGTCGATCCAAATTTGAGTTCTCTTGGAAAACCGGCCTGAGAACACGTCAATTTTCACGTGCTCTTGGCGCAACAGCGTGTAGCCTGAAGCGAGCATGAAAACCGCTGCAAACATGTACCACTGAATTTCAAGGAAAGCGTTGGAACTGAGGTTGAAGGCCTTGCGTGAAATGGCATTGCCTGCACTGACAAGCACTGAGGCAAGCACAAGCCAAGCCACCCAGCGGCCAACCCACTCACTGAATTGGTCTATCCTTTTGGACAGGGATAACAAGAAATCCATATTGACTCCGAGAAAATGACAACCATTGATTGTAGAAAAATTGAACTGTCCTGCAGAAGGGGTTTACCCTTCTGGACTTGACCAAGATCAAACCTTGATGTCAGGCCATTGATTCAAAATCGCTTTCTCAATGCCTGTGGCATCAAGACCCTGCAGTGCCATGAGCTTGGCTGGGTCACCATGTTCAATGAATTGGTCAGGCAGGCCCAATGATAACAAGGGCTTCAGCAAGTTTGATTTTTGCAGGAACTCACCCACTGCGCTTCCCGCGCCGCCCATCACAGACGCATCCTCCAAGCTTACCAAACAGGTGTGCTTAGAAGCCATTTGCAAAATCATGGCCTCATCCAAAGGCTTCGCCCACCGCATGTTGACCACCGTAGCGTTCAATTTCTCGGCCACTTCAAGCGCAGGGTAAAGCAAGGTGCCAAATGCCAAAATGCACAGGCCGTTGCCTTCTCGGCGAAGCTCGGCCTTGCCCAAAGGCACCGTGTCTAAATCAGTACCCGCCGCGACACCAACACCCGCACCGCGGGGATATCGCACAGCCACAGGATGATTTTGCGCATAGGCCGTGCTCAACAACAAGCGACACTCCCTCTCATCACTGGGGCAAGCAATCGACATATTGGGAATACAGCGCAAGAAGGCAATGTCATAAGCGCCAGCATGTGTGGCCCCATCAGCCCCCACCAAACCGGCCCGGTCCAAGGCAAACACCACCGGCAAGTTTTGCAAAGCCACATCGTGAATAAGTTGGTCGTAACCTCTCTGCAAGAAGGTGGAGTAAATGGCCACCACCGGCTTGAGACCCTCACAAGCCAAACCTGCAGCAAAGGTGATTGCATGTTGCTCGGCAATGCCCACATCGTAATAACGATCTGGAAAGCGCTTGTGAAACTCCACCATGCCAGAGCCCTCGCGCATGGCGGGTGTGATACCCACCAAGCGTTTGTCGACAGCCGCCATGTCGCAAAGCCATTGACCGAAGATGTGCATGAAAGAAGGTTTGGCTGGCTTGACAGCAGGTACCAAGCCCACTTTAGGGTCGAACTTACCGGGACCGTGGTAGTTCACAGGATCTTCTTCGGCCAGCCTGTAACCCTGCCCTTTTTTGGTAATCACATGCAGGAACTGGGGGCCCTTCAAATGTTTGATGTTTTCAAGGGTAGGAATCAGTGAGTCCAAATCGTGGCCATCGATGGGGCCGATGTAGTTGAATCCAAATTGTTCAAACATGGTGGCGGGCACTACCATGCCCTTGGCATGCTGTTCAAAGCGCTTGGCCAACTCAAAAAGAGGCGGTGCGCCTTTCAACACATTTTTTCCCATGTTCTTGGCGGTTGAATAAAAACGTCCACTCATGAGTTGCGCCAAGTAGCGATTCAAGGCGCCGACGGGTGGACTGATCGACATGTCGTTGTCATTCAAGATCACCAGCAACTTGCAATCTTCAATGCCTGCATTGTTCATGGCCTCAAAGGCCATGCCAGCCGTCATGGCGCCATCGCCAATGACGGCTATTGCATGCCGTGATTCACCTTTTTGACGCGCCGCAATGGCCATGCCCAAGGCTGCAGAAATGCTGGTGGAAGAGTGCGCCGTTCCAAACGTATCGTATTCACTTTCATCTCGCCGTGGGAAACCAGACAATCCACCCATTTGCCTCAGTGTGGGCATGCGTTCGCGGCGACCAGTCAGTATTTTGTGGGGATAAGTTTGATGCCCCACATCCCACACAATGCGATCTTCAGGCGTGTTGAAAACATAGTGCAAAGCGACTGTCAGCTCAACAGTCCCCAAATTTGAACTCAGGTGACCGCCTGTTTGAGACACATTGTCTAGGACGCATTGACGCACATCGGCCGCCAAGCGGGGTAAGTCGCTTCGCTTTAATTTTCTTAAATCAACGGGTGAATGAATCGATTCAAGCATGTTTAATTTTTCCGGTTGACCACTTGGCCGGCCAGGGCGCCCAAGGCCTCTGTGGCGGCGGTGTGCAAGCCGCTGGCCTCTAAAGCACGGAGCGATTCTGCATAAAGTTCTTCTGCCAGTTGTTGAGCTTTCACAAGTCCCAGCAAAGAAACGTAGGTGGGTTTGTCGGCCGCAGCATCTTTGCCCGCAGTTTTGCCCAGTGTGGCAGAGTCTGCAGTGACATCCAAGATATCGTCCACCACTTGAAACGCAAGGCCCAAAGCCTGGGCAAAATCAGAGAGTCCATTGAAAATTTGTGCGTTGGGCTTGCCAGCACTGACAGCACCCAATTGCACACTGCACAACAGCAATGCCCCCGTTTTCAAGCGATGCATTTGACGCAACTGTATTTCACTCAGAGGAATGCCAACACTGGCCAAGTCAATGGCTTGCCCCCCCGCCATACCCTGATAACCAGCTGCGCGAGATAACAAAGCCACTTGCGCGGCCTGCACTGAAAACTCAGTACTGCCATCTTGGGGCGTTAAAAACTCAAAGGCCAAGGCCTGCAAGGCATCACCCGCCAGCAAGGCTTGTGCTTCACCAAATTGAACATGAACAGTGGGCTTGCCCCTTCGCAGCACATCGTTGTCCATGCAGGGCATGTCATCGTGAACCAAGGAGTAGGCATGGATTAACTCTACCGCACAAGCAGCTCTGAGCGCGGCCAAAGAACTGGGTTGATCCGTGACACTGGCTGCTTCAAGATCAACACCCACCGCTTCAGCGGCTGCCATGACCAACAAGGGGCGCAAGCGTTTTCCGCCGTCCAACACCGCATAACGCATGGCCTGACCCAAACTGGCGGGTGAATGGGCATCAATGCCGTGCTTGAGAAACTGCTCCACTTGCGCCAAGCGCTCTGCAGACCAAGCCTGAAAATTGAACTCTCTTGAGAAATTGGAACTCATGCGCCATCCCAGGGCTTTAAAGCCCCCTCGTCCAACACACTGATTTGAGTTTCGATGGCGGCCAGCCGCTCACGGCAATACGCCAACAGGCTGGCCCCTCTTTGATAGTGGTGCAGCAACTGGTCCAGTGGCAATTGACCTGATTCCAGTTTGGCGAGCAAGGCCTCCAGCTCTTGCACTGCCTCTTCATAGCTTGGAGGAAGGGCCTGTTCGGCCTGAGCTTTGGCTGGTGAAGGATTGGCTTTTGGCATGGCTGAATTCATTCTAAAGATGCGCATTTTAGGTCTACTTCACCCAAAAATTGCTGACCTGAGGCTACAATGCCCCTTCATCGGCGGACTTCGGTCCGCTTTTTTCGCGGAAGAACCATGGGTTCCCCGTGTATTCCTGCCCCTTCATAGGGGGAGTCTCTAGGTCAGGTCACCCATGTCTGATTTAAGTCTTCAACTGCAGCAGGCCGCAAGCCAACTACCAGTTTCAAGCTATTTTGATGATGCGCTGTTTCAGCGTGAGCTGAAAACCATTTTTCAGCAAGGCCCCCAATACGTGGGCCATCAGTTGTCTGTTCCCGAAATCGGGGACTACCATGCCCTGCCCCAAGAGTCAGGCGGCCGGGCCTTGGTGCGTTCAGCCAAAGGGGTCGAGCTCATTTCCAATGTTTGCAGGCACCGCCAGGCCGTCATGCTGCAAGGCAGGGGTTCACTCAACACCCAGCAAAAAGGCAGTGCCAGTGGCAACATTGTGTGCCCCTTGCACCGCTGGACCTACGCACCCGAAGGGCAACTTCTGGGCGCCCCGCACTTTGAAAAAGACCCCTGTCTCAACCTGAAAAACTACCCATTGCGCGAGTGGAATGGTTTGTTGTTTGAAGACAATGGCCGCGATGTCGCAGCCGACTTAGAGGGCATGGGCCCCAGAGCCGCCTTAGATTTCACGGGATTCAAACTCGACCACGTTGAACTGCACGAGTGCAACTACAACTGGAAAACTTTCATCGAGGTTTACCTTGAGGATTACCACGTCGAGCCGTTCCACCCAGGCTTGGGAAATTTCGTCACTTGCGACGACCTCTCATGGCAATTTAAATCAGAGTTCTCTGTCCAAACGGTCGGCATCGCCAATCGATTGGGCAAAGCGGGCAGTCCTGTCTATGAACGCTGGCAAAAGCAACTGATGCAATACCGCCAAGGGGCTGTGCCGGAGTATGGTGCCATATGGCTCACCTACTATCCCCACATCATGGTGGAGTGGTACCCCCATGTGCTCACGGTGTCCACCCTGCACCCCATCAGCCCCGAAAAAACACTGAACATGGTGGAGTTCTACTACCCCGAAGAAATTGTGGCATTTGAGAGAGAATTTGTGGAAGCGCAAAAAGCTGCCTACATGGAAACCTGCATCGAAGATGACGAAATCGCAGAGCGGATGGATGCAGGTCGCAAAGCTCTCATGCTTCGAGGCGACAACGAAGTAGGGCCCTACCAAAGTCCCATGGAAGACGGCATGCAGCATTTCCACGAGTGGTACCGGCAAAAAATGGGTGTCTGAGCTGAATGCAAGCACTCTGGATGGTTTTAGCCTCTCTGTTTTTTTCCCTCATGAGCGTGTGTGTGAAATTTGCGGCTCCGCACTTCAACACCTTTGAGTTGGTTTGCTACCGAGGCGCCATCGGGACGTTGATCATGGCCTTGGTTTGCCAATTCTCAGGCATCCCTCTCAAAACGCCGGTTCCTCAAATGCACTTTTGGCGCAGCTTGGTGGGCATCGTTTCATTGGCTGCATGGTTCTATGCCATTGCCGATTTGCCACTGGCCACGGCCATGACACTGAATTACATGAGTGGTATTTGGGTGGCAGCCTTCTTGGTCTTCTCCACCCTCCGACTCGGCTCAATGCGAGAGGCCAAACAACAAATTCCCATTGCCTTCACAGTGATCATCGGCTTTGCGGGCGTGGTCATGGTCCTTCGTCCCACCCTCGAGCAAAATCAAATTCAAGCGGGCATTGTAGGATTGCTGTCCGGCGTGATCGCTGCCATGGCTTATTTGCAAGTGGCCGCCTTGGGCAAAATAGGCGAGCCCATCGAGCGCACAGTTTTCTATTTCTCTTTGGGCGCCACGGTCTTTGGGGCCTTCGCTATGTTACTCACTGGGACCAGCGAATGGTTTTGGCCGCAAGCAGGGTGGTTGTTGCCCATGGGCGTCTTGGCGGCCTTGGGACAATGGTGCATGTCGAGGGCTTACAACGAGGGCGCCAACATGCTCATTGCCAACTTGCAATATTCCGGCATTGTGTTTTCAGCATTTTTTGGCATATTTTTGTTTGGTGATCAAATTCCCTGGATAGGATGGATGGGGATTTTGGTCATCGTTCTGAGCGGTATTGCCGCCAGCCTCTTAAAGGGGCGCACCCTGAAAACCATCCCCATTGAAGATCATTGATTCCGGAAGGCCCTGCGTCATGTACACCACCCTCATCTCTGTCAAAGAATTTCAGGCTCTGAGCGCCTCTGGCATCCCTCACATGGTGTTTGATTGCAGCTGTGATTTGATGAAACCTGAAATGGCGGACATCCTCTTTGAGAGCGTTCGAATTCAAGGTGCACGACAAGCTCATCTGGATCGGAATCTGAGCACGCACGACGCTTCGGCCGTGAATGGCGGGCGGCACCCCTTGCCCACCCGCGAAACGTTGGCAAGTTGGCTGGGCAACTTGGGATTTCAAAACAACATGCAGGCGGTCGTCTATGACCGAAATGGCGCCAACTATTGCGGGCGTTTGTGGTGGATTCTGAAATGGCTAGGTCATGATGCGGTGGCAGTTTTGGATGGTGGCTTGCAAGCTTGGCAAGCTTCAGGCGGCGCCGTTGATGAAGGTGCACCTGCTGCTGAATCAAACCCAGCCACACAAAGTCATCAGGTCTTTGAATTGAAAAAAGCGCTCCGAGAATGGGTGAGCACGTCAGAATTGGCGCCGCAAGTTGGCAGACCAGACCTCACCCTGATCGATGCACGCAGTGCTGTTCGTTTTCGCGGTGAAATGGAACCTATCGACCCCGTGGCGGGCCACATTCCGGGGGCTTTGAACAGACCCTTCAATGGGAATTTGAATTCGGAGGGCTTTTTCAAATCGCCTGAGATTTTGCGCGCAGAGTTTGAGAAATTGTTGGCCGGAAGGAACCCTGCCACTGTGGTCCATCATTGCGGCAGTGGTGTCAGCGCCATTCCCAATATTCTGGCCATGGAATTAGCGGGCTTGGGTGTCTCGCGCCTCTACCCAGGCAGTTGGAGCGAGTGGTGCAACACGCCCGGCCTGGCTTGCGCCAAGGGTTGATTTAAAAAAGACTGGAAGAGTGGGCCAGCATGCTGACGCCACTCACCAAGGCCATGCCTGAAAGCAGCCAGACAATTTGTGCAGCTGTTTCTCTAGAGCTCAAGCGCTTTTGCAACTGTGGAATCAAATCAGCCAGCGCCACATAAATAAAACTGCTGCTGGCAATGGCCAGCATGTAAGGTAAAACACCGCTCAGTTGCTCGAGCAACATATAACCTGCCAAGCCGCCCAAAGCCGTGATGGCACCCGCCAAAGAAACCTTGAGAACGGCAGCTTGTCGGCTTTGAGAACCTGCGCGCAAGGCCACCAAGTCTCCCATGTGATGCGGCACCTCGTGCGCCAAAACAGCCAAGGACGACACAATGCCCAATCTCACATCGACCATGAACGCAGAAGCAATCAAGACCCCATCGCCAAAGCAGTGCACACTGTCGCCTGCCAAAATAGCCCACCCGCCAGAGACGTGTTTGTGGTCGTGGTCGTGGTCGTGGTCGTGGTGGTGGTGGTCGTGAGTATCACTGTGATGATGCTCATGGCCATGGTGCCAAAGTTCAGCTTTGTCCAACAGGAAAAAAAACAACAAGCCAAACAAGAGCGTGGCAAATAAATTGTGGGGTTCCACCCCTGCTTCAAAAGCTTCTGGCAGCAAGTGTAAAAAAGCCGTGGCCAAGAGCGCGCCAGCGGCCAAACTGAGCATGTGCTGTGTATAGCGGCTCACAATGCCGAAGCTGAGCCAAGCAGCCAACCAAACGCTGCCAATGCCAGCGGCCAAGGTGCCCACCAAAATTGCCAAGAGAATCATTCACATTCCAACAGTCGCTCAAAAACAATCGAGCAAACACCAATTATGCCTTGCGCGGTTTCATTTGGGATGGGCGCTTGAGAACTTCAAAACTGATTGCGCAATCACACACGCTGCATCCACCGTGAATGACTTAGCCTCGATGGCCTGAATGACACGAGTTGGCGACATGCAAACAAACTCCCCCACCTCACCATCTTGATTGACGGGTTGAACCTCAGGGGGCAAAGTCAGGTTGTCGATCCATAAAGTTTCATGGTGCCACCCTTCTTGAACTTTGCGGCAGGTTGAAACTTGTCCAGAGCGCATTCTGGTTAGGGCCAAAGACGCTGGCACGCCAGCCTCTTCCCACAATTCTCGAACGCTGCACATTGCCAGGGATTCCCCGGCAGGCAAGCCGCCCGCAGCCAAGTTGTCCAGGAGACCGGGATCGGTGGCCTTGGACATGGCACGTCGCCCACACCACATAAAGCCTTCTGGCGTGAAGCCATTGATGTGAACCGCATGGCTGTGCAATCCAAAAAAACGAAACGCAGCGCGCTCCATGCAAAAAGCATCTGGGCGAGAAGGTTCAGGCACTTTGCTAAGAGGGTCTGCCGTTCTTTCGTCAAACCAAAAACTGAATTTTTCATTGCGCCAACCGGTGATGAAGCCTCGCACCCGAAGATCCTCCGCTAACTGTGCCAGCGCAAGGCTTCTGGATGCGGGGGTTTTTTCTGGCGTGTCCCAAGAAAGACCTTGGGGCAAGGACTTCCAATCTTGCCGAAGACTTTGCAAAATTTTGGCATGCTCGGGATCTAGGTGGCCTGTAGCCCTGTTTGAGCTGCCTAAATACCAAGCCATGAAATTCTCAGGCAAAGCCTGGATGGCGTCAGACAAGCATTGGTGCAACACCTGCAACTCTGAGCTTGTTAAAGCAGCTTTGAATTTTCCAAGGGCTTGCATGTCGCACTCAATGCGCTTGGTCCCAATTGAGCCCCACACCCACCTCTGC
>CANJOS010000047.1 GCA_947476015.1 Comamonadaceae bacterium | reverse complement strand
AGCCTCGCGAACTTCTTTCGGCTGGCCATAGGCAAAGCGAAACTCATGAACATGCTGACCCCAAACGGGATGTGCCAACAACTCTTTTCTGAGCATACCCTGAGTTAAGTAGTCCCGTTCTGCAATGGGCAATTCGACATTGATATTTTTCGCAGGGTCTCGAATGAGGCCTGAGGGATCACGTCCATCAGCCACAGCTTCCATGTCTGCAAACAACCTGCGCCGCAGCATCACGATGCCCTGATCACTGAGGCCCAAAGTTTCTTTGGTGCGATCGGCAATTTTTCCTTGACCAACCCACGCCACGATGTCTTGATTGATCACATGGCTGGTAATCCATTGTCCAGTTTTTTCATCCTTAATTGGACTGAACCATGTTGGCACATGATCTTGAACATAAGGCTCAGATTCTTTAGGTAAACGCGTAAATGACCAAGTGATACTCAATGAATTTTCGTCATCCACTGGAATTCTCCACTCAAAGTGATCACCTAAGAAAAAAGCATTCGGCCACATACAAACACGCCCGACTTTCCATAACTTATCGTCTTTGGTAGCGTCACCCCGAATCCGCTTATAAATTAGACCATAGTCAAAATTTTCGAATCCGAGTTCTTTGTGTTCAGGTGCATAAGGTCCTGTTTCCCCTTTCAGTCTGGTGGTCCAGTTGTTGTGCATCCATTCAAAGTGCACTGGATCAATCGAGTTTTCTTGACATTGAAACCAATTACAGGGGACTTCAGAGATCACTATTTGAACAAAACCGTTCTGCCAATTGAATGGCTCCCAATCGGGCAACAAAGGCGCAGGTTGAGGCCCCAAATATGCCCAAATCATTCCTGCTTTAACTTGTACTGGGTGTGCTTTGATACTGACTGACGCTTTTCTGGCAGCGTTGGCATTGGCAAGGTCTTCATAGGGACGGCTGATACATCCGCCGTTGGCACCGTACTGCCATCCATGATAGCTACAACGAATACCATTTTCCTCCACAAATCCGTAGGCCATATCAGCACGCCTATGTACACATTGACGATCTATTAAGCCAAATGTTCCGCTGAGGTCTTTGTAAAGGACAAAATCTTCACCCATCAACCTGATGGGCTTCACAGATTTACCATCAAATTCAGATACGCCTGCAATCGGCATCCAGAAGCGACGCAACAACTCGCCCATGGGTGTTCCAAGTCCAACTTGGGTGAGCGCACGATTTTTTTCTTCAGTCAGCATAGCTACTCCTTAAATTATTTTCAGGCAATGTTATTTTGGAAAATCTTTCTAAGTGATGATCAACATCACCCAAAGTCAAATCAATCAATGTCAGTCGTTTGAAAGCATGGGAAACAACACACTCTTCTGTCAGGCCAAGGGCACCATGCAACTGCACACATTGCTGACCTACATACTTCCCAGATTCTCCAACCAAAGCTTTTGCAGCCGCGGTCGATCTGCTTCTGACCTCATGACTTTCATGGCTTGAATGGGCCGCAGCCAAATAAGCCATCGACCTTGCTTTCTCCAATGCAATCAAGACATCGACCATGCGGTGCTGAAGTGCTTGAAATTTCGACAAGGGACTGCCAAATTGCTGGCGGATTTTCAAATGCGACAAGGTCGAATCTTTAGCCAACTCCATCAATCCAACTGCTTCTGCACACAGCAAGCTACAGCCAAAATCGGATACTCTTTCTAAAAACTCTCTGTCGTTCCAAAGTGTTTTCAAAATGTGTGTCTTTGGAACAAGCGTTGAAGTCATTTTCAATTCAACGGCTTCAATGCCATCAATGGTCCTATATGAATGGCACTCTAAGCCATTTGATTGGGCTGAAACCAACACTAAAACAATTCTGCCTTCTAACTTAGCAGTGATCAGAAAATAATCTGCGTGATTGCCAAATAAAACAACGTTCTTTTCACCACTGAGCGCCATGACTTCTTCAGATTCAGAAGAATTGACAGCTAGCAAACTGGCAGTGATTTGCTCGAGATCATGCCGCGCGTGTAGCTCTGTGAAAGCAAGTGAGATTTTGACATTGCCTTTGACAATCTCTGGCAATAAAAAATCTTTCAATCCTTGATTCTTACTCAATGACAAGGCCTTTGCACCTACCGCAGTGCTCCAGAATACGGAAGTTGCAAGTCCGCGGCCTAACTCTTGCATGATCAGAAATAAATCCACCGAATGACCACCTAACCCACCATGCTCAGCATCAATCAAGAGGTGTGTTACGCCAAGTTCTACAAGCGCTGCCCAAATAATATCGTTGCCTTGTAAAACAGCTTGCCTTCGTTTTGGCAAGTCATAATTTTTCTGCAACCACTTCTGCAGATTATTTGCAAGTTCAATTTGCTCAGTTGGAAACGAAAAATCCATGCCTCACATCTCCAAAATACTGGAAGCAATGATGTTGCGTTGAACTTCATTCGTTCCACCAAAAATGGATATTTTTCGAGTATTGAAGTAATGTGCTGCTACGGACGCACTGCCTGAAACAACCCAATGATGGGCACCAGGCACCGACTCTAGCCAATCACGCGCAAAAGGCATGGCACTGGGGCCAACCGCCTCAAGCATCAATTCTGTCAATTTTTGCCGAATTTCAGTACCCATGACTTTCAAAAGTGATGCCTCTGGTCCAGGACCCACTTTTTTTTGCTCTGCAGCAATCACTCTCAATACTGTAATTTCAAGTGCCATCAGTTCCACTTCGACCTTGGCAATTTTGTTTGCAAAAATAGGATCTTCGAGGAGAGACCTGCCTCGCTTCTTTAAAGTGAGAGAGAGGCGTCGAAGATGACTTAAATCCCGTTGACTGCGATTGACACCTGCAATGGCGGTTCTTTCATGACCGAGCAATACTTTGGCATAGGTCCAACCTTGACCCTCTTCTCCAATTCGATTTGTAACCGGAACACGTACCTCTTGAAAGAAGACGTCATTCACTTCGTGATCTTCATCAAGCGTTTGTATTGGACGAACTTCAATTCCTGGCGTTTTCATATCGATCAACAAAAAAGTAATCCCTTCTTGTCGCTTACCTTCACTGCTGGTACGAACAAGACAAAACATCATGTCAGCCCAATGCGCTAAGGTAATCCAAGTTTTTTGGCCGGTCACGATGTACTCATCACCTTCGCGAATCGCTTTGGTTGAGAGTGATGCCAAATCTGAGCCGGCACCTGGTTCCGAATAGCCTTGGCACCAAAAATCCAGCCCGTGATAAATTCTTGGTAAAAAGTATTGTTTTTGCCATTCAGTTCCATAGCGCATGATGACAGGTGCCGCTAATTTGATGCCTGGCGGTTGGACTGGTGGCGCCCCCGCAGCAAAGCATTCCTGTTCGAAAATATACTTTTGTAACGGCGTCCATGTCGTACCACCAAGCTCAACTGGCCACGATGGTGCAATCCAAGCCTTGGCTGAGAGTATCTGATGCCAGCTCATATAGTCATCACGGTTCAGTCGTCTGCCCTCCCGTACTTTCAACTGAAGAGAATGGGGCAAATTGCTTGAGATAAATTCACGAACATCCTGTCTAAACCGAATGTCTTCTGCAGATGAATCAAGATTCATAGAAAGACTCAGGCAATAGCTTGCAGCACAAACTTTGTGACATCGCAGTCATTCAAACTCCAATTGGTGATTCATCACTCAAAACTAAAAGTGCATCCAAAGCCAAAACACCTTTTCCGACTTCATAAACAACCAAAGGGTTGATGTCCAACTCCAAAAGACGCTCGTTCGAACAAAAAATTGACCCAATCTGACGCACCAATGCGACCAAAGCATCAATGTCAGCTACCAAGGTGCCTCTGGCCCCTTGCAAAAGTTGGATTCCTTTGAGTTTTAAAATTTCTTGTTTAATGGCTTTTTCATTCAAATCAGCAGCCATGAATCGAACATCTTTTAAAACTTCAATCCAAACACCGCCAAGTCCAACCATCAAGATGGGGCCCCACTGGGGATCCCGTTTGGCACCGATGACCATTTCCACAACACCTGGTTTCACCATGGCTTCAACCAAAATACCGTCCAAAACAAGATCAGGTCGAGTTGATGCCACATTGGCATGGATGCATTTCCATGCAAGCTCCAACGCTTCTTCATTCTGAATGTTCAGCTGTACGCCCCCGGCATCGCTTTTGTGGGGCAATTTCGCAGACTGCGCTTTCAACACCACTGGATAACCAATTTTTTTTGCAATGGTATTTGCTTGTGAAATGTTCTGAGCCAAATCACCGGACGGCAATTGAACACCCCAAATTGCCAGCCAATTTTTGCTGGCATATTCACTGATCAGGCCCTGTCCCGTTATCTGGAAAATGACATTAGATGACTCAAGATCTCGCGAATTAGAATTTCGGGAGTTGTTGTAAGCCATCACATGCTTCAAAGCACGAAGCGCTCTTTCCGGTGATCTAAAAAAAGGCAAACCACTCTGCTTGACCTCCTCCACCAGTTCGTCAGCCAATGGAGAGTCGCCGCCCATCATGGTGTATGTCACAGCCTTTCCTGAATTTTCAATCACTGGATGCAGCGCTCTAAATTTAGCAAGACCAGTTTGTGGAGAGCCAGGCATGAGCACGATCGACAAAGCCCCAAGCCCTGGGTCACTCAACATCTCTTGCGCAACCTGTCCATAGAGTGCCATTTCGCGCAATCCCTGTGCGGTCATGTCCAAGGGATTACTCACAGTTGAAAATGCAGGCAATATTTTTTTCAAGCTCTGTGCCGATTGTTGGCTTAGATGGGGTAGATTTAATCCAATAGATTCGGAAAAGTCTAGGGCAAAACCCTTCAAAGCGCCTGAATCGGTCATCACTCCAACACCCCCTGTCGGGGCTTGTGTAAATCGCGTCAATAACCACGAAACGTCTACCAACTCTTCCATGGTCTCGACCAGAACAACCTTGCGTGAACTCACCAAAGTTGCCATGACTTCAAAATCACCTGCCAATGCGCCCGTGTGTGAGGCTGCTGATTCGCGTGCACCTTGACTCTTTCCAAGATGCAACAAAACAACTGGCTTTTGTGCAGCTTTTGCGTCGTCTAATAATTTCAAAAATAATTGAGGTCGACGAATTTGCTCTACAAACAAAGCAATGACCGAAGTATGCTTGTCCTTGATGAGGAAATTCAAATAATCTTCAATGCCTACAACGGCTTCGTTGCCTGTTGAAATGGAATAACTGATCTTGAGGCCGCGAGCAAAGTGAGTCAACCTTTGATTGCCCATCATTCCGCCGCTTTGTGCAACGATGGCCAAGGTGGGCTCGAAACCAGAGGGGTTTGCAGTCGCGGGACCAAATGTTAAGGGAATACCTGCTACAAAATTCGTTAATCCCAAACAATTTGGGCCAACGACCAATAGACCATTTTCAATTGCAATGCGTGAAATTTCATTTTGAACCGCTTGTCCAGATACCCCTGTTTCTGCGAAACCTGCAGCAAATACCACCACTGCACCCACATTTTTTTTAGAGCAAATTTGAATGGACTCCAAAACTGCATGGTCTGGAATACCCAAAATTACCACGTCTGTGTTTACGGGAAGATCCTCGATTGAACTGAAGCAAGAACGCCCATTTACTTCTGTTCTTCCGCGGCTGATTAAATGAACCTCGCCAGAATAAGCAAAGCGATCTAAATTCTCCAAAACTGCTGATCCAATCGCGCCTGCACTTGTTGAAACACCAACAACCCCAACGGAGCGAGGGTTCATCAAGCGATCGATATTCAGCGGCTCACGCAAATTCAATGCAAAGTGAGCCGACGTCTTGAAAGGCATTCAACTCGCCTCGCGTGAATAACCACCGAGTCCAGGTTTGAATGTTTTATCGTCTAAAAATTGGGACAAGCCTTTTTGACGCCCCTTCTCTGTGTCGGTCACCCTCGCTTGTGCGGCTTTAGATGCCAAATAATCTTCAGAAATATCCCATGGCATATCATGGCAATTTTTGTAGGCAACTTTTGCAAGGTGAAGCACTGTTGGGTTTTTGGTCATCAAAATTTTGGATAAATTCACCACGCGTTCTCGAAGCTGCGTTAGGGGTACAGACTCATTGACCAATCCCATTTGTGCTGCTTTGATACCACCAAAAGGTTCGCCGGTCATGATGTAATAAAGACTGTCGCGATGATTCATGGTTGCTGCCACAGCACGTGTGACGTTTCCAGCAGGAATAATCCCCCAATTGATTTCAGAAAGACCAAATGTGGCTTCGTCTGCGGCTATCGCAAGGTCACATGCAATCATCGGGGTGAAACCACCACCAAAACACCAACCATTGACCATGGCAATGGTTGGTTTTGCGTAATGCATGAGCTTTCGCCATTGCCAAGCAGCCGCAGCTCGCCTGACAGCCGCAACTTTTGCAGGTGGCATTCCCTCAACTTCACGAAAATACTCTTTCAAATCCATGCCAGATGTAAAAGAATCACCAGCTCCCGTGATGACAAGAACTTTTGCACGATCATCAAATTCAAGAGTCTCTAAAACTTCGAGCATCTCTTGGTTCATGGTTGGACTCATTGCATTTCGCTTTTCAGGCCGATTCAATTGCACCCACGCAATGCCTTCTTCAAAAGTTACTTTCACAGTTTTCCATTCAGGCAGCGCGGCTTCATTGACCGCAGATTGTTCTGATGTGTTCATTTGCAATTCCTCTTGAATACTTTTAATTTTTAAACCGAATCCGGTCTCTTCCATGTGACAAAGCCCATACCACTCCCTGTACCAGCTTTCGTTCGATAGCAAGCCGTGTAGTGCATGCTTGCAACATTCAAGCCCGCCTCATGCATTGCAGCAGCGACAACAAACCAACTTTTCAGTTCTGCTGTATTTCCTTTTAAAAAAGTCTCAGGAATACTCTTTATAGAAGATTCATCGAACGGTGAGAGTGATGCCAAAACTTTCTGGTCAAGTTCCTCATCCACGACAAAATGCGACATGCCGCCCGATCCAACTAAGACGACCTTAGCATCATGCGGCAAGCCCTGAAGGGTTTTAGCAAGCGCTCTGCCTAGTGCCAAAGCTCGGTGAGTTCGGATTGCATTTCCGCCAACGCCCACATTTAAGATCAAGGGGATGGTAGGAGGAGGTGCATCACTCATGATTCGTCGATAAATAAAACCAAAAGCATGCGGAATACCTTCTTGGCGATCAGATCCTTTGGGAAGTCGAGCAGAAGTTGCTATATCAAAATCAGATGCGAGAAGCGCGTCCACTAATTGATTTGCAACTGCTGGGAATCCTTTGTAAACGGCCCCATCATGAGGACAGTGTCCGCTTTCACTCTCCGAGATTCCAGGAGGTAAACGACTCCGCCTTGCTTCGTCCATTGGTATGTTTTCGATAGATTCCCCAGTATATAAAATAATGGGGGCAATCAAGTCTTCTTTGAAAACTTCGTTTTGATCGTTACCTACAATGATCGCGTAATCTGCATTCCAAGCTTTAAACTGAAGTGCCAATTGGTCTAAAGATTTTTGACAAAGCTCATAACGCCGATACTGCTCAGCACGAACAATTTGATTTTTAAAACCTGGGGCCCTCAAGGCTTCGAGCTTTTCATACTCGTAAGCGTTACCTCTGTACCAATGCTGTCGACTCTTTTGATCTGCCTGTGCACGCAAATCCCAAATTTCTGGTGTCGTTGAAAGCATGGGACCATGAGAAACTGTGATTCCTCCCACAATACTTGCCATCTCAGCGACCTCCAACATGCTCTGGACGCCAGCGTTGGAAATGACGTTGCAATCGCTCGGTAATGGATGTAAAAAACACACCTGCAAGCGCTGTCACGAGCACCCCAACCATCAACTCATCAGTGGCAAACATTTGTCCTGCATAGGCAATCATGTAGCCAACACCTTCGTTGCCAGCTGTAATTTCAGCAATCACGACCCCAATCAATCCATGCGCAACGGCTTGTCGTACGCCAGTCAAAATGAAAGGGACCGAATACGGCAAGGCAACAGTCGTGAAAATTTGACGATCATTGGCACAAAAACCACGCGCAGCTTTCAGTAGATCTGGATCAATATTTCTTACGCCTGTGATGGTGTTGACAATGATGGGAAGGACCGCAGAAATAAAAACAATGAAAACCTTAGAGCCACTTCCAATACCAAACCATATCGTGATCAAGGGATAAAGGGCAATTCGGGGTGTTGCATACATGGCACTTATTAAAGGATTAAAAGCCAACAATACTCGCCTGTACCATCCCAGCACCACACCCAACGGCACACCTACAATCAATGCCAAGAATAGTCCTACCAGATAGTTACCACCGCTAAACGCGATGTTGCTGACCAATTTCCCATTTTCTAATAGCTCTATGAATTTAATGGCAATCGCCGATGGACCACTGAAAAACAAAGGTGAA
Organism: Comamonadaceae bacterium; assembly: GCA_947476015.1. Taxonomy (GTDB): domain Bacteria; phylum Pseudomonadota; class Gammaproteobacteria; order Burkholderiales; family Burkholderiaceae_C; genus Limnohabitans_A. The sequence goes on along the minus strand of CANJOS010000047.1, from coordinate 9,771 downwards.
ATCCACTTGATTTGCCATGCCCACTCCCAAAGAGCGAGTACAAATAAAAGCGTGCCTCCACTTAAAATATAAGGTTCTAACTTTTTGTATTTTCTCGAAGATTCAGCGACAGATGGATTGCTCATGATTGACGTCCTTCAATTAAATCCAAAGTTGAATCATGCTGCCGGTCCTCTTCGATCAATTTCCAGATTTCATCGGTTAACGCATGAAACTCCGGCGTGCGTTTAAGATCCAAGGTGCGGGGCCGTGCAAAATTCACTTCCAATTCCTTTTTGATTCGACCAGGTCCTGTACCCATGACAATGACACGATCGGAAAGATAGACGGCCTCATCAATTTGATGCGTGATGAACAAAACAGTTTTTTGAGAGTGCGACCATATTTTTAAAAGTTCAACCTGCATGGTTTCGCGTGTTTGTGCATCAAGGGCAGCGAAAGGCTCATCCAAAAGAAGAACTTCGGGATCAGTGGCAAGCGCACGGGCTAAATTAACACGCTGTTGCATGCCGCCCGAGAGCTCAGATGGAAACCGATTCTCAAATCCAGTCAGTCCCACCATTTCGATCAGTTGTTGTGCGCGTTCTTCACGAGTTCGTTTGTCAAATCTTTTTTGCATCTCCATGCCATAGCGAACATTTCCTGTGACTGTTCGCCAAGGCAGAAGGCTTGCGTGTTGGAAAACCACCGCCCGATCAATGCCAGGTCCATTGACGATCTGACCATTGACGCGCAAAGCACCCTCTTCATATTCAAGCAAGCCAGCAACTACATTTAGAAGCGTTGTCTTTCCGCATCCGCTGGGACCGACGATGCAAATGAATTCACCTTCTTTCACACTCAATGAAACATCTTTGAATGCAATAAAGTTTCGCTGGTCTCTCTCTAACCAATACTGGTATGAAAGATTTTCAATTTCTAATTTTGGAATATTAGACAATTGCTTCACTTCACTCATACAGCATCTTTCAATGCGGCATCTAAGTCAGACTTGATGTCTTTGCCATACAGCTTTTGGAACCATCCTTCGTTGATGAGTTTCTTCACAGCGGAATTATCAACAACCTGTGCCAAGTTCAAATTTTTCACTGCAGGAACTTCGACGATCAAACGATCGACATTGGCTTTGATGGCTGATCGCCTGACGAGTGGCACGCGATCAAAGGCCTTAGCTTTACCATAAAGTTCCCAAATTCGAAGTGCGTCTGCCTCAGTTGTCTGAGGATCAAAGGCGCGGAACGCAGCAATAGCTGTCGCTTTGTCATCGTAAAAAACTTTAATTGCCTCAGTTGATGCTCTCAAAACCATTTCAGGCAACAGGGGGTTGGAAGCAATCGCTTTTTTACTGAACACCAGTGCAGTTGAGACGTTGATGTCACTGTTTAGCAAGTTAACCAGTTGATTGAAAGCGCCTTGATCAATCAATTTAAAATAGCTTGGCGTCGTAAGCAAAGCAGCATCCAATTGTCCATTGACCAGCATCGCAGCTCGTGAATTTGAATCGGTACCGGTGCTAACCCACTGGACATGGGTTGAAGCCATGCCATATTTGTTCAACAGCTCTACAGTGTAAACATAAGGAGGATCGCCAACGCGTCCTACGCCAATACGCTTACCTTTTAAGTCTTTAATTGAAGTAATGTCCTTCCGAGCAATCATCCCGAAAGCACCGCGATTGAGATAACTGCCCGCCATCACGAGTATCGGATCTCGGGCGACAGCACTGAGAATTTGCTCTAAGTTATAAACAGTGAACTGGGCCTCGCCACCCACCATGGCTGCAAGACCAGTAGGGTGAACGCCAAAACGCAAATCAGCTTCAAGCCCATATCGCTTGAACAAACCTTTATGTTGTGCAATCCACAAGGGCCAGCTGGGTGCACCCCTTGATGGATAGACGGCCATGACTTTGGTGGTTGCAGCTTGCCCCATTCCGCTGGTAGACAATCCCATGCCAAGAATACCGAGTCCAACCTGACCTGTGGAGAGAAGCCAATCCCGTCTAGAAAAGTCAGAATTCATTACATTGGAAATCATGGTTTTATCTTTCGAGGGTTGTTATGCAAGCTTAAAAACTTGACGGGCATTGCCGCTGAAGATTTGCGTTTTCTCTTCAGCAGTCAGCCAATCAAAACCCTCAATAAAAGGCTGAATATCATCCATCCAACGTCCTGTTTTCGGATCCTTGATCGTTCCAACACCAGGACGCTCAGCGCCAAATATGCAGCGATCAGGGCCAACCGTTTTGATCAGGAGCCGCAAAGCCTCTTCGGAATACAACACGGTGTCGAAATACAAGCGGCGCATACTATCGATGAATGGCTCAGGCGCTCTGCCTGGCCTTAAAGATGGCGCTTGAAATCGGCCCACTTGATAAGGAATGGCACCGCCACCATGTGACACTACAATTTTTAATTTCGGAAAGTCTTTGAATATTTTTGAACGACACAGGGCCATGACCGCGATGGTTTCTTCGTTGATGAAATGGACAGAATAGCTGTGACGTTCTGTCCTTACGCCCGCGGAGTGCAAATAAGCTGGCACATCCAATTCAACCAATCGCTCCCAAAGGGGGTACCAATATTCCTGGCCCAAATCTGGCACATCATTGGTTCCCAATCCTTCACTGGGATCGGTATTGAGCAAACATCCCGCCATGCCCAGCTCTTGAATACAACGATTTAATTCAGGCAAACACTTTTCAATGGGCTCACCCCAAGCCTGTGGCAATCCACAAATTCCACGAAATGTTTTAGGGAACAAGCGTTGTTGTTGTCCGATGATGGCGTTCACTTCTTCCGTGTACCAATGAACCAATTTGGCAGGTTTTTCACTGTGCATCGACTGGTAAGGTCTCGGTGAAATCAATTGAAAATCTGTTCCCAACTCTTTCAACTGTTCTAAATGTGATTTGGTTCCGAAGGTTGGAGAAGACAACACGGCAGTCATTTCATCATCACTGATTTGAGCAGTTCCTCGCCCGTGATTCCCTCGGTGCGACAAAAGTCCTGCTTTCCAGGCATAAAGTCCGTCGTGAGCCGTTACGTGTGCATGAGCATCAATGATCATTTCAGATCCTTTGTTAATAATTTCTAAAAATAAAAGCCATGTAAAAAAATAGCAAGACTGAATTTTTCAAGGCTAGCTGGTCATCAGTTCTTGCTGCTTGGCCAACAGTATGGTTGTCTTGACTGATTCAACCCTCTCTCGCATCAAGCGTGCTGCCGTTTCAACGTCCTTGTTTTCAACTGCAACCAGCAGGGCGCGATTAGATTTAATCAACCGCCTGATCGTTGTCGCTGTCGTATTAGGTTTCAGAATGGGGTCAAGAACCACGCGCAATGCGCGAAACTGAGCGAGCAATACGCGATTTGCAGAAGCTCTGACCAAGCTCTCTTGAAAATTGAGTGAGGCATCGGAAAATTTATCTGCATCAGAAGCAACAATTTCACACGCTTTAAGTGCGTTTTTAATTTCCAGAATATCTTGATTGTTTGCACGTTGAGCAGCCAAAGTGACAGACGCAACCACAATCGCTCCCTGTGCATCAAAAATTTCAGCGGGTGACAGACCGATCAACATTAACTGGACAGACAGTGCATCAGAGAATCGATCAGGATTACCTTCTGCAATCCACGCACCACCCCGCACGCCCATTCTTATTTCTACAATACCCAGTGCTTCCAAGGTTCGCAAAGCATCTCGCGCTGCCATTCGACTGACACCAAACTGCTGTGCAAGAATCGATTCACTGCCCAAAAAATCACCACTTTTCAACTGCTGCTGATACAACGCCGTTCGCACTTGCTTCACAATGGACCAAGACAGGCTGTTCGACTGAAGTGGCGTCCATGTTCCTACACTCGCATTGACTCTGTTCATTTGTTCTCGCGAGTCTGAAGTTGATGGTATTTAAATTGCTGACGTGCTTCATCAAGTCTCATGCCATTTCTTGCTGCTTCACGAATATGGTTTTCTGCAACTTCAATTTCCTCTGCCACCCTGAGCACTTCTTCTTCATGCTCTTGGGGAACGACGACCACGCCATCTGCATCACCTTTTAGAATGTCACCTGGGGTAACTCGGGCCTCACCTAAATTGACTGGAATCCCTGTAGCTTCAACTTGCACACGATCTTTGCCAGTTCGCATCCAATTATCTTTTGAAAATATGGGGTAGCCCAAAGAAAGACAAAGATGCGTATCGCGGTTGATGCCATTGATCACTGTTCCAGCAATCCCACGACGATGTGCAATTTCGGTCAAGATATCACCCCATACCGTGCAATCTTCTCGGCCATTGTTGTCAAGCACAATCACGCTACCCGGCGCAACATCATCGATGTAATCACCAACGGTGCCGCAAGGTTTTGCAGCAGGTCCATATTTCAACGTCCATGCCCTGCCAGCCATGCGAAAATCTGTGTTCCTTGGTTTGATTTTGTAGCACTGCCCCACAATTCCTAATTTGTCGAGCGCGTCGGACAGCGTGGCCGTGTCGAGCTTGGCAGCACGCGCAACGTTTTTGTCTGGGTTTGACATGGTTCAGCGCTCCAACATCTGTTCGTAATTGCCACCCATGACCTGTCCTATCGGGGTACCAGCCAAAATGGCCTTGGCCATTGAAGCCTCCTTGGCAACAATCATTTCTGCTGCTTCTAAAACTTTTTCAATATGCTTCGGGGCAATAAAAATGACGGCACTTCGATCCGCCAAAACATAGTCACCAGGTGTTACAAGCACTTCACCGCCCTGAAGAGCGCCGATGGTGACAGGCACTTGAGTTCCAAGCTCAACCACTCGAGTTCTGGCGGTACGAGATGTCAAACTTCGACTGTAAATAGGAAACTCATAAGCAATAGCCTCGTCAATATCGCGCAGCGGGCCATCCGCAATCACGCCTGCAACGCCTCGCACCTTTGCGCCGAGAGTTAGCAATCCGCCCCAACAACCCGCTTCTACGCCTGAGCGCTGCTCGACCACGATGATGTTGTCTGAATCGGATTGCTCGATGGCTGAGCAGCCTAAATGCTTTGTGGGGCCCGGTGGAGACGAACCAGGTCCAACCTTCATCGTGACAGCCTTTCCCACAATTCTAGAAACTCCGCCAGGCGCACTGCTTCGCAATGGCAAACCAGTCACCACGCCTTTTAATTGCAGCTTGTCTAAGGCATCAGAAACAGCGCAAACATCTAAACGACGAAGGCGTTGCAAATTTGGATCGCTCATCTTGATTCCCATGGTTGATCAATAGAAGTCAAACAGAGAAAGAAAACTGATCTTTCAATGCTGCTTGATGACCCATAAAAATGTAAGTCACCTAACAGTATTAGATATTAGCGTTTACCCCAAATTCAAACAAAGCGCCTTTTTATTTGACAGTCTCTCATGAGGATCAAAGGTCTAAGACCAAGCGCTCAGATTTTGCCCTTGAGCAACATGGTAAGAAGCAAGTGTTTGATTTTTTTTCACCCTCAGTCAAATAATGATCACGATGGTCGATTTCACCCTCAATCACATTGACCAAACAGGTTCCGCAAATGCCTTGACCACATGAAGTTGGGACGTCAATGCCAGAAGCAATGAGAGCTTCTAGGGCAGTTTGACCTGTCGAAACTTGAACTCTTTTTCCGCTGCGCTTGAGAAATAGTTCAAAGCTTGGTTCCGCAGATGAGGCTTCCGCGGCACCGGAAAAGCGCTCAAAGTGCAGTTGCTTCTCCGGTAGTCCCTGGACAATTGATTCGGCTTTCACCATGTCAATGAAACCCGACGGGCCACAAACATAAAGATGCGTCGTAAGCAGCTCCTTTTGAGCACCTAAGATACTAGCCACATCAATTTTGGGTTCATCGGCAACCGTGTCCAAGTAAATTGAAACACAGTTTTTGTAGTTGCATTTAGAAAAATGTTCAAAAAAAGCCGCTCGAGACTGAGATCGGGCGCAGTAATGAACTTCAAACGATTGACCATTGGCACTTAAAAATTCGGCCATAGAAAGAATCGGTGTGACACCTATGCCCCCTGCTATCAAGACATGGTGTTTTCCTAAAGTTGATAATTCAAATTGATTCCTTGGTTCTGAAATTTCCAACACAGCGCCCTGAATAAGTTCATGGTGCATGTATTCAGAGCCCCCCCTGCTTTGAGGATCCAGGAGAACAGCAATGTCATAGTACTCAAGCGCATGATCAATATGAAAGATCGAATATTGTCGAATCAAACCATCAGGTAAGTGAACATCAATATGGGATCCCGGCGATGCCGAAGGAAGCAATGCACCAGCTTGAGCTGCCAAACGAAAATGAACAATGTCTGCGGCGATATCGACACGCTTGGCGACATAGACAGACAAAGTTTGGGAATGAATTTTCATAGGGGCTATGCGAAATGGACATGGGTAAAAACTAATGTCTGTTGAGCATAACTATAATAAGTGGTTGCGAAAAATATTTTTATTCAAGTCCTCGAACCGTTCGTAATTTTTCTTCAATTGTTTTTATTTCTTGCTGGATCGTATGAGCAAGTTTCGCTTGACGCTTATCATTCATTCTGGATGCAATGGCGGAAATACTGATTGCACACAAAGGATTTTCAGCGGGAAAAGCGACCCCCACTGCGCCCGTGAAGGGTGTCGCACCAGGCAAGTATGAATAGCCTTGGCTTCTAGTCTTTTGCACTAATTTGCGCAATGAAACTGGAGTCAGAGTTCCAAAATGACGAATATTGTTACCAATACTTTGAATGATTGACTCTGCTTCATCCTCAGGCATTGCACCCAAAATGGCAAGTCCACCTGCGCCCACGCCCAGAGGCCGTCGAATACCCACATCCAAAGGCATCACCTTCACTGGATATTCACCAAGCTTGCGCAATGTGCAGACAGCCTCTAGGCCGCTTCTTTCACTCAAATAAACAGTGTCTTGTGTTTTTTCTGCCAAGTTTTGCATGGCCTGATCACAGATTTCACTCAAACTGTAGCGAGGGCGTGCAAGCAGACCCAGCTCATACAGCAAGGGGCCAAGGTGGTATTTACTAGCATGTTCGTTTTTGTCTAGAAGCCCTTCCTTGTGAAGGTACTGCAGCATTCGAAATGATGTTGACACGGACAGTCCGCTAATTTCCGCAACCTCTTTGAGACGAACGCCATGGCGCCCCCTTGAAGCGATTGCTCGCAAAACATTCACCGCCCGTTCTAGGCTTTGCGTACCTGTTCTCTTTTCGATCTTGATTGGCGCTAAGGGCTTTCCCTGAGTTTTTTGACGCGTTGCCATGGATTGCCACAATGTGAAAGTTAGTTGAATGAATTAGTTGCACAAGTGAAGTCAGCACAGGTAATCTTACACAAAGATTGAAAATATTTTGCTACATCGTGAAAAGAGGATTTTATGGGCATGACCTTGGTTGAAAAAATTCTGGCACGGGTTTCTGGAAAAGATTCGGTCAAACCAGGCGATGAAATTTTGGCCAGACCAGACTTTGTCATTGCTTATGACTTTCCTGGTTACACAGATGTCTTTTTCAAAGAAGCCAAAGAAGAGTTCGGTGTCGACAAAGTTGTCGGGCCAGAACGCTTCGTGCTGTTCATTGATCACATGATCCCAGCTGCCACCCCCAAAGAGGAGGATATGCACAAGATCACACGAGCATGGGGCAAGGAACAAGGTGTCCCCGTGCACGAGCGTTTGGGCATCGGCCATCAGGTTTCAGCTGAACTCGGCTACGCAACACCCGGTGCTTTTGCTGTCCACTTTGACGGCCACGTGAGTCAACTGGGCGCATTTGGAACCTTGGCCATCGGTGCCCGAAAAGGCGTCTTGGAGGCATTCGTAAGTGAAGACATGGCCATCAAAGTTCCCGCAACAGTCAAAGTCATCATCAAAGGAAAATTGCAAAAAGGCGTCATGGCCCGAGATGTCTTTCATCATTTGGTTCGCGTCATGGGGCCTAGTTCCTGTCGTTTCAAAGTACTTGAATTGGCGGGGCCCGTAATTGATGATATGAGCATCGATGGTCGCATGACCATTTGCGGGCAAGCGATGTTCATAGGCGCAACCACTGCCATCATTAACCCAGATGCCAAGACCATTGCCTATAACAAAGGAAGAAGCAAGATTGACTTAGAACCCCTTTACAGCGATTCAGATGCTGTTTATGACAGGGTTGTAGAAGTTGACATCACAACACTGGAACCGATTGTTGTCGCACCACCTAGCCCTGCCAACACCAAGAACCTCAGTGAATATCAAGGCTTGGAAGTCCACTCAGGCTATTTAGGTTCTTGCGCCAGTGGCCGCATTGAAGATTTGCGGGTGGCTGCCGCCATTTTAAAAGACAAAAAAATCAAATCTGGCTTTCAACTTCATGTGGTTCCAACATCACAAGCCATCATGTCGCAAGCCGTCAAAGAAGGTCTGATTGCTATTTTTGTAGATGCCGGTGCTTTTATCAGTTCATCCAGTTGTGACTACTGTTACGGACGCATTGCCACCATGACAGATGGTCAACGAGCCGTGTCTACAGGAACTTTGAATGTACCCGGAAGAATGGGCAGCCCAGATTCTGAAATTTTCATTTGCAATGCAGCGGTCATCGCAGCTTCAGCACTTGAGGGTTGCATCACTGATCCGAGGCCCTACATGCAAGATATGTTAGAGGTACTTTGAAATGAGCTTGAAAAATATGTGCGGGCGAGTTTCTTGGATTTTCAACGATGACAACTTTGACGTCGATCAAATTGTAGGCGTCAAAAATATCAAGGTCACAGACATCCATGAACTTGCTGCTTTGGCCATGAAAAGTTACGACCCTGAATTCGCCAAGACGGTCCAAAAGGGGGACGTCGTCGTAGGCGGTGAAAATTTCGGCTACGGACATCCGCATTATCCACCCCTCAAAGCTTTGCGCCATTTGGGCATCCAAGCGGTCGTTGCTGAATCCTTCTCACCTGGGTTTTATCGCGGTGAAATTAGCATGGGTTTCACGTTGGTGAGTTGCCCAGGTATTCGAAAATTGGTGTCGCGTTGGGACACTCTGAGTGTTGATTGGGAAAATTTAACCATCACCAACGTCACTCAAAATAAATCACTGCCGATAGAACCTATGTCCACCATGGACCAAATGATGCTTGAAAGAGGGGGCTTTATTCCTTACCTCAAAGGCAGGCTTCAATCGGCCAAAGAAAACCAGAAGGGTCAATAGCCACATGCTACAAATGATTGTCAGTGGAATTGCTTTAGGTGCCATCTATGGGCTCATTGCTTTGGGTCTGGTTATGGTTTACAAAGCTACCGGCATCCTCAACTTTGCGCATGGCGAAAGTGCCATGCTGTGTGCCTTTGTGGCATTCAGTTTGCACAAATTTGGTATTCCAATGTGGGGGGTCGTTTTACTTACTTTGTGCTTTGGGGCACTGCTTGGGTTAAGCATTGAAAGATTGGTCATACGGCATTTCATTGGCAAACCCCTTCTTTCCTCCGCCATTACCACTTTGGGCATGTACTTGATTTTTGGTGACTTGGCTATCTGGATATGGGGCAAGGACACGCAAGAGTTGCCTAGCATTTTTTCCTCAGCCCCCATCAACATTGGCGGCGTCATTGTGTCTGCAATTGATTTGGGCATTGTGGCAACGTGCGCTATTTTGGCCGCGCTTCTGTATCTATTTTTTAAATTTACGCGTCTTGGAATTGCCATGCAGGCCACCATGGAAAATCCGACAGCTGCAAGATTAATGGGCATTCCAATTAAGAAGATTTATGCAATGGCATGGGCT
>CANJOS010000046.1 GCA_947476015.1 Comamonadaceae bacterium | reverse complement strand
TGGAAGGTGCCTACTTGCACTTCAGTTTTTTGAATGCTGAAGGTCAAGTGAAGTCGGTCAAGGCTTTGATCAACGGCGACAGCTGGGCTGGAGAAGTTGTAGGACCGTATGGCATGGTTGAAATTCAACCCTTGCCAGTCAAAATTGAAGGTCGCCGTCCTTAAGCTTTGAAGAGAGCTTGCTTCGATTTTTAAAGTAATGCAACCCCTACTTGATCATTTCTGGAGAAAAGATCCGAGGTAGAAAAAGGACGATGTCTGGGAACACAATAATGGCAAGCAACACCACCAGCATGGGGATCAGCATGATCATGGTGTCCTTGATAGCGAAGCTCAGCGGTACTTTGGCCACGGCACACGAAATCATCAAACACATGCCGTAGGGCGGCGTGATCAGGCCGAAGGCCAATGAAACAATGCCCACGATCGCAAAGTGCACGGGATGCATGCCGACAGACTCTGCCAGAGGTTGCAAGGTGGTGCCCACAATGATGATGGCCGGAATGGCATCAAGGAAACACCCCACTACCAGAAAAGCACCCGCAATCAAGAGGCCCACACCGATCACACTCAGATTCCAGCTTTGAACATTAGAGAGCAGTGCTTTGGGAATTTGGTAATAAGCCAACAACCAGCCAAAGACAGACGCGGTTCCTACGCAGAACAAGGCCACAGAGCTCAATTTTCCTGTGTCAACAATGGCTGCAATGAAACTTTTCCAGTTCATCTCTCGGTAAAAAAGCATGGACAAAACCGCTGCATACAAGACCGCAACAGCCGCAGACTCTGTGGCCGTGAACAAGCCCAGCAGAATGCCACCCACAATGATCACGGGGGTCAACATGGCAGGGATTGAGACAATGGCCGCTTTGTAAATTTCGGTCAGGTTGGCACGGGGATACACGGGATAATTGCGCTTTTTGGCATAGGCATGAACCGTGGCCATTTGTGCCAGGCCAATCAGCAAGCCGGGTACGATGCCGGCCAAATACATCGCGCCAATCGATGTAGAAATCACGCCACCCCAAACCACCATCAGGATTGATGGGGGAATGATCACGGCCAACACCGCAGACACCGCAGTGATGGCAATCGAAAACGACAGGTCATAGCCTTCCTTGACCTGCGCTTCAATGAACAGCTTGCCCTGGCTGGCAGCATCCGCTGTGGAGGAACCCGAGATGCCAGCGAAGAACACGGACAAAATCACGTTGATCTGTGCCAAGCCGCCAGGGAAATGGCCTACCAGGGCACGCGAAAGTCGCATCAAACGCTCGGTAATCCCGCCGCTGTTCATCAAATTGGCCGTCAGCAAAAAAAACGGAACTGCCAGCAGGATGAAAGAGTTGTAGGACTTGAACATTTCATTGAACAAGACCATGGGGGACAAGCGCGGTTCAAAAAGCAGCACCGGTAATGAGGCCAACCCCAGCGCAAAGGCCACGGGGACACGGATTGCAAGTAAAAAGAAGAAACCTCCGAAGAGGACCAGAGCGGCCATCGATGGCGAAAGAAGAGAAGAGCTCAAATCACAGACCCCTGGTTAGAACTTTCACTGATATCACTGGCATTGAACATGTGATCCAGCAGGAAAATAATCCATAAAAACCCAGCAATCGGCCATGCGATGAAAATCCACCACATCGGCATATCTGCCAACTCAGATGTCTGATTCCAGCCAAACTGCGTGAATTCGATGCCCCAGTACAAGACCACGGCGGAAAAAATCAGCATGGCAGTCTGACTCATTCGCAGCAGCACATGGGTTGCACGGCCAGACAGTTCTGGCAAAAAATCGACATCAAAGTGAAGCCGTTCGCGGACACCCAAAGTGGCGCCAAGCAAGATAAGCCAGACAAAAAAGAACCGACTCATCTCCTCAGTCCACATATAGCTTGGAATCAGATTCGTATAACGGGAGAAAATTTGCAAGCTGACCGGAACGATCAACAGCAGCACCGTCGTGATCAGCAAAAAATGAAGCACCCGATCGATCAAAGCAAGAATCTTTTGCATTGCATTTCCCAAAATCCGAAGAGAGACGGGCTGCTCCAGGCAGCCCGTAGACGAGAGTGAATCGATTTATTTCATGCTGTTGATTTTGGCAAAAATAGCATCAGCGCCAACCTCTTTGGCATAGGCCGCCATCACGGGATCGACCAACTTTTGCATTTCAGCACGTTGGGCAAAAGGCACCTGCTTGAGTTTGCCTTCTTTGGCGTACTTGTCGAGTTTGGCTTGGTCTTCAGACGACTCCACTTGACGGCCATAGGCACCTGCTTCCTTGCCTGCCTTCACGATGGCCTCTTGTAAATCTGCAGGCAGTTTCTTCATGGTCTTAACCGAGAAGCACAAGGGTCGAATGGTGATGGCATGGCGGGTCATCAAGATACTGGGCGCCACTTCGTAAAACTTCATTGCTTCCACACCGGCAGCTTCATTTTCACCTGCATTGATCACGCCGTTTTGAATGGCGTTATAGACCTCGTTGTATGCAATCACTGTGGGTGACATGCCCACAGCGCTGAAGGTTCGACTCCAAATGGGAGCACCTTGCACACGAACTTTCAGGTTTTTAAGCTCTGCCATGTTGCCAGCTGCTTTGTTGGAGAAAATATTTCGCACACCACCACCGGCATAGCCAATCAGGCGGACTTCTGCTTTTTGCTCAACCTCGTCGGCAATGGGTTTGAGAATGTCTTGATCGAGCACCTTGTTCCAGTGGTTCAAATCACTGAATAGAAATGGCGCATCGATGAAAGGCGCAGCTTTGGAAAAGGTTGACATGTGGGCGGGCGAAACAATGGCATAGTCCACCGCCTTGCCTTGGTTCATGTAAGCAAAGTAGTCTTTCTCAAGCCCTAATTCGCTGTTTTTATGCAATACAAAGTTGATGGGCTTTCCGTAGTATTTTTTGACCAATTCTTCAAAACGCACCATGGTCTTGGTGAAGGCATGGTCATCGCCAAACTGCGATGCCCCATGCAATGTGATCACTGCTTGTTGTGCATGTGCACCCAAAGCCAAAACCGAAGAAAGAACCAAACCAATAAAGGGCTTTAAAACATTCATTTGTATGTCTCCATGATTTTTAGGGGCAACAACTTTCCTGTGTTGTTGAAGTTTAACTTTAGGTCAAACGTCAAGGAGATCTCTGGGGGTTAACCATGACTTGAAAGCATGGTGTCTCCAGAGTGTTCTAAGGCACTTATGCTGAATTCTGAGAAAATGATAAGTTGAGAGAGCACTTTTGATTGAATTACCCTCAGGGAGAATTACATGAATCACATTGGTTTTATCGGCGCCTCAGGTTTGATGGGCCACGGCATGGCCAAAAATCTGTTGGCCAAAGGTTTTGCGGTCTCATTGACGGTCCATCACCGACGGGGGCCATTGCAGGATCTTCTCGACGCGGGGGCCAAACTTGTTGAACACCATGCAGATCTGACCGCTTGTGATGCCGTCATCATTTGTGTGACTGGCACCCCGCAGGTTGAATCTGCACTGGAAGGCAAGCATGGTTTGTTAAGCCAAGCTCGAAAAGGTCTGATCGTTGTGGATGCCTCAACCAGTGAGCCGGAATCAACCCGTCGGCTGGCGGGTCGCTGCAAAGAGTTAGGCATGACTTTGGTCGACGCGCCACTGGCACGTTCGCCCGTTGAGGCTGAAGCGGGCATGCTCAATACCATGGTGGGCGCTGCGCCAGATGTCTTTACCCAACTCGAGCCCGTATTCAAGGCCTATTGTGAAAATGTTTTTCATGTGGGAGAAATAGGTGCTGCTCATGTCATCAAGTTATTGAACAACTTTCTGGGACAAGCCATCACCACCGCTGCTGCTGAAGCTTTTGCGGTGGGTACCAAGGCCGGTATCGATGTGTCGCAACTGGTGCGTGTGGTGTCTGCTGGGGCCGTCAACTCCGGATTGTTTCAGGCGATGGCGAAGACCCTAGAGGGTGATTACACCGGCCTGAAATTTGAGCTGAACAACGCGTCAAAAGATCTTCGTTATTACGTTCACTTGACAGAAAACGTCAAAGCTCCCTCATTGATGGGAACGAGCGTGCACCAAAGTCTGGTCACGGCGTGCGCCTTGGGCTATGGTCAAGAACTTGTGCCTTCATTGGTCAAGGCGCAAGCACAAATCAACCAAATCAAAATCGGTAAGGATCGCTGATGGCCAACCGCATGGGCATGGCCTTGGTGGGCCTGGGCTCTGCCTCCCTGCCACATCTGCGCAGCTTGCAAGATCTAACGGATCGTATCGACCTGCGTTATGCGATCACTCGGCACCCCCATTCGGATCGAATCAAACCTTATAACGGCCCCGTGCAACTTTTGAGTACGCTCCAACCTGCTCTGGAAGACCCTAAGGTCCAGGCCGTCATTGTGGCCACGCCCCCTTCCACGCATCTCGACATTTGCAAAGCTTGCTTTGCCGCGGGTAAACATGTTTTGCTCGAAAAGCCTCTAGAACTGAACCTAGGCAGGTCGACCCAATTGGTTGAAGCTGCTCAAAATGCCAAGTTGAATTTGGGTGTGGTTTTGCAACACCGTTTTCGGGACGCTGCCATCGCGCTGCAAAAACTGATGGATGACGGGGCATTGGGTGAAGTCCAAGCGGCCTCAGTGCGTGTGCCTTGGTGGCGCTCCCAAGCTTATTACAAGCAGCCAGGTCGTGGCACTTTGGCACGGGATGGTGGTGGCGTTTTGCTGACCCAAGCGATTCACACACTGGACTTGTTCAGGGCCTTGGTGGGCGTGCAGTCGGTCAAAGCAGCGGTGGTGCGTCAAACACGACTCCACCAAATGGAAACCGAAGACCATGTTTGCGCACTTCTGGTTTTAGGCAATGGGGCGCCAGGTGACTTGATGGCCACCACGGCCATGTACCCAGGATTGCCTGAGACAATCGACATCATCGGCACCCGCGGAAGCGCCCATTTGAGCGGTGCCAACCTTGAGGTGCATTTTTTGGAGGGAGAGTCCCTGACAGTGACCAGCGAAGGCGGGACTGGCAGCGGCGCCAACATCATGGATTTTTCACATGGACCGCACCGTGAAGTGCTGATCGAATTCATGAACTCGATTGTTCAGCAAAGGCCTCCGCGTGTGAACGGGGAGGACGCCTTGAAAACTCATTTTCTGATCGATGAGCTTTTGCGCATGGGCACTGAAAAATAAGGGGGTCAGCTTTACAAAACATTGACATTCTTTGTTCAAGGCTTTAGTTTTTTTGAGTTTTCATCCCATCGTTTAGAAGTTGCGCAATGTGATTCGGACCCATCAAATGGACAGGGTTTTGACCCGCCATGTCCAGCGCAGCTTGGCTGAATTGGCCTAGGTTGAGAAGCGAACAGGACGATGCTTCATGGCTTTCGAGCGCATGAAGTAAATCTCGCACGTTGTCGCCACCCACGGATGCAGCTTTCCAGCGTTTTGCACTGACCAGGGTGATGCGGCCATTTTTTTCTAACTTAAAATCTGCAGAATCGTTTTTGAGACGACTCACCGCAAAGCCTTGGTGACGAAAACCTTGTTCGAGCAGGCTGGAAAATTCAGCCCACCCCAAGCTGCGCGCTTGATCCGTCAGTTCGCTGATGCGCTCAGACGACAATGCGTTTCTTTGCTGCCATGCCGCTATGACACCAATCACCAGAAAAGGGAATCCACCCAAGGCGCCTGCCATTTTGTAGGCATCGGGCAATAAAGCGCCTGCTACCAATGCCACACTCAGCATTACCAGAAAGCTCACCCACCAAGGCGCACGCAACAAAGTGGCAAAGAGCGACTTTTCGGACATTTTGAATTTCATAAGCAAACGGAAAATAGCCAAAGCTGTGTGGAATGAAGCATTGACGCAAAATTTGTAGCGCGAAATTTAGACTCTTTAGTGATGATTTGATTGTTGTTTGGCAATTCGAGCTTCAATGATGTCGCGATTTTTCCTGGCGTTTTCATCCCCTTTCTTTGCGGCCTTGCTGTAGTACATCAGGGCCTTTTGTGAATCTGCTGGGACGCCTTGTCCGTGGTCGAACATAAAGCCTAAATTCGACAACGCTCCTGGAAATTCTTGCTCAGCTGCCATGAGGTACCAGCGCAGCGATTCGTGAAAATTAAGCGCGACGCCATGAGCGTTTCCATGAATGAAACCCATTTTCGCTTGGGCTTCTGCACTGCCATGAGTTGCTGCCAATTTGAACCATTTGATGGCCTCAGCATAATTTTGGACTTCGCCTAGGCCTTTGTCGTATATTTCTCCTAGCCTGATTTGTGAATTGATGTGCCCTTTATGGGCAAGCAACTCGAACCAGTGCTTGGCTTCTTTAAAGTCTTGCTTCACACTGTGACCAGTTAGATACAGAAAACCAATTCTGTAATGGGCTTCTTCATGACCCAGATCTGCTGCCAATTTGTACCAGCGAATGGCTTCTATATCGTCTTGCTCTACGCCGTGGTGTTGTTCGTACATTGACCCAATGTTAAAGTGGGCTGAAGGATTTTTCTTTTCAGCTGATAACTTGTAGCATCTCATTGCAGCTTGATAGTCTTGCTTGAGTCCCCATCCATTTTCAAGCATTGCGCCTAGCCTGTTCAGCGCGTCTGGATTACCTTCGTTGGCAGATAATTCGAGCCAGTGAGCGGCTTCTGCATAATCCTGATTGGTGCCTTGTCCCTGCTCATACATCAAGCCAAGATAAAACTGCGCTTCTGTTTTACCTTGCTCTGAAGCCAATTTGAATGCGCTAAATGCCTCTGCATAATTTTGAGGTGCACCTTGCCCTTTGTAGTAAATCATGCCTAAATTGAATTGCGCATCAGCCTCGCCCCTGGCTGCAGCTTCACGCTCCTTTTTGTACTCAGCTTCAATTTCTGCATCAATTGCTTTTCGCTGCAATACGAGCTCTTCAATTCGGGTCATATCGGAATCTCGGGTTATGAATCAATCACTGATTTTGAGCACCTACAATTCCTGAGCATTATCTGTCTTATTTGATTTTTAGGTATCATTTTTGTAAATGTTTAGCCAGTAACAAAGCCACATGAATGGCATTTCTATCGCTGCCATCCTTGATTTGATGGCGACAACTGGTGCCGTCGGCCACCACACAAGCTTCTAATTGGTTTCGAATACTGGGCAATAAGTTGGCTTCTGCCATTTGTTTGGAAACATGCAAATGTGACGCTTCATAGCCAAAAGAGCCCGCCATACCGCAGCAACTGCTCTCAATCAGGTCCACCTTTGCCTCTGGAATGAGTTGAATCACTTGCATCACAGATGGCATCAAGCCAAAGGCTTTCTGGTGGCAGTGCCCGTGCAGCAAAAACGGTTTTTTAGCGCTCGACAATTTGGCCTTGAGCGAAGCAAGTTGGCCCACTTTGTTTTCTGCCGCTAAAAATTCCTCAAACAAAACAGCATGTGCTGCCACTGTCTCGGCCATCTCACCCAGGCCCATGACCAGGGATTCATCTCGCAGTGTCAAAAGACACGATGGCTCTAGACCCACAATGGCGATGCCTTTTTGCGCGAACGGAAGCAACGCTTCCAGCAATGCTTTTGCATGTTCTTTGGCTTTGCTCACTTGGCCGCTGGCCAAGTAGGTTCGACCGCAGCAAAGGTGCTGGCCTGGCGTATCCTGCTGCGTGCGACTCGCAATATGGACTTGATAACCCGCCGCCGCCAAGACTTCGCAGGCGGCCCAGGCATTTTCAGATTCAAAATAGCCATTGAAAGTGTCGACAAATAAAACCACCGGCTTGCTGGCCACCAACACTTCTGCCGCCGAAACACCGACACGGCGACTGTTGAAAAAATGGTCCTTTTTCCATTCTGGCCAAGAGCGCTCTGCTGACAGGCCAGTCAAAGACTCTGCCAAGCGGGCCAACAATGGCGACTGGTTGCGCAAGTTCATGAGAAATGGCCATTGCGATGCAATGTGTGCATACCGTGGCAAGTTGGATATCAGTCTGTCCTTCAATGGCAAACCGTGCCTTTGGTTGTAATGATGTTGCACTTCAATTTTCATACGTGCCATGTCAACGCCGGTAGGACAATCGCGTTTGCAACCCTTGCAACCGACACAAAGGTCCAAAGCTTCCTTTACTTCTGGGCTTTCTAGGCCACCTTGCAATTGGCCACTCAATGCCAATCGGAGTGTATTGGCCCTGCCGCGTGTCGCATGAACTTCATCGCGCGTGACCCTGAAACTGGGGCACATGGTGCCTGCATCAAATTTTCTGCAAGCACCATTGTTGTTGCACATTTCAACCGCTTTGGCCAAACCTTGTGCTGGATCTTGACCTGTTCCAGGCGGGCTTGCTTGTTCTGTGGCGGCGTCGTTGTGAACATTCCATGCGCTCCAATCTAGCGCTGTTTGAATGGGAATGATTTTGTAATTGTTACCAAAGCGCATGAGCGATGTGTCGTCCATTTTGGGTGGGTTCACCATGCGGTTGGGACTGAGCAAATTCAAGGGATCAAGGTGCTGTTTGATTTGTGAAAATGCTTGTTGGAGGGCGGGACCAAACTGCCACTCAATCCATTCTCCTCGGCACAGGCCGTCGCCGTGTTCACCACTGTAGGCGCCTTTGAATTTTCTGACGAGTGCGCTGGCTTCTTCGGCAATCGCGCGCATTTTGTGCGAGCCATCACGGCGCATGTCCAAAATAGGTCTTACATGCAATGTGCCAACCGAGGCATGTGCATACCAAGTGCCTTTGGTACCGTGTTTTTGAAAGACTTGCGTCAATGCATCGGTGTACTCTGCTAAGTGCTCTAAGGGCACAGCACAGTCTTCAATGAAGCTAACAGGTTTGCCATCGCCCTTTAAACTCATCATGATATTCAGGCCTGCTTTGCGAACTTCCCACAGATTTTTCTGCGGTGCTTCATCGATCATTTCCACCACGCTGTTGGGCAAGCCCATGTCCCCCATAAGCGCTACCAATTGTTTCAATTCACGCTTGAGCTTTTCTTTGTCTGAGCCTGCAAATTCAACCAATAAAATGGCTGAAGGTTCGCCAATGAGGGCTGTGCGAATGGTCGATGCAAAAGCGGGGATTTTCAAAGACAAGTCAATCATGGTTCGATCGACCAGCTCAACAGCAGTCAGAGATCCGTTGCCCAGCTTCACAATGTGTTGCGCAGAATCCATGGCTTTGAAAAAGCTGTTGAAGTTCACCACCCCCAGCACCTTCGAAGTGGGAAGCTCACTGAGCTTCAAGGTGAGCGATTGGGTCATGGCCAACGTGCCTTCACTGCCCACCAACAAATGCGACAAATTCACCTTGCCGTCTTGGGTGTAGGGCCGCACATTTTGGTTGTCAAAAATATCCAGGTTGTAGCCAGCTACTCGCCTTAAAACTTTGGGCCAATTGGTTTGAATTTCTGCGTGATGGTGCGCAGCCAGTTGCTTAACAAACTCGCCAATTTGCTTGGCACGCCCAGAGCTGTTTTCAAAATTTGAAAAATCAAGTAACTCACCGCTGCTGAGCCAAGCTTTGGCGCCCAATACGTTGTGCACCATGTTGCCGTAGGCAATAGATCTGCTGCCACACGAGTTGTTACCTGCCATGCCGCCCAAGGTGGCTTGCGCACTGGTTGAAACATCGACGGGAAACCACACGCCCTGTTTTTTGAGCGAAGCATTCAGACTGTCTAGAACCATACCCGGTTGCACCTCTACCGTGCCAGCTTTGATGTCTAGGTTAAGGACATTTCTGACATATTTGCTGTGGTCAATGACCAAACCCACACCGGTGGTTTGACCACATTGGCTGGTGCCACCGCCTCTTGGAACAATGGGAACCTTCAATTCACGGCAAATGGCCATGGCGGTGGCCACTTCCTCGGGGTGTCGGGGTACAAAAACACCCAGTGGCGTGACTTGATAAATTGAGGCGTCCGTGGCGTAACGGCCCCTGTCAGCAGGTGAAAAGAGGACGTCACCCTGCGTTTCAGTTTTCAAACGCTTGGCCAATAGGCCGGCCACCTCGTTGCTGGCAGCGGCAACTTGCTCGTATGCTTTGAGCGCTGAGTCTTTGGCAGGTGCTGCAGCCATGGTTGTAGTTGTGTTCATAGAGGACTGATTTAACGAAAGCTAGGGGTTTTTCCACATCAGGGAGAACTGAATTCCCGCTATTCTGTCGTCAAATGCAAATTAATTCTTAGGAACGTTCTAAATGCTTCAGCTTGATTTCCATCCAACGGGACGCCACTTCCTGCAAATACCGGGGCCTTCACCGGTTCCAGATCGAATTTTGCGGGCCATGAGCCTGCCCACCATTGACCACAGGGGTCCTGAATTTGGAGTTTTGGGTTTGAAATTGATGGCCAACATGAAAGCCATTTTCAAGACACAGCACCCCGTCATGATTTATCCGGCATCGGGCACCGGTGCATGGGAAGCCGCCTTGGTCAATACCTTGAGTTCAGGGGATCATGTGTTGATGTACGAGACGGGCCACTTTGCGTCCTTGTGGTTTAAGTTGGCATCCCGCTTGGGGATTAAGGCTGAGTTGTTGGGACTGCCTGGCGCAGAGGGTTGGCGCCAAGGTGTTGACGCACACAAAATTGAAGAGCGCTTGAAGCAGGACTCATCTCACAGCATCAAGGCGGTGTGTGTGGTGCACAACGAAACTTCTACCGGCGTGACAAGTGATATTGCGGCAGTGCGCCGCGCAATAGACAAGGCCAAACATCCCGCGCTCCTCATGGTTGACACCATCTCAGGTTTGGCTTCTGCCGATTACAGGCATGATGAGTGGGGCGTTGATGTCACTGTCAGTGGATCTCAAAAGGGCTTGATGTTGCCGCCGGGTATCAGTTTCAACGCCATTTCACCGAAGGCCATTGAGGCCAGCAAAAAATCTAGCTTGCCCAAATCTTTTTGGGCATGGGATGAGATGTTGGAGATCAACAAATCAGGCTATTACCCCTACACACCCAATACAAATTTGATGTACGGCTTGAGCGAAGCGTGCGACATGATTTTGGGACAGGGTTTGGAGGTGGTTTTCAAACGCCATGTGCGTTGGGGTGAAGGGGTTCGTGCAGGCGTCAAAGCATGGGGCTTGCCCATTCAGTGTGCCGACCCGGCCTTGTACTCGCCTATTTTGACCGGTGTGATGACGCCCGAAGGCATTGATGCTGACGCTGTTCGAAAACTCATTTACGAACGATTTGATTGTTCGTTGGGAACCGGCCTGGGCAAAGTCAAAGGCAAGATGTTCCGCATTGGACACTTGGGCGATTGCAATGACCTGACCTTGATTGCCGCCCTTTCAGCTTGCGAAATGGGCTTGAAGTTGAGTGGCGTTCAGCTCAAGGGCTCGGGCGTTCAAGCCGCCATGGACTATTTTTCAGCCAACCCTGTTCCAGCCCTCATTCAACATTGAAGGACACCCTCATGAAACGCAGAACCCTCCTCCAAGCCACGGCCGCATCTGCAACTTTGATGGCCGCGCCCATGATCAAGGCCCAAACTTTGCCGACGGGCCCCATTCGAATTGTGGTGGGATTTCCACCAGGAGGCGGTACCGATGCGTTGGCCCGCGTGTTGGCCCAAAAACTTCAAGCCATGTGGAACATCACCATCGTGATTGACAACAAGGCGGGTGCAGCTGGCGTCATTGCTGCGGACTATGTGGCCAAGCAGCCCGCTGATGGCAACACCTTGCTCATGGCGCACATCAACAGCCATGCTTTGGCAGTTAGTTTGCAACCCAAGCTGGCCTACAACGTGGAGCGCGACTTTTCGCCGATTGGCTTGGTGGGCGTCACCCCCAATTTGCTGATTTGCAATGAATCGCAGCCCGCTAAAAATGTGAAAGATTTGGTGGCCTTGTGCAAACAAAACCCAGGCCGCATTAGCTTTGCCTCAGCAGGCGGTGGCTCGGCGCAGCACTTGGCATTGGAGATGTTCAAGCTGAGGGCGGGCATTGATGCCCTGCATGTGCCTTACAAAGGATCAGGCCCTGCCCTTACAGACTTGATTGGCGGCCAAGTTCAATATTGTTTTGAAACCATGACCTCTGCCACACCGCATGTGAAAAGTGGCAAAGCCATTGCGCTGGCGCAGACTCGAACCAAACGTGCCAAAGGACACCCCAATGTGCCCACCATGGACGAGCAAGGATTTTCGGGTTTTGACGCTACCACATGGTACGGCTTGGTGGGGCCAGGCCGCATGAATCCCTCTTTTGTAAAACGCATCAATGAGGACATGAACAAAGTCATGGCCATGCCCGATGTGATTGAAAAATTTGAACAATACGGTGCAGAAGATGGTGGCGGGTCGCCAGAGCGCTTTGTCGACTTCATTCGAAATGAAACGCAAAAGTGGGCCAAGGTTGTGAAAGAAGCCAAGGTTCAAGTGGATGCTTGAAACTGTTGCAACACATCAAGCCATTGTGTTGTTGCCTCAAACGAAATCAATTTTCATTTCAAAGCCAGCCTCTTTCATTGAACTCTGCAATGCCAATTCCTGCGTATGATCTAGTGAAATCAAGGGGGGGCGGACTCGTTTCCAATCGCTTTCGCCGGTCACTTGAGCCACCGCTGACTTCATTGCAGGGATCATGGGGAAGGCCGCAAAGAGGGCGCGTACCACGTCAAGCCGCTGTTGCTGTGCGTCTGCATCGGGCGCCATCCAGTTGCTGCAAAGCGAAGAGATGGCTGCGGGATTGACATTGGCGGTGGCGCTGATGCAACCCACGCCACCAGCGCGCATGGTTTGCATCAAGAAATTCTCACTGCCGGCAAAAACTGAAAAACCACGATGCGAAAAACGTTCAATCATGGCGGCGGTATTTGACCACTGACCGCCACTGTCTTTGGCGCCAGCAATGACTGAACCGTATCGATTGAGCAATTTCTCTATCAAGCCCATTGAGAAACCAATTTGGGACACGGGTGGAATGTGATAAAGATAAACACGCAAGTTACTGTCCCCTACTCGCTCAATCACTTCGCTGAAAAAAGAGAACAAACCTTCGTCGCTGACACCTTTGTAATAGAACGGCGGCAACACCAAGACATCCTGAACGCCAGCGCTTAAACACGCTTTTGTGAGGCTCACCACATCCGGCAATGCGCAGCCCCCTGTGCCAGGCATCATGCGTCGTGGGGCTATCCCTTGGGCCACCAAGTACTGAACCAGATCAGACCGCTCACCCACAGACAATGAATTGCCTTCAGAGTTCGTGCCAAACACCGCCAAGCCAACGTTGCATTTCAAAAGCCAATGACATTGGGCGGCCAGGAGTTCCTTGTGCACCGACAGGTCGGCATGGAAAGGGGTGAGGACTGGCGAAAGCACGCCCCGCATGGCATGGCTGGCAACTTTGTCGGGGGCGGTATGTGTATTCGGGGTGTTCAAGTGGGGCTCCCTTCACTTTTTCAATGGGTGGGTCACAGTTTAGACTAGGCTAACCCAAAGCCATCCCAAGGAAATTAGGGTCTACCCCTCTTGAAAATCACGCCATCAAGGAAGATGCTAAGGGAGGATCTCCCTCCATATTCAAGGACACCCTCATGAAACTCGTACACTTTTTTTCCTCTCTGGCCTTGCTGGCGAGCAGCAGTTTGATGGCTCAAAATATTTCCATTGCCACTGGGGGCACAGGCGGTGTTTATTACCCCATGGGAGGTGGCTTGGCCAATGTGCTGTCTAAGCACGTCTCTGGCATGCAGGCCACCGCAGAGGTGACGGGCGGCTCCGTCGACAACCTCAACTTAATTGGCAGTGGCAAACCCTATGTGGCCTTTTCCATGGTGGATGCCGCTTTGGATGCTGCCAAGGGTCAGGAAAAATTCAAAGGCCGCAAAGTAGATGTCAAAACCTTGCTGGTTCTATACCCCAACCGCATGCATGTGGTAACCACTGAAGCCACAGGCATTAAATCCATGGCTGATTTAAAAGGCCGTCGTATTTCTGCAGGCAGTCCTGGCAGCGCCACCGAGGTCATGGCCTTCAGACTGATGGAAGGCGCAGGCCTTGACCCTATGAAAGATGTCACGCGTGAGCGCTTGAGCGTTGCCGAATCAGCCAATGCTTTAAAGGATAAGAAGATTGATGCGTTCTTCTGGGTGGGGGGACTTCCCACTGCAGCCGTCACTGATTTGGCCAGCACACCCGGTATCAAAATCCGCATGATTGACCATGCCGATGCTGTGTCAGCGATGAACAAGAAATGGGGCAACTTGTATTACGCTGATGTCATACCGCAAACAACTTATTCCGGCATGAATTCAGACAACAAAATGGCCTCTGTTGCCAATATTCTGATTGCCAACGGCAACATGTCTGATGATCAGGCTTACAAAATTGTGAAAACTATTTTTGACCATCAAAAAGATTTGATTGCAGTCCATCAAGAGTATGCCAATGTGAAAATAGCGTCGCAGAAAAATGCCGCCACCTCTGTGCCTTTCCACCCAGGTGCAGAAAAGTACATCAAAGAAAAAGGTGGGAAGCTTGACTGATCAGGTCACTGACACCCTCGACGCCGAAACTCGTCAGCGCGTCGAGGAACTGATCAAGGAAGAAGAAGGCGACGCCAATCAATACAAAGGCTTTTTAGGCATTGCCCTCACCATTGTGGCGGTCTGCATGTCTTTGTTTCATTTGTATGCCGCCTACGCCATCGTCCCCGCTCAGATATTGCGGACCACCCACGTCACCATGGTGTTGGTCTTCATTTTCTTAACTTTTCCCATTGCCGCACGTTTCAAAAACAGACTGATGGTCTGGGACCTGGCGTTTGCCCTGTTGGCGGTGTCCACATTGGCCTATGCGGTGATGGGGGGAGATGATTTTGCCGACCGCAATACTTTTCCACTCACCATGGACATTGTTTTTGGCGGTATTCTGATCTTGCTTATTTTGGAAGCGCTGCGCCGAACCAATGGCTGGGTGTTATTGACAGTCACAGTGTCGTTCTTGCTGTATGCCTTGTTTGGCAACTATTTGCCAGCGCCTTGGACCCACAAAGGGTATGAACTGTCGCGTTTGGTGGGTTTCATGTACATGACCCTCGAGGGTATTTTTGGAACCGCCGTCGATGTTTCTTCCACGCTGATTATTTTGTTCACGATCTTTGGTGCATTTCTTCAATTCAGTGGCGCAGGCAAATTTTTCATTGATTTCTCTTTCTCCATCATGGGCGGCAAAACCTCCAATGTTGGAAAGACGGTTGTCTTGTCTTCCTTTTTATTAGGCGGGCCTTCGGGCTCAGGCGTGGCCACAACCGTCACGGTGGGTGCCGTCGCGCACAACATGCTGGCCAAAGCGGGCTATGAGAAAAATGCTGCGGGCGGCTTGTTGGCAGCGGGTGGATTGGGCGCCATTATTTCGCCACCCGTGCTGGGTGCGGCCGCCTTTTTAATTGCTGAGTTTTTGAAAATCTCCTACCTTGACGTGTTGCTCATGGCAACCGTGCCTACGTTCTTGTTTTATTTGGGTCTCTACGTGATGGTCACCATCGACGCACGCAAATACAACATGAGTGAGCAAAGAATAGAGAGCATTGAAAGCGCATGGTCCTTGACTAAAAAGTACTGGTTCCATTTCTTCTCACTGATCTCCATCGTGGTCTTCATGCTCATGGGGTTCTCGCCCAGCATGTCAGTGTTCTGGGCCACCGTAGCTTCTCTGTTTACCAGTTTCTTGCGTTCTGACGCCGCCATGGTTCCATATGAGGCTTTTCAAGGCAAGACCCCTTTTTGGAAAAGTCTTTACAGTTCTAAATTCACGCAAGCTTTGTCAGGTGGTTTCACGCAGGTGCTGTCCATTGCAGCCACATGCGCTGGCGCCGGACTCATCGTGGGAGTGGTTGTATTAACAGGGCTGGGTTTGAAGTTCAGCGCCATCGTGCTTGACTATGCAGATGGTTCTCTTTTCTTAACGGCCTTGTTCACAGGCTTGGTGGTTTGGATTGTGGGCTTGGCGGTTCCTGTGACTGCCTCCTACATCATTTGCGCCGTGATTGCTGCACCCGCCATGATCAAATTGGGCGTGCCAGACTATGCAGCGCATATGTTTATTTTCTACTACGCTGTGCTGTCAGAGGTTTCGCCGCCCACCGCCTTGTCACCTTTTGCGGCCGCAGCAATTTGCAAAGGCGATCCCTACAAAACCACATTTCAAAGTTGGAAATATGTGGCCCCTGCCATTTTGGTGCCCTTTATCTTTGTGCTCGATCCAGCGGGGGTAGCCCTCCTTTTAATGGGCAACGTCAAGAATTTGGCCATGGCCAATTGGCCCGACATTGCTTGGATTGTGTTCACAGCATCTGCGGGCATTGTGGCCTTGGCAGGCGGCTTGCAAAACTGGTTTATTCTCAAAACAAATTTTGTTGAAAGGTGGGTGCTGGTTGGCTCGGGCGTTGCACTGACCTACCCATCGACGCTGGGGGATCTGGCTGGTTTTGCAGGACTGGCCTTGGTGATACTGACCCAATGGTTGAGACAAAAAAATCTAAAATCTCTTGAAGGAAGTTGATTCAATGGCAAACAAGCAGGAACCCAAGACGGAAGGTATGTCAAAGGGCTTGACCCAATACGGAGACACTGGGTTTTCATTGTTTTTACGCAAGGCCTTTATCAAAGGCGCAGGCTACAGCGACAGTGCGCTCGATCGGCCGGTGATTGGCATTGCCAATACGGGCAGCGCTTACAACCCATGTCATGGCAATGCCCCGCAACTCGTTGAGGCGGTCAAGCGCGGTGTGATGCTCGCGGGTGGATTGCCCATGGATTTCCCCACCATGTCAATTCACGAAAGCTTTACGAAACCCAACAGCATGTTCTTGCGCAACTTGATGTCCATGGACACAGAGGAGTTGCTGCGAGCACAGCCCATGGATGCCGTGGTCTTGATTGGGGGCTGCGACAAAACGGTACCGGCCCAATTGATGGGGGCCGCTTCCGCCGGATTGCCCACTGTTCAATTGATCACGGGCGCCATGCTCACGGGCTCGTTCCGCAGTGAACGTGTCGGTGCTTGTACCGATTGCCGGCGCTATTGGGGTCAATTTCGAGCGGAAGAAATCAGTGAAGCTGAAGTTCAAGAGGTCAACACCCAACTCGTTGCAAGCGTAGGTACTTGCTCCGTCATGGGAACAGCAAGCACCATGGCCTGCATTGCCGAGGCCTTGGGCATGACCGTCCCAGGCGGGGCATCGCCACCGGCTGTCACAGCCGACAGAATTCGAATTGCCGAAGAGAGTGGCCGAATCGCTGTGGAGATTGCCAAAAAAGGTTTGACCATTGACAAAATACTGACCGAAAAAGCATTTGAAAACGCAATGCGTGTTTTGTTGGCAATTGGCGGCTCGACCAATGCCATCATTCACCTGACGGCCATCGCGGGCCGCATGGGTTTTGAAATGGATTTGCAGGCACTCGACCGCATGGGACGCGACACCCCCGTTTTGCTTGATCTCAAGCCATCGGGGCAGCATTACATGGAGGATTTTCACCATGCCGGCGGTATGGCCACCCTGCTGCGTGAACTTAAACCCCTGTTGCACTTAGATGCACTGACCATTACCGGTCAAACCATGGGGGAATGGATTGAAGCGGCGGGGGCTGGTTTTAAGCAAGAGGTGGTGAAGACCTTCAGCAACCCTATTTATCCACAGGGTGGTGTGGCCGTCTTGAAAGGTAATTTGGCACCAGGCGGTGCCATCATCAAACAATCAGCAGCCAGTGCCACGCTCATGGAACACGAAGGCCGAGCGGTGGTGTTTGAAAATTTGCAGGACATGGCCCTTCGAATTGACTCCGATGATTTGGATGTCACCGTCAACGATATCTTGGTTTTAAAGCACATTGGACCCAAAGGGGCAGCCATGCCGGAAGCCGGTTATATGCCCATTCCAAAAAAACTGGCGAAGGCAGGCTGCAAAGACATTGTTCGAATTTCAGATGGCCGCATGAGTGGCACTGCTTTTGGCACCATTGTGTTGCACGTCACACCAGAGTCTGCGATGGGCGGGCCGTTGGCCTATGTGCAGAACGGTGATCGAATTCGCTTGAGTGTGCTCAACCGAGAGTTGAGCCTCTTGGTTTCCGACGCAGAATTAAATCGCCGTCGTGAAGCTAAACCCGTGCAAACGCCCACGGCCGAACGGGGCTATCAGAAATTATTCTTAGAAAGTGTCTTACAGGCCGACAAGGGTGCTGATTTTGACTTTTTAATGCCACCACAGAAAAGCATCATTCCCAAAGTGAAATAATATCCGGCAATCAACAGCTTGTTTGTGGAATGCTATGTTTTTAGCTCTGATATTGACACTGATGGGAACTGCAGGCCAAGCTTGGGCCCATCAAAGTGTTCCTTTGTCCCTTGGCGCCCAATTGACGGTGCACGGTTTGCT
>CANJOS010000045.1 GCA_947476015.1 Comamonadaceae bacterium | reverse complement strand
GTGGGCGAGTGGATGGTTATTTTGGGTGCTGTGAAGTTTGATTTTGTGGTGGGTCTGCTGGCGGCCTCTGCCTTGATCTTTGGCGCAGCCTATACCCTTTGGATGTTCAAGCGCGTTTACTTGGGCCCTGTAGCCAACAACGATGTGAAAGAACTCACAGACATCAATGCGCGTGAATTCACGGTCATGGCCTTGTTGGCCATTGCGGTGCTTTACATGGGGTTGTATCCCAAGCCTTTCACCGACGTGATGGAAGTCTCTGTGGCCAATTTGTTGGAGCACGTGGCTGCTTCCAAATTGCCATGATGGCCGATGGTCAGCTGAAACTTTAAGATAGAGAGAATTGACATGATTGACGCAAGCAGTTGGACGACGGTCTACCCGGAAATCGCATTGCTGGTCATGGCCTGCGTGATTGCCCTGGTGGACCTGTTTGTCACAAGCCCTAAACGCACGCTGACCTATGTTCTGACATTGGCCTCATTGGGCAGCGTGGCGCTGCTGCACGCTTTCTACGCTGATGCCGGCCACACTCTTTACGGCTTCGGTCGTTTGGTGGTATCCGACCCGATGGGACATTGGCTCAAGTGCTTTTCAACCATCGCCGTCATGGTGACGTTGGTCTATGGACGTCCTTATGCCGCCGATCGTGACATGCTGCGGGGCGGCGAAATTTTCATTCTCTCTGTGTTTGCTTTGCTCGGTATGAGCGTCATGATCTCCAGTCAAAACTTCTTGGTTCTGTATTTGGGCCTTGAATTATTGACCCTGTCGAGCTACGCCTTGGTGGCCTTGCGTCGTGACAACACCCAAGCGACAGAAGCGGCTATGAAGTACTTTGTGCTGGGAGCCATGGCTTCTGGCTTCTTGTTGTATGGCATGTCCATGCTCTATGGGGCCACAGGGTCCTTGGACTTGGCGACTGTGTTCAAGGTCATTGCAAGCGGTCAAGTCAAGCATCAGGTGTTGGTATTTGGATTGGTGTTTGTGGTGGCTGGTTTGGCCTTCAAACTCGGCGTGGTGCCATTCCACATGTGGGTGCCTGACGTTTATCAAGGCGCACCTACCGCAGTCACGCTCATGATCGCTGGTGCCCCGAAGTTGGCCGCCTTCGCCATCACCATTCGTTTGTTGGTGGAAGGCTTGTTGCCCATGGCCATTGATTGGCAGCAAATGCTGGCCCTGTTGGCCATTGCATCTTTGCTGGTGGGTAACTTGGCAGCCATTGCACAGACCAACATCAAGCGCATGTTGGCTTACTCCACCATTGCGCAGATGGGTTTTGTATTGATAGGTTTGATGTCAGGCGTGGTCAGCGGCAATGCGGCCATGGGTGCCAACGCCTACAGCTCAGCCATGTTCTATGTGGTCGCTTACGTGCTCACGACCTTGGCTTCTTTTGGTGTCATTCTGCTTCTGGCCCGTCAAGGCTTTGAAGGCGAGGAGATCACCGACTTGGCGGGACTCAACAATCGCAGTCCACTTTATGCAGGTGTCATGGCCATTTGTATGTTTTCTTTGGCAGGCATTCCACCCATGGTCGGCTTCTACGCCAAGCTGTCTGTGTTGCAGGCCCTTGTGGCTTCAGGACAGACTGCAGACATTGCCTTGGCAGTGTTCGCGGTGGCCATGTCACTCATTGGCGCTTTCTACTACTTGCGCGTTGTGAAGCTTATGTATTTTGACGAAGCCGTCACGGCCACAACGGTGACAGCCGACGCTGATGTGCGTGTGGTCTTGTCTCTCAATGGATTGCTGGTTCTGGTGTTGGGCATTGTGCCGGGTGCCTTGATGTCTTTGTGTGCTCGTTCAGTGGCCCAGATGTTGGCCAACTAAGCAGGATTGACAACGCCTTGTGACTCTGATGATTTCAAATTTCCGAGGTGGCCCGGCATCATGAAAGTGTTGAACCTTCAGTGTGCAGGTCTGCATTCATTTGAGGGCTGGTTTGGCTCTGAGGAAGACTACCAATCTCAACGGGAAAGAGACTTGGTAGCTTGCCCCTTGTGTGCCAATACGGACATTCGAAAACTGCCCTCAGCCCCTCGACTGAACTTGGGTGCCTCTGAGCCTCGTCATGTAGATGACAGCGTCAATCCATCGCAATCTGCAGGCATTTCGAGTCCAGCCTTGAACCCTTCCGCGCCCCCAGAAGTTGTTGGCAACGTCAGCAATGCTGAAGAGGGTCTTCCCGTGGCCCGTGCCAACCCAGAATCTTTGCAACTCATGCAAGCTGCTTGGATGAGGATGGTCAAGCACGTCATGGCCAACACCGAAGATGTTGGGAAGAACTTTGCAGAAGAAGCGCGCAAGATGCACTATGGTGAATCTGAAGAGCGCAATATTCGCGGCAAAGCATCTTTCGAAGAAACACAAGAACTTTTGGATGAGGGCATCGACGTTTTGCCCCTGCCCGTGCCAGACGCCTTAAAGGGTGATTTGCAATAAGGCGCTAATTTCTGACGCCATACCAATCTTTCACTGCCGCCACATAGCGTTGCACACCTTCTGCAACGCTGGCTGCGTCGAGAGCACCATAGGACAAGCGTTGGTAATTGGCCTCGTGGGTTCGGCTTAAACCAAACGCAAAGCCAGGAATAGAAGCCACTTTGAAATTCTCTGTCATGGCTTGGTTAAAGGCGATGGGCTCAACGCCCGCTTTCAAGCCTGGTAGTTTCATGAGCACATAAAATGCGCCTTGGGTTTGCGGGAATTCAACCAAATCACCCAAGCCCGCCAGCGCTTTGTAAACGGTTTGCCGCACTTCACTCAAGGCTTTGACTTTGGGTTCAACCCAAGGCCGTCCCAGTTGAAGGGCTTGAAGCGCAAGAAGTTGGGAGGGCATGGGGGCACAAATTAAATTGGTGTCTTGTACCTTGTTCATTGCATCAAACAGCCCTGAGGGAAACACCACATAACCCACACGCCAGCTGGCCATGCCATAGTTTTTAGACATGGAGTAAAACGACAAGGTGTGCTTGGAAGCGCCTGAAATGCTGGCTGGGGAAAAGTGTTGGACGCCATCGTAGGTAAAGTACTCATAGGCCTCATCACTGAAATGATAAAGACCCTGTTGAGCGCACAGCGCATTCACAGCCCGCAACGAGGCTTCACTGTAGACCGCACCCGTTGGGTTGTTGGGCGAGACTGTCAAAATAGCGCGGGTCCGAGGGGTGATGGCCGCCGCCAAAGCTTCAACATTCAAGCTCCAATCGGCGTTGGTAGGCACCGGCACTGGAATGCAACCGCACATGCGAATGGCCATTTCTTGGTTGAAGTAAAAGGGCATGGGCAGGATGAATTCATCACCAGGATCAGCCACAGCCATGACTGAGTTGAGAAAAGCCATGTTGCTGCCGGCTGTGACCATGAGCATGGCCTCGGTGCCCAATTCGACTTGGTTTTCGGTGCGCAGTTTGTTTTGAATGGCTTCTATCAGATCAGGGTGTCCCGAGACAGCCAAGTATTTGTGCAGGGTGGGGTCACTCATCATGCCTCCCAGCGCAGAAATAGCTTCTGCGGGAGGGGTGTAATTCACAACCCCTTGACCCAAGGAAATGGTGCCTGGATTATTTCTGACCAAGGCCGCAATGGTGGGAATGATGGGACTGTTAATCCCGGCCATGCGAAGTGAGTTACTTTTCATTTTTAAATCAGGTTAAATTGAATCAAGGTTGAGAGCCATCGGTCTAAGCTGTGATGATTATCTCTTGCTCTGAGCAGCCTTGCTCAGAAGGCGAGAAACGTTAACATGTGCAGCACGGGCAAGCTTTCTGAGCGCTTGGTGTCGTTTAACAAATGGGAGACGGATTTGAAATACAAAGCAGAGGATTTAAGGAAATTCGCGATGTCGCTTCTTCAAGCAATTGGTTTGGATATCGAAAAATCAAAAGCTGTGGCAGACATTTTGGTTGAAGGTGATTTGTTAGGGCACACAACCCACGGACTTGGCTTGTTAGCGCCGTATTTGGCCGAGTTAGAGTTGGGGAAAATGAACAAGGACGGCCTGCCCGATATCTTGTCAGATTTCCCGGGAGCCATGACTTGGGATGGCAAAAGATTGCCTGGCCCCTGGTTGGTCTTGCGTGCCATGGATATCGCCATTGAGCGTGCCAAGAAGCAGGGCACTTGCAGCATCGTGATCAAGCGCAGCCATCACATTGCCTGTCTTGCAGCCTACCATCAGCGTGCCACTGCGCAAGGAATGTTGATCGTCTTGCATTGCTCTGACGCCAACAGCAGCAGTGTCGCGCCATTTGGTGGCCTAGACCCTGTCTTCACGCCTAATCCTGTTTCTTTTGGCATTCCAAGTTCGACTTTGCCCATCATGGTGGATGTTTCAACGTCAGCAACCACCAACGGCATGACCAACCGACTGTTCAATGAGAAAAAAATGTTGCCTGCTGCTTGGGTCATGGATGGGCAAGGTCACGCCAGCATCGATCCTGCAGTGTTGTTTTCGGAGCCTAAAGGCACCATCTTGCCGCTTGGCGGAATGGACTCCGGTCACAAGGGCTATGGCTTGAGTTTGATGGTGGAGGCAATGACTGGCGGCTTGGCAGGCCATGGTCGTGCCGATGCTTTGGAAGGATGGGGAGCCACTGTATTTTTGCAAATCATCGATCCTCAGGCCTTTGCAGGGCTGAAAGCATTTCAGCGACAAATGGACCATGTGATTGAGCGTTGCAAAAATTCTAAGCCCGCACGACAGAATGAGAAGGTGCGTTTGCCAGGAGAGCGAGGGCTTCAGCACCAGGCACAGAGTGAGTTGCAAGGCTTGCAACTTTACCCCAGCATCATGCCAGCCCTCAGTTCATGGGCTCAAAAGCTGAAGGTGGAAATACCTCAGGTCGTTTGAGAATGTGAGGGTTTGAAAAGCAGCTTGACAATCAGCGGCCATGTCCAAACCAGCGCACACACAACTGCCAAGCCAAGGGCAATGGGCCGCGCCAAGAACGCGCTCAAATCGCCATTTGATTTGATCATGGAGGTGATGAAGTTTTCTTCTAGCATGCCACCTAAGACCACACCCAAAATAGCAGGTGCGATGGGGAATTTGTTGGCTTCCAAAATGTAGGCCAAGATGCCGGCCACCAACATGATGCCCACTTCAAACATGGAGTTGTTGATGGCAAATGTACCGACCACACAAAATAGCAAAATCAAGGGCATGAGAACTTCCCTAGGCACCAGCAGAATACGCTTGGCCACTTTGATGCACAAAATACCGAGTGGAATCATGATGATGTTGGCAATGATAAACAGCAAAAATACAGCATAGATATTTTGTGGGTTGGTGGTGAAGAGTGCAGGCCCTGGGTTCATGTTCTTCATGTAAAGAACACCAATCACAATGGCAGTGATGGAGTCGCCAGGTATGCCAAAAACCAAGGCCGGAATCCAAGCACCTGCCAAAGCACTGTTGTTGGCAGAACCTGATTCCACAATGCCTTCCACGTGGCCTGTGCCAAACTTTTCAGGTTCCTTAGAAAATTTCTTGCTCATGGCGTAAGACATCCAGGCCGCGATGTCTGCGCCAGCACCAGGCAATGCCCCCACAGCAGTCCCAAGCACACTGCCCCGCAAAATTTGAACTGGGTATTTTTTGGCCAGTGCCCATTGACCCGACAGCACGCTGCCAACTTTTTCAACCACCAACACGGCGGGTGGGCTGGTGTCCACCACAAAGCGAATGATTTCTGAAATGGCAAACATGCCAATCATCATGGCAATCATGCCAATGCCGCCTGTCATTTCAGCATTGCCCAATGTAAAGCGCGGAAAACCTGCGGGGTTGCCAAGACCCACACAGGCAACCATCAAGCCAAGCAATAATGTAATGATGCCTTTGAGGGGCTGGTCAGAGGTAATAAACACGGCACAGGTTAAACCCAGTAGCACCAACCAGAAGTATTCAAATGAACTGAAATTCAAAGCAAAGTCAGCCAATGCCGGTGCCGCCAAAATCAGCACCAGTGTTCCAAACAGGCCACCCACTGCGGAAAAAACCAAGCCAGCACCTAGGGCCAATTCGGCTTGCCCTTTTTTGGTCATTGCAAATGCTTCGTCTGTATAAGCTGCCGAGGCGGGTGTGCCTGGAATTCTTAAAAGGCAACCCGGAATATCACCCGAGAAGATGGCCATGGCTGTGGCTGTCACCATGGCCGCAATGGCGGGAATGGGGGGCATGAAAAAAGTGACTGGCACCAGCAGGGCTGTGGCCATGGTCGCTGTGAGACCCGGTACGGCCCCAACGAACAAACCATAGAGAGAGGCCGCCACCATCACCATGAGGGTGTAGGGCTCGAAGACCATGGAGAATGCTTGACCGATGGCTGTCCACATAGGGGGCTCCTAAATCATTCCACTGATTGAATAAGTGATGTGAACAACTTCACCAAGCCCAAGGTGTGAGAACACCCCATGGCAGGGGGACTCGCAAGAGTTTGTAGAACGCAAAGTGGACGACCAGTGTTGCGATCAAAGACACAATCAATGTTCGACGCCAACTGACCCGAAGTGCCTTGAACAAAGCGACCAGCATGAGGAAACTTGTGAAGAAAAATCCAAGTTCATTGGCAAACAAAATGTAGAAAACCACTGAGGCCAGAAGCACACACAAGGCAAGCACATGTCGAGGTGAGTGCACCCATTCTTCCCAAGCAAACCAAGCAGCAGCTGTTCGATCTTGAGTGCCTTTGATGACCAGCAATGCACCGGAGAGACACAGGCCCGTTGCAATCAAGCCTGGAAAAAGTGCAGGACCCACAGGTTGCCCCGGAATATTGGGGTACCCTCGAATGGCATAGAGCACCAAGCTGCCCAATGCCAAAAAGAACAGCCCCAATACGGTGTCGTGTATTTTCATGGCCTTACTTGGCCAAGCCTACAGCCTTCATGGTGGCGCCTAATTCTGCATTCGACTTGACCATGAACTTGGCGAAGTCATCAGGACCTGCATAGATCACACCGAAGCCGCGACTGGCCATGAACTCGTTGTACTCTTTGCTAGCGGCCACTTTGCGAACGGCTTCTGCCAACTTGTCGCGAACGGGTGCTGGCAAACCTTTAGGCGCCACAATGCCGCGCCATGCTGCCATGGTCCAATCGCTGCCAATGGCTGATTTGAGGGTGGGAACATTGGGGTAAAGCGCAGAGGGCTTGTCATTCATGATGGCCAAGCTCTTCACTTTGCCAGCATCAATCAAAGAGCGCGCCTCAGGCAAGGAGACGGGGGCCACTTCAATGCCGCCCGCAACCATGTCTTGTAAGCCAGGCGCTGCACCATTGCTAGGCACCCAAGGCAAAGCTGCAGGGTCTATTTTCTGGTCACGTAAAAGGCCAGCAATGGCCAAGTGCCAAATGCCACCCTGGCCTGTGCCAGAGCCTTTGAATTTGCCTGGGTTTGCTTTGATGGCCGCCAACAATTCGTTGACCGTTTTGTAAGGCGAATCGGCGCGTACTTGAATGCCTGCAGGATCAGCATTGACAAGGCCAATGGGGGTGTAAGAGGCGCTGGTGAGCTCGGTTAAACCTTGCCAATGCATCATGCCGATTTCAACGGTGGCCAAGCCGATGGTGTAGCCGTCGGCTTGGGCAGATGCAATGGCCGCATGGCCCACCACACCGCTACCGCCTGTGCGGTTGACCACTGTGACAGGTTGCCCTAAGTCTTTTTCAAGCAAGCTGCCAATGATGCGAGCGGTTGCATCGGTTCCGCCGCCGGCACCCCAAGGGACGATGAGCGTGATAGGACGCGCGGGATAGTTTTGTGCAACAGAAGGCAGGGCGCTTAAGACGGCCAACATGCCCAAAATTGCAGAGGCCAACAAACGACGACGGGGTAATGCAAACATGACTCACTCCTGAATTAGATGGTTGGTTCAAAATTTTGACTAGCCCCCGCAAGTTACGCCCTTTTTTTCTTTAAAGCATTAGGGTCAACCCATGGAACTGCTGAAAATTGATGTTCAGGATCTTCTGGCCAAGGGCAAATTCAACAGCAAGTTTTGCGGTTTGATTTTCAGAAGCTGCTGAGGGTCCATGGCCATGGCCAAGTAAACCGGTTTGCCGGCTACCTCACTCAGCATGTCTGTGTCATTCTCGAAATTCAAAACAAACAAACAGAGCATTCTTTTCTGCCTGTCTTCTTCCACCGAAATGCCGCGGTACAAATCATTCAAAATGCCACTGGCTTGTGCATCCAATCCCACGTGCCACACCCAGCGGTCGTCCTTGATTTCACGGGCTGTTTGAACCCTGACGGGGCATTCAGTGAAATGGAAAACCCATTTTTCAAGAATGCGGCAATAGGCGTCCATCAGGGCTTGGCCTAAGTTCAGGCAGGCGACCATGTCATGTCGCTCGCTGCGTTCCCAATATGAATCTTCATTGCTTTCTTGAATGACATCGAGGTCGACAGTTCGCAATGGGATGCCGCCTTGTTTGAGCAATTCACCGACTGTGCCAAAGCCACTTTCCAATGCGTGGCGTTCAATGGTTTCATGATCGGCGGACATGACGGAGCCGTCTTCTAATACGGAAATTTTCTGGGTTCTGAAAAACAGCTCTGAGGCGCGTGCTTCCAGTGGCGTACAGCCATCACCCAAGACATGCTGCACCAAGACTTGCGTGATTTGATGGACCAAGACGGGTGGCACATCAACGCCCGTTCCTTCAAACAATGCCCAGTAACTGGCCTCTAAGCTGGGGTGCGCCAAGATTCGATCACGAAAGCGCAACCACACACTCATGTTTTCTGCGGCATCCTTGTCCTTAAGCGGGGCAAGATCTTGCGGCGTGATGGCTTGGCGCGGATCTTCAAGCAAGCGATCATGCACCGCAATTTCTTGCGCGCAAGAGGTTTCGATGGGCGCCAACTCAGGGCGCAACAAGAGCACTCTCAAGAAATCATCGGTGACGGTGAGGTGGCCGTTTGCATCTTTTTTCAACTGGGCGTAGCCCGCATGCGGCCAAAAACTGTTCAAGGAATCACTCATCGTTCAAAAATGCTTTCAAGAGGGGCGGTTGTTGCGAACTTGGCGCTGTCAAACAGGCTTCTTGCCGCGCGGGATGATGGCGGTTGTTTTTTGCACAGGACGCTCGGTGTCCACCGCAATGGTTTTAGGTGGAGAGTTGTCCTTCCTTGGTTTTTTGGATTCTTTGTTCGACTTTTGTTGACCTTTTGCCATGATGACACCTTGAAGTAACGAAGTGCTCAGTTTAAGCGAGGCACAATGATTGCTCACCACAAAAGAAGTTAAGAGCCTCATTTTTCAGGGTTTGCCATGACAATTTTTCACATTTCACCCGACGAAGTCGAGCTCACAGCCATTCGGTCGCAAGGACCTGGTGGACAAAATGTGAACAAGGTGTCCAGTGCCATTCAGCTGAGGTTTGACGTTGCTTCTTCCAGCCTGCCGGAAGACCTCAAGCTGAGATTGTTGGCATTGCGTGACCACCGGCTGACTAAATCGGGTGTGGTGGTCCTGAAATCACAAGAGCACCGAAGTCAGGACATGAACCGAATGGCAGCTTTGCTGCGCTTACATGACTTGCTGGAACTTGCAGCCGTGGTTCACAAATCCCGAAAGGCCACCAAACCCAGCAAAAACTCTCAAACCAAGCGTGTTGACAGCAAAGTGAAGCGCGGTCAAACCAAGGCTTTGAGGGGCAAGGCTAATTGGGATTAAGCCCTTGCTGATCGACCCATGCCAAAGCTTGCGCAAGCACGTCATTGCCATCCGCAGTGATCACGTGACGATGCGCAAGGCTTCTCAGCCAGGTTAATTGACGCTTGGCCAATTGCCTTGTGGCAAAGACGCCGCGGTCTCTGAATTCAGACGGCGGCAAGGTGCCGTCTAAGGTTTCCCAAGCTTGACGGTAACCCACGCAACGCATTGAAGGCAGGTCTGCCTTCAAATCGCCTCTGGCCCTTAAGACTTTCATTTCTGCCATGAACCCCTGCGCCAGCATGTCGTCAAAGCGCTGTGCAATGCGGTTGTGAAGCCAAGCCCTGTCATGGGGCTCTAAGCTCAACAGGGGCACGGTCTGCCAATTGAGGATCAAGTCTTGCCGCTGCGCGGGCTGTTTGGGTGTCTGATGAAAGCTAGAGAGTGGCCGTCCTGAAATTCTGAAAACTTCCAGCGCACGTGCGATCCGTTGACCGTCAGCAGGTGCAAGGCGGAGTGCTGTCTCTGGGTCTACCTTTTGGAGCAAGGCATGCATGGCGGGCCAGCCTTTGAGGGCCGCTTCATCTTGAAGCGTGGCCCGGACAGCTGGGTCTGCCGAGGGCATGTCGTTCAAGCCTTCTAAAAGTGCTTTGAAGTAAAGCAGCGTGCCACCGACCAAAATCGGCGTTTTACCGCGACTGCGAATGTCGTGGACACATGCGCTGGCATCCAGAGCAAACTCAGCTGCACTGTAGGGCTGCATTGGATCGCGAATGTCAATCAGATGATGCGGCACCGCCGCCAACTCCACCTTCGAGGGCTTGGCCGTTCCAATGTCCATGCCCTTATAGACCAGGGCCGAATCAACACTGATAATTTCAGCCCCGCCGCGCGAATTCAAGTGCTGGGCAATGGCCAAGCCCAAGCCCGTTTTGCCACTGGCGGTAGGTCCTGAAATGGCCAAAGCGAGAGGCATCATTTGACTGACGACGCAGGTGCAGGGAGGGAGATTCGCCGCACGCCAAACCAACCAATCAAAGCCAAGCAACAAGACCAAAGCAGCAAGCCTTGCGCCAAAGCCAACAAGGGTGAACCCATGTGGGTGCCAATCCAAGTGCCCATGGCAAATGCCACCAACATCATGCAAAAGCCATTCAGGGCGGAGGCTGTCCCGGCCATTTCAGGAAAAGGCGCAATACAGCCGCTTTGACCGCAGGGCTGATGCACCCCGTGGGCCAGCATGAAAATGTTCATGGGCAACATGATGGCCCAGGCACCAAACCATGTTTGCGACACGCCCCAGTAAGCCATCAGCACCATCAAAACCCCAGAGAAGAGACTGACAAATCCTGCCATGGCGACGCACGATTTCACACTCATGCGCAACAACAGCCACCGACAAATGAAGGTGCCCACGATGAAAGACAAAGACATCGAGAGCATGAGCAAACCATAAACTGTTTTGCTCAAACCCATGCTTTGGGTAAATACAAACGATGAGGTGGCCAAAAACGTGAACAAGCCCGCGAAAGAAGCGGTAGACAGCGCGCTGTAGGTTTGAAATGTAGGATCTCGAATGATGTGTTGGGCAGCAAACCACAAGCTCTTGACTTGCAGCGCATTTGGATTTCGTTGCACCAGGGTTTCTTCAAAGAAGAAATAAATCAGAAGAGCGGTCACGATGGCAAACACCACCAAACTGCTGAGGGCCCAGCGCCAACCCCAAAGGTCGGTCAGGTAGCCTCCAATGGGCACGCAGACACAAGCAATCAAGCCCAAACCAGAAAGCGCTTGAGACATCACCTTGGCACCCTCTGTGGGTTCGAATAAATCTCTCACGATGGCTCTTGCCGCCATGACGCAAGCTCCCATGGCCACCCCTTGAACGGTGCGTGCTGCGATCAGCATTTCAATGCTCGGCGCCAACGCACTGGCAATGGCTGAGACGGCGTAAACAACAATACCCCCCAGCAAGACGGGTCGGCGCCCCCACCTGTCGGACAGGGGTCCCCAGACCAATTGCGAAATGCCAAAGGCCAAAAGCAGCGCGGTCAAGGTGAGTTGAGATTGCACCATGCTGGCACCAAAACCCAGAGACAAGGCTGGCAGCGCGGGCAAATAAAGGTCGGTTGTGACGGGCTGCAAGCCCATGAGCAGGGCCAACAACAAAACAGTCAGGGGCACACTTCGTGCAGCTGGCGCTGAACTGGGCGCCAAGTATTCAGCATTCACAACTAGCGGCCTCGCAAAAACAAAGCGTCAAGCTCGCGCATTGAGACTTGGCGCCAAGTGGGGCGACCATGGTTGCATTGATCGGATCGATCAGTGGCTTCCATTTGACGAAGCAAGGCGTTCATTTCATCCAAAGTCAGCTTTCGATTGGCGCGCACGGCGCCGTGGCAAGCCATGGTGGCCAATATTTCATTTTGCGCACGTTGCACGACGGTAGCAGCATCATGTTGCGCCAATTCAGCCAAAACGCTGCGCGCCAATTCAACCGCATCCCCTTGCGCTAGAGTGGTTGGAACCGCGCGTACCGCCAATGTTTTGGCTGAGAGCATTGAGATTTCCAGACCAAGTTGCACCAACACAGAGACGCCGCTCTCTGCTGTGGCAATTTCTTGAGGTGTGGCTGCAAAAGTTGCGGGAATGAGCAGGGGTTGACTGCTGATTTGTGTGGTGTTGAGTTGTAGTTTGAGCCGCTCGTAAACAATGCGTTCGTGAGCCGCATGCATGTCAACCACCACCAGACCTTGGCTGTTTTCTGCCAAGATGTAAATACCTTGTAATTGAGCAATGGCGCGCCCCAGTGGCCATTCAGATGATGGCGTTGGTTCTTCAAGCTTCGGTGGACTGGCCCAAATCGCTTTCAGCTCAGCCATGGCCTTGACGGGATCTTCATGTTGACGATCATTGCCAAAGGCCATACCGCGTTGTGACCAATGGGCTGGAATCTCGGGTGTACGGGGTGTGATTTTTAAAAACGAATCACTCTGTAAGTCTGGTTGAGGGCCTGTCCCCCAGGGCGTTGTCTCGTTTTTAATCAGCTGTGCTCTGGGGACGGCCAAAGCGCTTTCGATGGCGTGTCGCATGGCTTGATGCACTTCCCGGCTGTCCCTGAAACGGACTTCGATTTTGGTGGGGTGCACGTTGACGTCCACCCGCGCAGGGTCCATTTGCAAATACAGCACATAAACCGGTTGACGATGCCCGTGCAACACATCTTCATAGGCGCTGCGCGCACCATGCGTGATCACTTTGTCGCGCACAAAGCGGCCATTCACGTACGTAAATTGTTGATCGGCCCTTGCGCGCGCTGCATCGGGTGTCCCTGCACGTCCACGCACATGAACGGGTCCCGAGCGGAAATCGATGTTGACCGAGGAGGTGACGAAATCTTCTCCCAAAACATCGGCCAATCTTTGGTTCCAGCCGGCTTCCCCTGGATGACTGCGCCATTGCTCCACGATTTTGCCTTCATGCCAAATTGCAAAATTCACTTCGGGCCGGGCCAGTGCATGTCGCCTCACTGCTTCAATGCAATGGGCCAACTCGGTGCTTTCAGTTTTTAAGAAATGTCTTCTGGCAGGCGTGGAAAAAAATAATTCTTTCACTTCCACCGTGGTCCCTACAGCGCGAGCTGCCGGCTTGATTTCACCGGTTTGACCGTCCAAGATGAAGGCGCTGGCGGCGCCCTCGGTGCGCGACAGCAAACTCATCTCAGACACAGAATTGACAGCCGCCAAAGCCTCGCCCCTGAAACCCATGGTGGTCACAGATTCCAAATCCTCTAAGCTCACAATTTTGCTGGTGGCGTGGCGTTTGAGGGCCACAGGCAATTCTTCAACGGGTATGCCGCTGCCGTCATCCTCTACCGAAATAAGGCGAATACCGCCACCCAAGAGACGCAGGGTGATGTGCTGAGCGCCAGCATCCAAGGCGTTGTCCACCAGTTCTCGGACCACAGAAGCAGGGCGTTCTACCACCTCACCGGCCGCAATTTGGCTGATGAGCACATCGGGCAATTCACGGATGGTTCTGCGAGGAAGGGGTTCTGACATCCTTAAATTGTAGGTCCTTGAAAGCTCTTCGCTCGTGGCAGCTCTTAAGGGCTTCAAGAAAGGGATAATTGGCGGATGGATATCTTCATGCAATTGTTGGACTTTGTGCTTCACGTTGACCGTTATTTGGGCGCGTTTGTGTCTGAATACGGCGCCTGGGTCTATGCTTTGCTTTTTCTCATCATCTTTGTGGAAACAGGCTTGGTGCTCATGCCATTTTTACCTGGAGATTCCTTGCTTTTTGTGGTGGGCACCTTGTGTGGCACGGGTTTGCTGGAGTTGCCCTTGATTCTGGTGTTACTGTCTGTTGCAGCCATTTCGGGGGATCAACTCAATTACCGTTTAGGCAGGTATTTTGGCCCCAAGGTTTTTCAGTGGGAAAACTCTCGTTTTTTCAATCGCTCGGCTTTTGACAGGGCGCACAATTTTTACGAAACCTATGGTGGCATCACCATTGTGGTAGCCCGGTTTATGCCCTTTATTCGAACCTTTGTCCCTTTTGTCGCCGGTGTGGCCGCCATGAACCCTGCACGCTTTGGGGTCTTCAACGTGGCAGGGGGTCTGCTTTGGGTTGGTGGTCTCACATTGGCGGGGTATTGGTTTGGCGAAACGGACTTTGTGAAGGCGCACCTGAGTCAAATTATTTGGGCCATGATTTTTGTCCCTGGCTTGTTGGCATTGGTCGGCGCTTGGCGGGCAAAGCCAAGGTAAAACTTGGCGCCCATCCACAGGCTCAGGTCGATCGCTTGCGCGCCAATGGCGGATTGCGTTCAAAGTACTTTTGCAAACCCTTGACCAAGGCATCGGCCATGGTGTTTTGGTAGTGGGGATCTGAAAGCTTGGCCTCTTCATCGGGGTTGCTGATGAAGGCTGTTTCAACCAGAACGCTGGGGAT
Organism: Comamonadaceae bacterium; assembly: GCA_947476015.1. Lineage (GTDB taxonomy): Bacteria > Pseudomonadota > Gammaproteobacteria > Burkholderiales > Burkholderiaceae_C > Limnohabitans_A. Next base: position 3,847 of record CANJOS010000045.1, on the reverse strand, counting down.
GTCGGGGGCTTTTAAAACAGCAAATCCCGCTTGTTCCACTTTGGGTTTGTGCAGTCGGCCCACGCTGCTGATTTCTCTCAACAAAGCGCCACCGAGGTTCAAACTGTCCTTGATTTGTGCCGAAGTGCTCATGTCGAGCAATGCTTGTTGCAGTTGCGTGTCTTTCACGCCGAAGTTCATGCCGCCAATCAAATCTGCTCTGTTTTCTTGCAAGGCCATCCAGCGCGCTGCACTGCTTGAGGCGGCACCATGGCTGAGTGCAAAAACACTTGCACCCTGAGCGTTGGGCGTGAAAAAAGCATCGGCATGCACACTCACAAACAAGTCGGCTTGGACCTTTCGTGCTTTTTGGACGCGAACATGAAGTGGCACAAAGTAATCTGCATCGCGCGTGAGGTAGGCCCGCATGGGGCTGCCTTTCACGCTGCTGGCATTGATGCGGTCTCGCAGTTTTAATGCTATTTGCAGGACCACGTCTTTTTCTTTGGTGCCATTGGGGCCAATGGCGCCGGGGTCTTCGCCGCCATGACCTGCATCGATGGCCACCACAATCAAACGGTCGGTGGTGCTGGGAGTTGGCGTGCTGGCGGCGGGGGGCGCCTGTGGTGCCCCACCTGAATTGGAGGCACTTTGATTCGGCGATGCGGTATTGCCCTGTTTGGTCAGCCAATCGCCGAGTGCATCATTGCTCTGGGTTCTTTCAGCAATCCAACTCTCCAGAGGATCCACAGGGTGGGTGGGGTACAAATCCAAAACCAAACGGTGCTTGTAGTTGCCCACTGGCGTGAGGGCGAATACCTGGGGTTCAACGGCTTGCTTCAAGTCAAACACCATGCGCACCACCCCTGGACTGTTTTGTGCCACTCGCACGCCCGTGATGTTGGGATCGTCGGGTTTGATTTTCCCGATCCATTCTTTCACAGAGGGGTTGAGTTCTAAGCCTTCAATGTCAATGGCCAAGCGGGGCGGCGAGGGCACAAAGCTGTATTTGGTTTTCAGGGCAATGTCAGACTCTAGGGTGACGCGCGAATAGTCTCTGGCAGGCCACACCCGAACCGCCAAAAGACTCGCACCGCGACTGATCTCGGCCCAACCGAGCATCAGCACGAGTCCTGAATATTGGAGCCAATCGCGGCGCTGAATTTTCATGGGCTGATCAGGGGGCTTGGATCGGATCGGGCGGTATTCTCAAGGCCTTGCAACATGCGCGCGCCTGCCTCTGTGAACGCAGTGCAAGTGACTTGACGCGACGCTTGGGCATCGACTGTGATCGAAAGTTTCAAATCGGCAACTGGCAACATCCCCTTGGCTTGTTCTGGCCACTCGGCAATTTTCAGGCCCACGCTGGCAAAGACATCGCGAAAACCGGCTTCTTCAAATTCCTGTGGATCCTTGAAACGGTAGAAATCAAAATGCCAAATCGAAAGGGGTTGCAGGCTTTGAGGGTGAAAGGTTTCGTGAGGTTCAAGCACTGCATAGGTGGGACTCTTGATGCGGCCCTGTACCCCCAAGGCTTGAAGCAAATGCCTCACAAAGCTTGTTTTACCCGCCCCTAAATCACCTTGAAGTTCAATGTAGGCATGCGCTAAAGCAGATTGCTTGGCCAAGGCCTGTGCAAAGGCTCGGGTGTGGTTTTCGTCCGACCAATGCCAACTGGCCGTGCCGAAGGGCTCGGGAGTTTCTACAATCACTGGGTGAACACCGCTCATCATTCTCTTTCTGGTCAAGGATCCTCAGGCGCATTGGACACGGCTGCTTTGTGGAAAACATTGCAAATTGTCGCTCGAGAACTGGGATTTTCTCAAATTGGCATTGCAGGTGTGAATTTGTCCGATGCTGAGCCAGGTTTACAAGCTTGGTTGGCCGCTGGCTTCAACGGCAATATGCACTATTTGGCAAGCCACGGGCTAAAGCGCGCACGACCTTCCGAGTTGGTGCCTGGGACCTTGAGTGTCATCACGGTGCGCATGGACTACCTGCCTGGAAATCTCAACACGGATGCCCAAAGTGAAGGGCTTGCACTCCAACAGGCATCGCAAGGGGTGGTCTCTGTCTATGCAAGAGGACGTGACTATCACAAAGTGGTTCGGCATCGGCTTCAAACACTCCAAACTCGCATGGCCGAAATTTTGGGTCCTTTTGGTCACCGTGTTTTCACTGATTCAGCCCCTGTCTTGGAGGCAGAGCTGGCGGTGCGAAGTGGTCTGGGTTGGCGAGGCAAGAACACACTGGTGCTGCAACGCGAGGCAGGATCGTTCTTTTTCCTTGGGGAATTGTTTGTTGACTTGGCACTCCCGGCCACAGAGGACACATCTGCGCACTGCGGCACTTGCACGGCGTGCTTGGATCTTTGTCCGACCCAAGCGATCGTGGCACCTTTTCAGTTGGATGCGAGGCGCTGTATTTCGTATTTGACGATTGAGCATGCGGGGCCCATACCGCATGAGTTCAGAGCACTCATAGGTAACCGAATTTACGGCTGTGATGATTGCCAGTGGGCTTGCCCTTGGAATAAATATGCCCAGAAAAGCAGCTTGCCTGACTTTGACGCACGAGAGCCACTGGTCGCGCCTGAACTTCATGAACTCCTGTCATGGGATGAGCCTGAATTTTTGCGCAAGACCGAGGGCAGTGCCATTCGGCGAATTGGCCATGCACGTTGGTTGCGCAATGTGGCTTTGGCAGCAGGCAATGCCTTGGCTTCTTCAAACAAGTTAAGCGCAACCGAGCTTGAGCAATTGACGCAGGGCCTGCTAGCGTGGCGGCAACACCCTGATCCAGTGGTGCAGGAACAAGTGGCTTGGTCTTTGGCGCAGAGTGCTTAAAACTTCCAATCGCGAAGAACGCCCAATGCAAAAGGCAAGCTGAGCATGCCCAGCAACGTGGAAAGGGTGACCAGTCCCGCAACATAAGGTCCGTTGTAGCCCATTCGCGATGCCAACACATAGCAGGTGGAGGCCGTAGGGAGGGCTGAGAAAATCAACAGAACCAAGGTTTGGAGCTCGTTCAGTTGAAACCACTGAGCCAATCCCCAAGCAATCAATGGCAGTGCCAGATGTTTCAAGCCCATGAGAAGGCTGCCCAATAATTTGGCTTGATAAAGTGCTTTGATCTCCAAGCCTGCGCCGACAGACATGAGCCCCAGTGTCAATGCGGCGCCCCCGATTTTGGACAAAGTGGGGTCTATGAAAGCCGGCACGCTGAGTCCCAACAGGTTGAAGGCCAGGCCGCCCGTGGTGGCCAGGATCAGCGGGTTGCGAATGAGTTCGCGCCAGAGACCTGACTCACCATGGCGCGCCATCGGCCAAACGGCCGCCACATTGAACATGGGGACGCAAAAACCAATGAGCACCGCGATGAGAAGCAGGCCCTCGGAGCCCGCCAATCGTTCGACCAAGGCCAAAGCAATGAAGGAGTTGAACCTGAAACCTATTTGCGCACTGGCCGCATGGTCTCGGGCGTCAATGTGCCGACCGAGCCAGGGCCAATAGGGCAGGCTGTAACTCAATCCAATGCCGACCAATCCCATGGTAATGCCCGACAGTAAAAAACTGGAAGTGGTCTGAATGTCCAATGGGCTTTTCACAATGGAGTGAAACAACAACACAGGAAAAAGAAAGTAATAGACCAAAAACTCGGCTTGTTGCCAAACAGGTCGGTTCAAGCCTGTGTATCGGCAAAGAAAATAGCCACACAGAATGAGGGAGAAATCGGGAAATAAAAGCTGGGCGTAATTCACCCCCCAAGCATAACGGCAGACTTTGATATTTTGGCTTCAAGGATGGCCCGTTATTGCTTATGATGTTCACAACTTACTTTCAGGAGTTTTCATGGACCGTCGATTGAG
>CANJOS010000044.1 GCA_947476015.1 Comamonadaceae bacterium | reverse complement strand
TGCTTCTCTGCATTGATGATGGCTGGTTTGGACGGCGTGGAAAACAAGATTCACCCAGGCGAAGCAGCTACCAAAGATTTGTACCATTTGCCACCTGAAGAGGATGCATTGGTGCCAACCGTTTGCCACAGCTTGGATCAAGCCCTCGAGTATTTGGACAAAGACCGCGCCTTCCTCACAAAAGGTGGCGTGTTCACAGACTCCATGCTCGACGCGTACATTGAATTGAAAATGGGTGAAGTCACACGCTTCCGTCAAGCTGTCCATCCGATCGAATACGAGATGTACTACTCACTGTAATTTGCAGTGAACTTGGGCAGCTGAGCCCTACCCGAAAAGGACGGCTCAGGTCGTCCTTTTTCTTTGTGTCAGGAAAGCTTGAATGCCCATCAATTTTTTGCAAACCAACAAAACAAGGGCCTATGTGATCGCTTTGATCTTGTTGATTGTTTCGCTCTGCACCGCAAGTGCCGATGAGCTTGTCTACAAGTGTGGTCAAGAAATCACCAACAAACCTGCCAACCCCCAGCAATGCCAAAAATTAGAGACTTCAGTGCCCACTCAAATTGAAGGCACTCGGGTGCAAGCGACTGTTTCAACTCGTCCTCGCAAGCCGACGACAGAAATGAATTTAGAGCGAGCAGAAATGCCCCCAAGTGATGCAGCAGCCTCTCAACAGCGCGCGCTTCAGGCGCGCACCATCTTGGAGGATGAGTGGCAAAAGCTGAGTGCAAAGCAAGCTGAAATGGTGCGCCTTTACAACCAAGGGGTTCCTGCTTTGCTCGCGGGTGAAACCATCCATGCACCTGAATACAAGCAACGTGTGCTGAGCCTGAAAAGTCAACTTCAACGCATTGAGCGCGATATTCAAGCCTTGCAACGTGAACTTTCAAGGCAATCTGTGAACTTGGCCACAGCTCAAACAAAGTGAGGCTCAGATGGCAGATGCTTTATTGAAATCAAACTTAAATCAATTGCCCGCTCATCTTCGTTTTCATGCTTTTGATTGGCTGGCAACTCCGATTGCGGTTCTCAAGTGCGATGGCACCGTTTTGTTTGTCAATGCCGAATTAGAAGATGTGATGGGTCAGTCCCGACGAAGTTTAGAGGGGCAATCATTTTTGAATTTCTTTGCGGACTCAAAACCACTTTTGCATGCCTTGGCAGGCGCGCAAGCCAATGAGTTCGGTGCTCTGCGGTATGACGCAGAGTTACTTCGAATCAATCCTGAGGAAGGTTTGCCTGTGCACGTCATTGTGGCGCAGTCGGACCAGGAAAACGAAGTGATCATTGAACTGTTGCCCATTCAACAACAAACACGGCAGGACAGAGAGGAGCGCTTGTTGGACCAAGCACAAGCCAATAAAGAATTGATTCGCAATTTAGCTCACGAAATTAAAAATCCATTGGGAGGTATTCGCGGCGCGGCTCAATTGCTTGAGATGGAGATGGAATCTAAAGAGTTGACTGAGTACACCCAGGTGATCATTCGAGAGGCCGATCGACTTCAGACCTTGGTGGATCGGTTGCTGGCCCCGCATCGTCGCCCGCATGTGGTGGGCGATGTGAATATTCATGAGGTTTGTGAACGGGTTCGGTCTTTGATTGTGTCTGAGTTTCCAAGGGGAATGCGGGTGGTTCGCGACTATGACACCTCCATCCCAGAGTTCAGAGGCGATCGAGAACAGCTCATTCAAGCAGTCTTGAACATTTCACACAATGCCGCATTGGCTTTGTCTGATCAGATCTTGGAAGGGCATGCAGAACTGATTTTCAAGACGAGGATCGCCCGCCAAAGTACGTTCGGAAAGCAGCGGTACAAACTGGCATTGGAATTGCATGTCATTGACAACGGGCCTGGAGTTCCAGACTCGATCAAAGACCGAATTTTCTTCCCCTTGGTCTCTGGAAGAGAAGGTGGCTCTGGCTTAGGTTTAACGTTGGCTCAAACCTTTGTCCAACAGCACCACGGTTTGATCGAGTGTGAGAGCGTGCCAGGTCGAACAGATTTCAAAATATTAATTCCGTTGCCCTGATCTGAAGTTCAGAAACGAGCAAACTTTATAGAGAAAGTTGAGACCCATGAAGCCTATCTGGATCGTAGACGATGACCAATCCATTCGATTCGTCTTAGAGAAAGCCTTGCTTCGCGAGGGCTTGACTACGCGAAGCTTCACCAACCCACGGGAAGTTCTGGCGGCACTGGCCACAGAGGAGGGGCGTGAGGGACCGCAAGTGTTGGTCAGTGACATTCGGATGCCTGGTGGGTCTGGCTTGGATTTACTGACCGAAGTCAAGAAAAAGCTTCCGGGTCTGCCTGTCATCATCATGACGGCTTTTTCTGATTTGGACAGTGCTGTCTCAGCTTTCCAAAATGGTGCCTTTGAATACCTTCCCAAACCCTTTGATTTGCCTAAAGCCATTGAATTGATTCGACGTGCTCTGGCAGAAAGTCAGAGGGAAGAAGTTGCCGAAGAAGGCATGGCCACCACCCCAGAAATGCTGGGGCAAGCACCTGCCATGCAAGATGTCTTTCGCGCCATTGGCAGATTGTCTCAAAGCAATGTGACAGTCATGATTACGGGGGAATCAGGGTCTGGTAAAGAGTTGGTTGCGCGCGCACTGCACAAACACTCCCCAAGGGCGAGCGGTCCTTTTGTGGCCATCAACACCGCGGCCATTCCCAAAGATTTGCTTGAAAGTGAACTCTTTGGTCACGAACGCGGCGCATTCACAGGCGCTCAAACATCCAGACGGGGGCGTTTCGAGCAAGCAGAAGGCGGTACGCTCTTTTTGGATGAAATCGGAGACATGCCCTTTGATTTGCAAACGCGGCTTTTGCGGGTTTTGTCAGACGGACATTTTTACCGTGTTGGAGGGCACAGTTCCGTCAAGGCCAATGTGCGTGTGATTGCCGCTACGCACCAAAACTTGGAGCAACGAGTGAAGGACGGCGTGTTTCGTGAGGATTTGTTTCATCGATTGAATGTGATTCGCTTGCGATTGCCTGCACTTCGTGAACGCAAAGAAGATGTCCATGTACTCACCAAACATTTCTTGTTGCAAAGCGCTCAACAACTGGGCGTAGAAGCTAAAAGAATTTCTGAGCAAGCACTGGAGATGTTGGGTCAATTCCAATTCCCTGGCAACGTGCGACAGTTGGAAAATATTTGCCACTGGTTGACGGTCATGGCACCGGCACAAATGATTGAAGTGAAAGATTTGCCGCCAGAGGTTTTGTCGCCCGTCGCCACTGGCCAAGCCGCTGCAATCATGGGTGCAGCGCCAGACTTGAGTCGTGGCTTGGAGATCGTTCAACCCACTTTGGCAGCCAGTACCAGCGGTGCCTTGATCAACCTGGGTGCCCATGCCGGCTGGGAGAGTGCCTTAGAGGTAGAGGCTTTGCAGTTGTTGGGGACAGATCGACAGGATGTGTGGGATGTCTTAACGCGTCGCTTTGAATCTTTGCTGATTCAGGCTGCACTGGCAACCACACGGGGTCGGCGGATTGAGGCTGCCGTGAAGTTGGGCATTGGCCGAAACACCATTACTCGAAAAATACAAGAGCTTCAGATTGACGGCTGAATTATTTGGAGTAAATGAGGTCGCCGGCGCTATTGACAACCACGTATTGGTTGTCTGCTCTCAAAAGGGTATTGAGGTTGATGACAGAGTTGGAAGTTTGCTGAGTCCAGTTGATGCCATCCGAACTGGTCACGATGGTGCCACGAGAGCCGACTGCTAAGAACTGGTTGATCGAAGACATATCATTGAATGATTCAGATGTTCCCGCATTTCGCGTTGTCCAAGTGAGGGCATCTGGACTGCTGATGATGGTGCCATTGTTGCCAACAGCCACATAGGTATAGGTGTTGGTGGTGGTGTTGACCGCTGTGGCCAATGCGCCAACGGTTTTCAAATCTGAAAGAGTTCCGGTGGTCTGTGATGTCCAAGTGAGTCCGTCTGAACTTGTGAGGAGCGTGCCACTGGCACCCACGGCGGCCCATGTGCCATTCGGGGCATACGTCACACCCAACAGATGAGCTGTGGTGGGGACGCTCTTGGCAATGCTCCAATTCATGGCATCTTTGCTGGTGATGATGGTGCCGTTGTCGCCGACAGCTACTGCAAAATTACCACTGACTGCCAATGCGTTCAGATTTTGAGAAGTTGCGCTGGTGGCTGTAAGCCATGTTTGTGCATCGGTGCTGTACAGAATTTTGCCTGCTGCGCCCAAAACCAAAAATTTACCTAAACCAAAACCGGCGGTGTTGAGATCGGTTTTTATCACGGGTGTCAGTGCAGTCCAAGCGTCGATGCTTGAGGCGCTGAACATTCGACCCTCTTGACCCACTGCGACATAGACGTATTTGACTGTGTTAGTGGCTGTATCAATGACGCCGCCGTAAGTCATGCCCGTTTTAGCGCCTGTATTGAGCTTGGTGCCAGCTTTCCAGACTGAGCCCGCCAAACGAGGGGTTGAAATCACGGTGGGGGATGCCTCCCCACCGGGGCCGCTATTGACTCGACTCGTCATGAAAAAAGAGTAGGGCGTGCCATTCAGGAGCCCCGAGACGATAAAAGGTGAGTTGACTTTGAGCCGATAAGTGGAACCTGTTGAAGCCAACCAAGTGCTCATGCTGACGTTGGGATTGTTCGGTGAGGCAAAAATCCAATATTCCACCCCGGGGGTCTCTTTCCAACTCACAGTGACTTGGCTGTCACCCGGCTCGAGGCTCAGGCCACCAACAGGAGGCCCTGGTAAGTCTTTGTTAGAACTTCCGCCACAAGCGGCCAAGAAAAAGGCAGCGATCAAGACCCAAAGAGGGGCGCGAAGAGATTGCAATGACATTTAATTTTCCTGTGCCGAACCGATTGAACCCAAATTCTAAGTGACTTGACTGGGGATAGTGCCAATACTTGAGTTTAGGGCATGGTGCATACTGTTGAGAATTCATCTGGAAAGGACAATTTGATGGACCGTCGCAATTTCTTTCAAGGCTCAGCATGGGTCTTCACCGGTACTTTGTTCGGGTGTGCATCCCCCTTTTTTCTTCCAAAAGCCTGTGAATGCGGTTCAATTGGTTGCATCAGGCCACGAGGTCAAGGGCGCTTTGATTCAAATGCACATTGATCGCTTGCCAAATTTGAGTGTCAAGATCCTTTAATTTTTTGGGAATTTATGATGAATTTAATCGTTGCAATGGTGCTCGTTGCGGGGTTCATGCCTTTCTCTTGCGCCTTGATTGCCAAGGCGGGTCAGAAAAGTTATGACAATCACAATCCGCGTGATTGGTTGGCGCAACAAACCGGGTACCGTGCTCGCGCCAATGCTGCGCAGGCCAATTGCTTTGAGGCCTTCCCATTTTTTGTAGCGGGAATTTTGTTTGCCTTGCACGCACAGGCACCGCAAGAACGCATTGCCTTGTACGCGTGCGTTTTTGTGGCCGCAAGACTTGCCTACATTGTTTGCTATTTGCTCGACCAAGACAAGCTGCGCTCGCTGGCTTGGCTGCTTGGTTTACTTTGTACGATTGGGCTTTTTTCGGCCAGCATGGGTGCATAAACCAATTGGCCATCATTCAGCCAATGGCTCGCTCACGCCTCATTTGCTCCAAGTATCTTTCAAGCCCGTACTTCTGTTGAAGATCGGGTGTTGTGTGGTGTGATCTAAGCGATCGGCCACGAAATAGCCATGACGTTCAAATTGAAATTTGCTGTCTGGCTTGCTGAAGGAAAGAGAGGGCTCCACAAATCCCTTGATCACTTTCAAACTCTCGGCGTTCAGGCTGAGCAAGAAGTCTTTGCCGGCTGAATCGGGTTGGGCTTCCGTGAACAACCGGTCGTACAAACGGATCTCGGCAGGGAGTGCATCTGCTTGGCTGACCCAAGTGATGACGCCCTTCACCTTCACGCTGTCGGCGCCTGGGGTGCCACTTTTGGTGTCAGGGATGAGTTGCGCCAAGACTTCCGTCACTTGGCCTGATGCATCCTTGAGAGCGCCCGTGCATTCAATGACATGGCCATATTTCAAACGAACCTTGTTGCCTGGAAACAAACGAAAGAAACCCTTGAGTGGTGCTTCTTCGTAATCTGAGCGTTCAATCCAGAGTGATTTGCCAAACTTGAAATGTCGCTGCCCTAATTCTGGGTGATGGGGATGAACGGGGGCGTGGCATTCATCCAGGGTCCCAGCACCCATGAGTTCATCCCAGTTGGCAATGGTTAACAGCACAGGCTCTAAGACGGCCATGGCGCGAGCGGCTTTGGGGTCGAGGTCGTCACGCAGGCAGCCTTCTAAGGTGCTGTAGTCGATCCATGAATCGCTTTTGGTGACGCCAATCCGTTCTGCAAAAAGCTGAAGACTTTCCGGGGTGTAGCCACGTCGACGCAGTCCCACAATGGTGGGCATGCGAGGGTCGTCCCAGTCACTGACTTTGCGTTCATTGACCAATTGAGCCAGCTTGCGTTTGCTCGTGATGACATAGGTCAGATTGAGTCGCGCAAATTCATATTGTTTGGGATTGGGTTGAGCCAATAAGGCGGGTAACTTCGCGCCGTCGGCTAAAGCATGTGACTCGCTCAAGCGAGTTAACAGCCAGTCGTAGAAGGGACGTTGGTCTTCAAATTCCAAGGTGCAAATGCTGTGTGTGATTTGCTCCAAAGCATCTTCTATGGGATGCGCGAAGGTGTACATGGGGTAGATGCACCAAGTGTCGCCCGTGTTGTGATGCGTTGCCCGACGAATGCGGTAGATGGCTGGATCGCGCATGTTGATGTTAGGGGCAGCCATGTCAATTTTGGCACGCAGCACAGCAGACCCATCTGCCAGCTTGCCCTCTCTCATTTCACGGAAGCGGGTCAAGTTATCAGCATTTGAGCGTGAACGGAAGGGGCTGTCCTTGCCAGGCGTGTTGAAGTCACCTCGGTTGAGGCGCATGTCCTCTGCAGACTGTTCGTCCACATAGGCCAAACCTGCTTGGATGAGAAACTCAGCTGCGCGGTACATGAAATCGAAATAATCGCTCGCATGGTACAAATGAGAGGTGCCATGCGCATCCCAATTGAAGCCAAGCCACTTCACCGCATCCAAAATAGAGTTCACATATTCGGTGTCTTCTTTTTCTGGATTGGTGTCGTCAAACCGCATGTGGCAAACGCCACCATAGTCGCGTGCCAAACCGAAATTCAGGCAAATACTTTTGGCATGTCCCACGTGCAAGTAGCCGTTGGGCTCGGGTGGAAAGCGGGTGCGAATTTTGGCCGGATCGGCCTGCCCTGCAGCATGATGCGCTGCGTCGCCAGGTGAGCCAGCCCATTTTCTTTGGGCATAAGTGCCCTGAGCCAAGTCAGAATCAATGATTTGACGTAGGAAGTTGCTGACCTTGGCAGTCTCCTGGGAGGCCTCTGGTAATTTGGCTTTGTCGTTGGCTGTGCTCATGTTTCGATTTTAGAGCCAGACGGGGGCGACTCAGCCCGTGAAGAGCGATAATTACACGATATCTAAGGAGTACTGGTGGATTCATTGTTGCTGGCCAAAGCTGCGGTCATGGGCCTGGTAGAGGGCTTGACCGAATTTTTACCCATTTCATCAACGGGCCACTTGATTTTGGCCGGCGCTTTGCTCGGTTTTGACGATGACAAGGCCAAAGTTTTTGACATCGCCATTCAGACGGGCGCCATCTTCGCGGTGATAGGGGTCTACTGGGGAAAAATTCACAGTATCGCCAAAGCTTTGCGCTATCAGCTTGAGGCGCAGCGTTTTGTCTTGAATGTTTTCATTGGTTTTCTGCCAGCCGTCATTTTTGGTTTGTTGTTTGGCAATTACATCAAAGCACATCTGTTCACGCCCTGGGTCGTGGCCACGACTTTCATCGTGGGAGGGCTCATTATTTTGTGGGCAGAGAGAAGGCCGCCTTCCAGTGTTCGAATTCGCGCTGTTGAAGATATGCGAGGCCGAGATGCACTGATGGTTGGCTTGGTTCAATGCTTGGCCATGATTCCTGGTACCAGTCGCAGTGGCGCCACCATCATTGGCGGCATGATGCTGGGCTTGTCGAGAAAAGCAGCCACAGACTTTTCATTTTTCTTGGCCATTCCGACACTCATGGGGGCAGGTGTTTACAGCCTTTACAAAGAAAGAGCCTTGTTGTCGGTAGAAGACATCCCTATGTTCGCAACCGGCCTGGTGGTGTCATTCATCAGTGCTTGGATTTGCGTGCGATGGTTACTTAAATTCATCGCCAGCCATAGCTTTGAAATTTTCGCTTGGTATCGCATTGCTTTTGGGCTTGTGGTGCTTGGCACTGCATCGACAGGCATGGTGAACTGGGCGCCATAAGCTTGGGCAGACAAGTTCAGTTCAATCGGGATTGGCGCCCAAGTTGCGCAAAGCAGCTTCTACAGCGGCCCCCGTTGCAATGGGTTTTTCCATGGGGAACAGGTGAGTTCCATCAAGCCACATGACCCTGCCTTTGGCGATTTTTTGCGTGATCTCGGAACCGGCCACGCGCATTTCCCGTGATTGGGTGCCGCCAATGAAAGTCACAGCACATTTCAATGGTTGGCGCTTCAACATGCTGGGTAAATTATGTGGCAGGGTGTTGTAGATGGCTGTTTCGATATCGCGATTGAAACTTAAGACACGTTCACCTGCTTCTTCTTGCGTGCCATCTGTGACATAGTCCCTGAGCACTTCGGGATGCCAGTTGGAAAATGCTCGCTTGTGTTGGAAGTGTTCAAATACGGCCTCTTGTGTGGGCCAATGTTGTCGACGTGATTTGCTGATGCGACCTGGGCTCACAGAGCCAATCCAATTGGTTTGCTTGGCCAGTTTCAGCGCACTGGCTTTCCACCCTGCCACGACGGGTGAGTCGAGCAAAATGACGCCTGCCGACAATTCAGGGTGTTGTGAGGCGCACATTAAACTCAGCATGCCACCCAAGGAGTGACCCACCAAAAAGGGACGCTCGCCTGACTGATGCATGACATTGCTGGCGAATTCAGCCAACTCATTGACCAAGTTGGGCCAATTGCTGGTCACTGGAAATTTTGGGTTGTGTCCTAATTTTTCAATGGCATGGACTGCGAAACCTCTTGTTTGCAAGTTGTCAGTCAAGACCCGATAAGTGCTTGCTGGAAAGCCATTGCCATGAGAAAAGATGATATTTTTCATCAAATATGTGCGTGTTAATTTTCTGAGCGTTTTAAGACACGCTGCAAACTGTAAAGGGCTTCTAGAGCTTCTCGGGGGCTGAGGCGATCGGGATCGATTTGTTTCAAAGCCGCTTCTAGAGCGGATGGATCAGCGCGTTCTGCTTCTGGCGGTGGTGCAAACAAGTCTACCTGAATGCGGTTTTCATCCACGCCGACTTTCAATGCCGTCAAAGTGTGTCGCGCGTGGTTCAAAACAGATGTTGGCATGCCAGCCAATCTTGCCACTTGAACACCATAACTCTGACTGGCCGGTCCAGCTTGAAGTTCATGCAAAAACACAATGTCATTGCCCGATTCTGTGGCACCGACGTGCATGTTCAATGCAGCGTGATGTGAGGCTGGAAACTCTGTGAGTTCAAAGTAATGCGTGGCAAACAAAGTGAAGGCTTGGGATTTTTCATGCAGGTGAGTGGCAATGCCACTGGCCAAAGCCAAGCCATCCAAGGTGGACGTCCCGCGTCCAATTTCATCCATGAGCACCAAAGACAAAGGTGTGGCGCTGTGCAAAATTTGTGCAGCTTCGGTCATCTCTAGCATGAAGGTCGACTGGGCATTGGCCAAGTCATCGGCAGCGCCGATGCGCGTGTGAATGGCGTCAACAGGGCCGAGCCTGCAACTGTTCGCCGGAACATGGCTGCCGATGCTGGCCAAAAGCACAATCAATGCAACCTGACGCATGTAGGTTGACTTACCGCCCATGTTGGGGCCCGTGATGATTTGCAATCGTTGCTTGCTGTTCATCAAGCAGTCATTGGCAATGAAACTGCCGCCTGATGTTTCAGCCAATCGTTCTTCCACCACAGGGTGGCGGCCTTGCCTGATTTCAATACACGGCTCTTTGGTGAATTGTGGTGCGCACCAATTAAGGCTGGTGGCCCGCTCTCTGAGTGTGGAAATGGCATCCAATTGCGCCATGGCTTGCGCCAGTTTGGCGAGGGCCTGAATGTGGCTTTGCAGTTGATCGAGCAAGATCTCGTACAAGTATTTTTCGCGAGCCAATGCGCGCTCTTGAGCGGACAAGGCTTTGTCTTCGAAGGCCTTGAGTTCGGGTGTAATGAAGCGCTCAGCATTTTTCAAGGTTTGTCGACGGCGATAGTCTTCAGGAACTTTGTCGATTTGACTCTGGGTCACTTCGATGTAGAAGCCATGCACTTTGTTAAATTGCACCCGCAAATTGGCAATGCCTGTCCGTGCCTTTTCCCGCGTTTCTAGATCCAGCAGAAAATCATCGCAGTTGGTTTGAATAGCACGAAGTTCGTCAAGGTCGAGATCCAAGCCGTTTGCCATGACGCCGCCATCCCGGATTAAATTGGACGGTTCTTCCAGCAATGCTTGTTTGAGCATTTCAGTTAAGCCAGTTGGCGGCTGCAAATCGAAATGGATGTCGTGCAGTAACTTGGTGGGTGACAAATGCCCCAAGCTTTCTTGCAGAAGATGGGCCAAGGATGCAGAACGAATCAGCGCATTTTTGAGGGCAACCAGTTCACGGGGCCTTACTTGCCTCAGAGCAATGCGCGCAGTAATTCGCTCTACATCGCTGGCGCCTTTCAGTTGTTCACGCAATTTGGCCCAAAGGGTCACGCTGCTGTGTGCGGCGGCGCTGTTGTCGTTCAATTGTTCGATGGCAGCCAAACGCTCAACTGCAATTTGCCTGTCGCGAGGCGGATTCAGCAACCATTGTTTAAGTTGCCGGCTGCCCATGCCTGTCATGCAGGTGTCGAGCAAGGAAAATAAAGTAGGGGAGTCTTCGCCGCGCAGGGTTTGAGTGAGCTCTAAGTTGCGACGTGTGCTGGTGGGCAGTTCAATGAGGTCGTCGACCTTTTGCACTTTAAGCTGAGACACGTGCGGTAGAGCTCTGCCTTGCGTGTGTTCGGCGTAGGTGAGCAATGCGCCAGCCGCAGCGTGAGAGTGGCTGAGTTTCTCGGCTTCCCATGCGGCCAGACTGGCCACATTGAGCTGCTTGATGAGCTTGCCATGACCTAAACCGGCATCGTATTGAAAATCGGGACGCAGTGTCATCGACAAAGGCATGCCTCTTTGGCCCAAGCGCATCGACTGAAGTTGCTGTTCCCATTTGGGCGAGATGCTGGCGCTGACCAGCAATTCACTTGGCGAAATTCTCTCAAGCCAATCGGCTAATTCATCGTGCGTGCATTCGGCCAAATGCAAGACTCCTTGTGTCACGCTGAGCCAAGCCATGCCGCACGCATTGCGCGGCGCAATGTGCAGTGACAACAAAATGGCTTCGTTTTTGTCAGACAGCAACGCCGTGTCTGTGAGCGTTCCTGGCGTGACAACACGAACCACTTTGCGCTCAACAGGACCTTTGCTGGTGGCCACATCGCCGACTTGCTCGCAGATGGCCACGGACTCACCGAGCTTGATGAGTTTGGCCAAATAGTTTTCTACAGAATGAAACGGCACACCGGCCATGGCAATGGGTTTGCCCGCTGTTTGACCACGATGAGTGAGGGTGATGTCCATGAGGCCTGCTGCACGCTCAGCGTCTTCAAAGAACATTTCGTAAAAGTCCCCCATCCGGTAAAAAACCAGGGTGTCAGGGAACTCCGCCTTGATGCGCAGATACTGCTGCATCATGGGCGTGTGGGCACTCAAGTCGAGCGCGTCAGTCATGGCTTAGTTCTGGCTGTCCGTTGAGGTGTGACGCGCTTCCGAATCCTTGATGTCGGCCGCACGCATGGCCGCTTTTTCGCCCGCACTGGCGAATTTGCTGTACTTGCTGAGGATGGGGACCAACTGGCCGTAAATTTTGGGGGTGCCAGCCAAGCATTCTTTTTGATCCAAGAAGTCGGCTTCGCCTGTGAAGTTGCCCACCAAACCGCCCGCTTCGGTGACCAACAAGGCGCCTGCTGCAACGTCCCAAGGCTGTAGACCTGTTTCGAAGAATGCATCTGTGAAACCAGCGGCTACATAAGCCAAGTCCAATGCCGCAGCACCTGGTCTGCGCAGGCCTTGGGTGCGTTGCATCACCTCGCCCATCATGCGCAGGTATTGGTTGAAGTTGTCGCCAGGACGAAAGGGAAAGCCTGTCGAAATAAGGCACTCATGCATTTGGGTGCGCTTGCTGGTGCGCAAACGGCGATCGTTCATGTAAGCGCCTCGTCCTTTGGTGGCCGTGAACAAATCATTTCGAGAAGGGTCGTACACCACGGCTTGTTCCACTTTGCCATTGACGGCCAGGGCAATGCTGACACAGTAAACGGGAAAGCCATGGATGAAATTCGTGGTGCCGTCGAGGGGGTCGATGATCCAGACATGGTCAGCATCTGGGTTGCCATGCGTTTTGCCAGACTCTTCGGCCAAAATGCCGTGATGCGGGTAGGCCGTGAGAAGGGTTTCGATGATGGTGTTTTCGCTCGCCAAGTCAACCTCGGTCACGAAGTCATTCACTTGTTTTTGCGAAATTCGAACAGCCTCCACGTCCAAGGCAGCGCGGTTGATGATGGCGCCGGCGGCGCGAGCAGCCTTGACGGCTACGTTGAGCATGGGGTGGAGATTGGTCGACATGAATTTTTAAGAACAAAACCTGAGGTCCTCTGTGCAATGACAGAAGCGAAGGGCGCATTTTCCCATGAAATTTGAGCCTCGGCACAGACCGCCGTTCGTTTTGCTCATTTTGTGCGCATGGAACTGGGACAATAGCGCCTATGCGAACCCGATTTATCTTGATTGAAACCAGTCACCCCGGCAATGTGGGGGCTGCTGCCCGTGCCATGAAGGTCATGGGCTTTGACGAGATGGTGTTGGTGGCGCCCCGTTATGCGAATGTATTGCGCAAGGAAGAAACCATTCAAAGGGCCAGTGGTGCCCAGGATGTTTTGGATCACACTCGGATTGTGGACACCCTTGAGGAGGCGCTTGACGGAATTTCTCACTTGTGTGCCACCGCCATGACGCCGCGGGATTTCGGCCCTCCCACGCGTTCTCCCAGGGACCACTTTGAATTTTTAGTGGGACATGGACTTCGTGAACCTCGGTCCCCAATGTCAATTTCATCGATTGGGTTCTTATTTGGTTCTGAACGCTTTGGCATGAAAAATGAAGATGTATACAAGTGCCATGTGGCCTTGTCCATTCCCACAAATCCGCAATTTGGCTCCTTGAATTTGGCTGCGGCCATTCAATTGGTGGCCTATGAATGGCGATTGGCCTTGGGTGGGTTGGCAGTTGCCTCGCCTCTGCCTGAATCACCTTTGGCAGATGCGGCGCAGGTGGCGGGGCTGCTAGATCACTTGGAAAAAGCCTTGGTTGAAATTGGCTTTCTTGATCCCGCTGCGCCCAAAAAACTCATGCCTCGGCTGAATCAGTTGTTCAATCGCGCCCATTTGACGCCGGAAGAAATCCATATTTTGAGAGGTGTTGCTAAAGCCATGATCGAAACGGCTCAGGCAAAAAGGTAGACTAGGCACAATCAATGAAGCTTATGTTTTCACGTATCCATTCTGACATTCAATGCATCTTAGACCGAGACCCTGCTGCGCGCACATCTTGGGAAGTTTTGACGTGCTATCCGGGGCTTCATGCTGTGGTGATGCACCGTTGGGCGCATGCGTGCTGGCGGGCTGACTTTAAATGGTTGGGTCGATTTGTTTCTAACTTTTCACGCTGGGTGACGGGCATCGAAATTCACCCGGGTGCCAAGTTGGGTGAGCGGGTTTTCTTTGATCACGGCATGGGTATTGTGATCGGTGAAACGGCAGAAATTGGCGACGGTTGCACCATCTATCACGGTGTCACTTTAGGCGGTACCTCTTTGTACAAGGGTGCGAAGCGCCATCCCACCTTGGGAAAAGACGTGGTAATCGGCGCGGGCGCCAAAGTTCTGGGTGGTTTTACTGTGGGAGATGGCGCCAAGGTGGGCTCCAACGCGGTGGTCACAAAGCCGGTGCCCGCTGGCGCCACTGCAGTCGGCAATCCTGCGCGAATCATCCAAGAAGAGGCCGATGTTCAGCGCGAGGCGACTGCTTCTAAAATGGGTTTTTCAGCCTATGGTGTCACGCAGAACGACGATCCCTTGTCACAAGCCATGCGCGGTTTGATTGACAACGCATCAAGTCAAGAGCATCAGATAGCCATGCTATGGCAGGCGCTTGAAAAAATGAATGCAAATCAGGGCATGCCTCACGGCATAGAGATGCCCGGCGATGCAGCCAAGCGTGAGAGCTTTGAGGCTGACAAACTCAATCAGTTGGTGGGAAAATAAAACAGCAAGGGCGCTGCTTGCGTGCACCCGACTGAGTGTCAGTTGCGGGGCGCACGAACGGCATTTTTGGGCCTGAAAGCTTTGCACACCGTGTCGTGTGTTTCCAAATAAGGTCCACCAATTAAATCAATGCAGTAGGGCACGGCGGCAAAAATCCCATGCACCAAACTTTGCCCTTGGCTGTCTTTCAAACCTTCCAAGGTTTCCGCAATGGATTTGGGTTGTCCGGGCAAGTTGATGATCAAACTCTGGCCTCGAATGACGGCCACTTGCCTTGAGAGAATGGCAGTGGGCACAAATTTCAAACTGATTTGTCGCATTTGTTCCCCAAAGCCCGGCATTTCTTTGTCGGCCACAGCCAAGGTGGCCTCAGGGGTGACGTCTCTGATGGCGGGGCCTGTGCCGCCAGTGGTGAGAATTAAACTGCAACCTGCTTCAACCAATTCGATGAGCGTGGCGCTGATGCGTTCTTTTTCATCGGGAATAAGGCGTGATTCAAACTGCAATGGATTTTTCAGGGCGGTACTTAACCAAGTTTGCAGCGCGGGCAATCCTTTGTCTTCGTAGACGCCTTTGCTGGCACGGTCGCTGATGGAGACGACGCCGATTTTGACCTCGTCGTGATCTGAACTTGAATAGCTTTGTGAATCTGTCATTTGAAATTACAGTGCTTATTCGTTTTCTTCTTCAAAGGTGGCGCTGCCTTTGCTCAGTGAACTGCTGCTCATCTCTGCGCGGACCAACTGAAAAATTTCACGGTAGGCGCGGCTTTGACGAGGTGCTAGGCCTTGCGAAACACTGGCAGTCGTGATGGCAGGTGCATCTTTGCGAGCTTGTCGAATGAGGGCGCGAAGTTGCTGAGTGTCAGTGCCTGGAAAGCTCTTCAACCATTCGCCACATGCATCGTCGTCGCTGATCAATCGGTCTCGCCATTGCTCAGCCAGATGCAATTGCAGAGTTTCTTGGGCTGAGCCTTGACTTTGTTCTAGAAGCGCTGCTTTGACACCTTCAATGACATCGTCGTCCAGTTTGCGCATGAGTTTGCCAATGAACTGCATCTGCCGGCGCTTGCCTTCGAAGTTGGTGATGCGTTTTGCATCTGCTACGGCGTCGACCAGTTTTTCGGGCAGGTCGGCTTTGACCATGAGGTCGGGCCGCAAGTCCAGCAGGCTTTCTCCCAGTTTTTGTAGCTCATCGCTCTCTTTTTTGAGGTCTGTTCGGCTGGGCTCATCGCCACCTTTGAGCTCGCGCTTGAGTTCAAGGTCCAGCTCACTGCCTTCGGCAACAAACTGACCTTGAACGAAATAACCTTTTTTGAATTTACGGGACATGTGAGCTCTTCAGCCTTTTAGCGGGACGCAAGTATCATAGCCGCCAGCGTGAATTTTAAATAAATGACAGTTTTGAACCCTTCGACTCAAAAAATGACAAAACCCAAGCTACTCAAATCTCGTGCAAAGCAGGCAACTTCAAAGTCTCCCAATGCTCAAGCACACGACGGATTCAGTTACAGCCGAGATTATTTCGAGGGTTTGGTTGATTCCGCCTTGAAACACGCTCAAAAAATTGGGGCAACCGATGCAGGCGCAGAGGCTTCAGAGGGCTGCGGTCTGAGTGTGAGTGTGCGCAAGGGTGAACTGGAAACGGTTGAACGCAACAGGGACAAATCGCTTGGTGTGACCGTTTATGTCGGGCATCGTCGGGGCAATGCCAGCACTTCCGATTTCTCTGAAACTGCGATACAGCAAACTGTTCAGGCTGCGTTTGACATTGCGAGGTTTACCGCTGAAGACCCCTCAGCGGGATTGCCAGATGAGGATGACATTGCCAAGGTCCATCCTGAGTTGGATTTGTTTCACCCCTGGGCTATCAACAGTGAAGAGGCGGCCAAATTGGCTTTGGCTTGTGAGGAGGCTGCACTCAAAACCAGTCGTCGCATTACCAACAGCGAAGGCGCTGGGGTCTCTGCGCAGCAGAGTCATTTTTTCAGCGCGCACACGCATGGGTTCCGCGGTGGTTATGCCAGTTCAAGACACAGCATGTCTGTTGCGCCGATTGCCTCTTTGCCTGGTAAGAATGCCGAGATGCAGCGGGATGCTTGGTACACCTCAATGAGAGCTGCACCAGAAATGGCCTCACCTGAAGCGGTGGGACGTTACGCAGCAGAGCGGGCACTGAGCCGTCTTGGGAGCCGGAAAATTCCAACCACGGAATGCCCTGTTTTGTTTGAGTCACCGGTTGCGACTGGCTTGCTAGGGGGCTTTGTGCAGGCGGTCAGTGGTGGCTCTTTGTACCGCAAAAGCAGCTTTTTGCTGGATTCTTTGGGCAAGACAATCTTTCCCAAGCACATCGATATTTTGGAAGATCCCCATGTGGTACGCGGCAAAGGCAGCTCGCCTTTTGACGATGAAGGTGTTCGCGGCTTGAAACGCAAAGTGGTTTCTGGTGGCCGGGTCGAGGGCTATTTCTTGAGCAGCTATTCAGCTCGTAAATTGGGAATGACAAGCACCGGCAATGCCGGCGGTTCGCACAACCTGACCCTGAGTTCGAAGTTAACGCGTTCAAGCGATGATCTCCAACAGATGCTTCAAAAATTAGGAACTGGTTTGTTCGTCATTGAACTCATGGGGCAAGGTGTGAACTACGTGACGGGCGATTACTCGCGGGGCGCTTCTGGCTTCTGGGTTGAGAAGGGTGAAATTGCATTTCCCGTTCATGAAATTACCATTGCGGGCAATTTGAAAACCATGTTCAAAGGTATTGACGCTGTGGGGGCTGATGCTTATAACTATGGTGCTAAAACCATTGGCTCTGTCTTGATCAATCGAATGAAGGTCGCGGGCTCTTAATGCTGGCGCCCGAGTTGCTTGCAGCTCTGGCCTCAGGGTGTTGGGCGGTGGGTGCGTTGTTTTCGGCATCGGCCTCTACCCACATGGGCGCCTTTGCATTCACCCGGTGGCGACTTTTCTTTGCCATGTGCCTGCTTTGGTTGGGCGCTCTTTATGTGGGACGCTGGAACGAACTGACTTGGGAGAGCATTGCCTGGCTTTCCGCTTCCAGTTGGGTTGGTATTTTGGTCGGTGATACCGCGCTTTTTGTGTGCATGAACCGATTGGGGCCTCGTCGCTCGGGCGTTCTGTTTGCAACGCATGCGCTTTTCTCCGCACTTTTCGCGTGGGTATTTTTGAGCGAAACGCTGTGGGGTATGACCTTGATGGGCAGTGGTGTTCTGGTTTCGGGCGTCATGGTTGCCATCGTCTGGGGACGCCATGATGAAGAAACACACGCTTGGGAAAATACAAAAGGCAGCCTTTGGACAGGTGTTGCCATGGGCTTGTTGGCTGCATTGGGTCAGGCCGTTGCAACCCTCATGATCAAACCTTTGATGAGCACGGGAATCGATGCGGTCTCGGCCTCAGCTGTGAGGGCAACGGCCAGCTTTGTTGCACACTTGGCTCTTTTGTGGGCGGGATTAGAGTTGTCAAAGTTGGCCAACCCATTGAATTGGAAATCACTGTTGAATACAGCGCTCAGTGCCAGCGTGTCCATGGTGATCGGCATGACTTTGATCCTGCAGGCCTTGAAAACGGGCCCTGCCAATTTGGTGGCCATCTTTTCATCGATTGCGCCAGTGGTGTTGCTGCCCCTCTTGTGGATTGTGTACCGTCGCCAACCCGCCTCCGGCGCTTGGTGGGGCGGCGCGATGACCGTCATCGGCAGCGCCATGATCATGAGCTCGAAATTAATGTTGATCTGACCCCGATTAAATTAACCGGCGAGGGCGGCTTTGACTGCCGCAGAGACTTGGCCCATGTCGGCTTTGCCGGCCAGTTGGGTTTTAACGGCACCCATTACTTTGCCCATGTCGCCAGGGCCTTTGGCGCCAAGGGAGGTCACGATGGCTTGCACGGCTGCTGTCACTTCTTCGGCGGACATGCGGGCTGGCAAGTAGGCTTGCAACACCACCATTTCGGCTTTTTCGATGTCAACCAAATCTTGACGAGCCGCCAACTCAAATGCTGCGATAGAGTCTTTTCTTTGCTTTACCAATTTGTCTAGGATGCTCACAATGGCTGCATCGTCCAACACCACACGCTCGTCCACTTCCTTTTGCTTCATGGCCGACATCAGCAAACGAATGGTGCCTAAGCGCGCTGTGTCTTTGGC
>CANJOS010000043.1 GCA_947476015.1 Comamonadaceae bacterium | reverse complement strand
TTGCTGCCTCAATCACTCTGGCAGAAAATCCCAAGCCCCTGAGTTGATGCAACATGTGCAAGCCCGCAAAGCCTGCACCCACAATGACAACATCAGATCGTATTTCTTGCGACATCAAAATGACCAGGCGATGAAATGCTCAATGCTCAATGCTCAGTACCCAGATAAGCAGCAATAACAGCTGCATTGGTTTGCACCTGACTGGGTGTGCCCTCTGCGATTTTCCGGCCAAAATCCAACACCATAATTTGGTCCGAGATGTCCATGATGACTGGAATGTCGTGCTCAACGATAAGAAAGCTCATATTGAATTGCGCTTGAACACGCTTGATGAGCGCCGTCATGGCTGATTTTTCTGGTGTGCTCATGCCAGCCATGGGTTCGTCCAGCAAAACCAGTCTTGATTTTTGCATCAAGGCTCGTGCAAATTCAACTTGCTTTTGGCGCCCATAAGGCAACTCACCTGGCAATAAATGAGCCGTCTCCGTCATACCTAGAAAGTCAAGCACTTCATAAGCGGACTCCAACGCCGCGCGTTGTTCAGCGCGGGCTTTGGGTGTTTTGAAAGCGCCCTGCAAAAGTCCAGAGGAGCCTTGAAGATAGGCGCCCACGAGCAAGTTGTCCAATACAGTCAAGCCACTGAACAGTGCCAAATTTTGGAAAGTGCGTGCGATGCCAAAGCGGGATATTTGGTGAGCGCGCAAGCCACTGATGTCATTGCCATCAAAGTGCACCGACCCAGCTGTGGCTCGGTACATGCCTGTCACACAATTGAACAAGGTCGTTTTACCTGCACCGTTGGGACCAATGACCGAGGCGATGGTCCCCGGTTGCATCACAAATGAAACATTGTCCAGCGCCGTGAGACCCTGAAAACGCATTTCCAGGCCCTTGAGTTCGAGCAAAGCTTGTGTCATGGTGCTGTGATCTCATGTGCTGATTCTGGCTTCACTGTGCCCAAATATGAATCGCGCATTGAGGGGCTGTTGCGAATTTCATCCGAAGTGCCGCTCAGGGAAATTTGGCCACGTTCAAGGACGTAAGCCCTGGACGCAAATTCCAATGCAATGCGCACATTTTGTTCAACGATCAGCATCGATGTCCCCAGCGTCTCTCCCACGATCACCAGTTGCTTGTATATGGCTTGAACAATCAGTGGCGCCAGTCCCAAGGACAACTCATCAACCAACAAAAGCCGGGGCCCCCCCACCAAGGCTCGACCCAAAGCCAGCATTTGCTGCTCCCCTCCAGATAACCAGCCAGCAGCTTGCTTGCGTCTTTCTAACAATCGCGGAAACAATTCATAAACAGCATCCATGCGTTCGCGCGCCGCAGCGCGCGGCAAAATGGCAGCACCCACGGCCAGGTTGTCTTCCACACTCAATTGCTTGAACACCATGCGGCCTTCAGGCACTTGTCCCATACCCATGCGGACCAAACGATGCGGTGCGACATTGACAATTTGTTCGCCGTCGAAACCAATTTGGCCATTGGCCACATACCCATTGTGCAAAGGCAAAAGTCCTGTCACAGCGCGAATGAGGGTCGTTTTGCCGGCACCGTTGGCGCCCAAAAGTGCCACGATGCTGCCTGGCGCTACTGAAAGACTGACATTGTCCAGGGCCAAACCTTTGCGGGCGTAACCCACCGAGAGATGTTCAATTTCAAGCATGTTTTTCATGGCTGCTTCCTGTTCGCAGCCATTCGATTGCGAATTTGAGCGCCAATCCCGACGATGCCGCCTGGCGCAAAGATCAACAACACAATCACCAAGGACCCAAAGATGACCTGCACGAATTGAGCTCGGTTGTCGACCAACAAAAATTTAATGGCGCCGCTAGACTCTGTGACCTGAGATGCAAAGCCTGCAATGATGGAGGGTAGCAATAGCCACAGGGCAGCACCCACCAATGCACCATTCAAAGAGCCCATGCCGCCAATGATGATCATGGCAATGAACTGAATTGCAAATTGGATGCCAAAACTTTCGGCATTCACATTGCTCATATAAAACGCATAAATAGCACCCGCCACAGAAGCGATGGCTGAGCTGAATGCAAAGGCCTTTAAACGCAAGATACGAACGTCAGCACCGACCGAAGTGGTGGCCAATTCATGATCCCGCATGGCCATCATGGCGCGACCTTCGCGAGTGCTCATGGTGTTCTTCAAACCCCAATAGACCAGGATCACCAGCGGCAGCAAAAGAAAATACCAGCGCATTGGCGTGTTGATGTCAAAAGAACCTAGCTTGGCTGGTTCATAGGGCACACCAACAACATCAAAGAACTTGAACTGGTATTCCAAGAAGGAAAACGAAACGATGTAGTGCATGGCAAACGTAGACAGCACGAAATAAAGCCCCCGCACCCGCAAGGAAGGCAAGCCTGCAATCAGTCCTGCGATGGCTCCCACCACACCCGCCAACACCAGCACCAATGGGAATGGCCACCCCCATTGCGTGCCAGCCACAGCGCCGGTCATGGCACCTACCGCATAAAACGCGGCGTGACCAATAGAGATGAGCCCTGCATTCCCTGTGAGATAGTTCAAAGACAAAGAACCCAGCATGGCGATGAGCATCAAATTAATCTGAGTCAAACCCAAGTTCAGCAATTGCATGTTGCTCAAGCGAACACCAAAAATGCTGCGATCAGTGAGCAAGAAGGGTAAATAACACGCCAACGCAGCAGCCAGAATGAGCCACAGCCACTTGGTTGAGAATTTTTTAGAGTCTGTATTTTGGGAGTTCATGGATTCAGTTCTAAAGTTTCATCAAACTCGACCGAGCTCACGTTGACCAAAAAGGCCCCATGGACGCACCATCAGGATCACGAGCAACAAGCCATAAATGAAAATGTCACTCGATTTGGGAGAAATATAGCTGGCAGCAAGTTGTTCAATCACCCCCACCAGCAAGCCCCCAACAATGGCGCCAGGAATACTTTGCATGCCACCAATCACAACCGCTGGCAAAGCCAATAAGCCAATGTTCTCTAGGTCGGTGGAGGCAATTTGCAACTGACCTAAGAAAACGCCACCAATGGCTGCCAACATGCTGCCAATGGCCCATGCAAGCCGGTTCATCACATTGACATTCACGCCCGACACGACGGCTGCCTCATGACTGTCTGCTGTGGCGCGCATCAGCAAGCCCACAGATGTCAATTTAAAGAATGCGCCAAAGCCGGCCATGCATGCCCAACTCACCAAGGCTGCCGTGAGGTGCAATTGAGAAATTCGAACATCGCCAAGCATCAACACACCTGTCGGCAAAGGGGTCGTAAGGTTACGACCTTGCGGGCCAAAAATCATTTCAATGATGGCACGCAAAACCATCGACAAAGCGATGGTGACCATGATCACAGCCAACATCGGACGACCCGACAAGGGCTGGATCAGGAAAATATGAATCACCACGCCAATGACGGTTGAGCCCACCAAAATGAAAGCAACCGCCATGGCAAATGGCATTTGAAGAACACTGATTGCAGTGACCGCCAAAAATGCCCCACAAACGACCAGCATGCCTTGCGAAAAATTAAATACCTCTGTGGCCTTGAAGATCACAGCAAATCCGAGGGCAACGAGCCCATAGATACTGCCGAGAGCTAAGCCACTGAATAGAACTTGAGCAAGCATGTTCTGTCTCGTGTGTAGGTTGATGAATTACTTCGTGTACTTGGCGTAGTCGCTGTACTCACCGAAGTGTTTAAATTTTTTGCTGCCGTAGTCGTAACCAAAAATTTTCAACACGGTAGGACCCGTATGGTTGGTCGGTGTGTAAGTCACAGGTGCCGCCAAACCTTTGGAATCAACCACAAAGCCTGCGTTCATCACATCCACCAATTTGGCGCGTGTTGGCTGAGGACCGGCTTTGGCCAACGACTCTGCACTCATTTGAGCCACAAACCATCCTGCGACGTAGTTGATGTCTTCTTTCATGGCAGCGTGACCCACCTTGTCGGCGAATGCAGACATTTCACGGTTACCCGCCGTCTGATCAGAACCACCTGGCGTAAAGCAACTCACAAAAGAGTAGCTCGCACCAGCCTCGGGTCCCATTGCTTGAAAGATTTGGGGCGCACCCAGATAAGAGATGCCAAAGGTTGGAATTTTCAATCCATATTGCTGCATGGCTTTGAGCGTCAAAATGGCCGTGTTGGCTACGCCATAAACCGTGATCAAATCAGGTTTCTGAGCGGCAATTTCCAAGACTTGGGGCGTGACGTCTACCGCAGTCACCTTCATGGTCACCATGGTGGCCGTGCCGCCATATTTCTTTGCCACATCAGTCACATACTCGTGGTATTCCTTACCCCCCGTGCTTTCAATGGCAACGGTCATGATTTTGGGCGCTTTCAGTTTGAGGCTGTCAATGTAGTAACCAATGCCAGTTTGGGCCATTTCTTTGTAGCCACAAAAGCCGTTGTAAACCATCGGTGACACAGGCTCAGACAAAGCACGTGTGGGGGTGTAAGTCCCTACGATGGGCACCTTGCCAGACTTGATGGTGGCAGCCAAGGCCACTTGCGAGGCGGAAGTGCCCATGCCAGAAATGGCAATCACAGGGGTTTGGACTGTTAATTTTTCAAATGCGATTTTATCGGCGGCGGCGTTGTACCGATTGTCTTCAGCCAGCACATTCACCTTTCGGCCATGAATACCACCTGCTTCGTTTACCTTGCGCATATAAGCTTGAAAGCCGTTGACCCAAATACTTTGCGAGGCAGAAGTTGGGCCACTCATGTCCATGGTCACGCCCCAATCGACGCGGTCTTTGTAGACGCCATCAGCAGGTGCTTCGAAACTCTGTGCTGCACAGGTCAAGGACAAAGCCATGGCACCCGCGCCAACCATCATGCGGTTCCATGTGTTTAAGGGAAAATCTACTTGTTTCATTTAGTCTCCTTCGGTGGTTATCAGATCAAACGCTAGCTGTGAACAATCTCAAATCAAAATTTCGATATATCGAAATCTTCTTTTCAATCACGAACAACTATACCAGTAAGTATTATTTTTTTATTTATCAGTACGGAAATAATCCCTAGGGTTTTCCCCGATTCCCTTGGTCACAGCGCACCGCCCCCATCCATGGCAACTTCTGAGCCCGTCATGTACCGGCTTTCTTCACTCAGAAGAAACAGCACGAGGCCTGCAATTTCCTCCTTGGTTCCCAAACGCTTCATTGGCATTTGCAGAGCGCGGCGAAGGTTGTCCTCATGTGGTCGGATCTTGATCATGTCGGTGTCAATGGGGCCTGGGTGAACGGAGTTGACGCGTATGTTGCGATCGACCAATTCCAAAGCAGCAGCTTTGGTCATACCTCTCACCGCCCACTTAGAGGCGGTATAGGCAATGGCATTGGGCGCACTGCGCAGCGCCACGGTTGAAGACATGTTGACGATAGCCCCGCCACCGCTTCGCGTTAAAGCCGGCGTGACCGCTCGCATGCCCAAGAAAGTACCCAGCTGATTCACTCGGGTGTGGCGCTCAAACTCTGCGGCATCGGTGTCCAACAAAGGCATCGGTTTGTAAATGCCGGCATTGTTCACCAAGCCTGACAAAGCGCCTAAACTTTCCGCTTTTTCAACCGCTTGGGCCCACGAATCTTCTTGAGTCACATCGAGGTGCACAAACGCACAGGCGGAGCCTATTTCAACTGCAAGTGCTAGGCCCTCAGCATCAAGCACGTCACCGATGACAACTTGCGCACCTTCTGCAACCAACCGACGCGCTTGGGCTTCACCCAAACCGCGTGCGCCACCCGAAATTAAATAAATCTTGCTTTGAAAACGCATGGTCATGGCCTTTATCTAAAAATGTAGGCGTCAAAAAATCAGAGACTTGAAGGAAAGTCAAAGCCACGATAACCATCGCTGATGACTTGCTCGCAAATCTCCGTATAGGTTCCAAGGCCACCTAAAAATGGCAAGAAAACTCGAGGTTTGCCTGGCACATTGGCACCCATGTACCAAGAAGCTGATGCGGGAAAAAGCGTATTCTTGGCCAAGTCATTAACTCTCTGAACCCAGGCTTCTTGCGCAGGTGCTTGTGCTTGAATTTTTGATTTCTGAATCGCGTTCATGTGCTGAATGCAACGGGCAATCCAGTCCACGTGCTGCTCAATGGACACCACCACATTGGTCAAAATGGAAGGGCTACCGGGGCCGGTGATGAAAAACAAATTGGGAAAGCCTACCGACATCAACCCTAGGTAGGTGCGGGGACCAGAGGTCCATTCGTCTTTCAGGTTTTGACCTTTTTCTCCTTTCAGGTTCAAGCGCTCCAAGGCACCTGTGACAGCGTCATAGCCGGTTGCGAACACAATGCAATCTAACTCGTAATTGGCATCGCTTGTTTGAATACCTTGGGGTGAGATTGCTTCTAAGGGCGTTGCACGAATGTCCACCAACTTCACATTTTCGTTGTTGAAGGTCTTGTAGTAATCCGAGTCCACACAGATTCTTTTGGTCCCAATGGCATGGTCTTTGGGTGTGAGCCTGTCAGCTACTGCGGGATCTTTCACAATGCTGCGAATTTTGTTTCGAACAAATTCCGCGGCCAAGTCATTGGATTCGCGGTTTGTAAAAATATCGTTGAAAGCGTGGGTGTAGTTGGCCCCCCCTTTGGCCCAACGGCGTTCATATTCGGCCTCCCTCTCTTCATTCGACACGTCGGAGGTGGCTCGGGTGCTGTAGTCGTACAAAATACCAGACCGACTGTTTCTTGCGCGTTGACGGTATTCAGCATAGTTCAGCTTCCACGCGTCTTGTTCGGCAATGCTCAAAGGCCTGTTCCAAGCCGGAATTGAGAAATTTGGCGTGCGCTGAAACACGACCAATTCCTTCGCCTCTTTGGCGATCATCGGAATGATTTGAATGCCAGAAGAGCCCGTTCCAATCACACCTACGCGCTTGCCTTTAAAGTCAACTGGTTTTTTGGGCCACTGACCAGTATGAAACCACTGGCCCTTGAAATCATTCAAACCTGGCACGTCTGGTACGCGTGAGGCAGAAAGACAACCCGTCGCAGTAATCAAAAAACGTGCGGTGTGAGTTTGACCATCCGAGGTTTGAACGTTCCAAGTGTTGCTGGTGGACTGGAATTCACCCTGTGTGACACGGGTGTTGAACTGAATGTCCCTGCGAAGGTCGAGATGATCCGCTACATGGTTGATGTACTTCAGAATTTCATCTTGTCGAGGATAGCGTTCGCTCCAAATCCAAGCCTGTTGAATTTCCTCAGAAAAAGAATACGAATATTGCATACTCTCCACGTCGCAACGTGCACCAGGGTAGCAGTTCCAGTACCACGTTCCACCGACCCCGTCACCTGCTTCAAAAACGCGCACTCGCATGCCTTGAAGACGCAAGCGATGCAGCATGTAAAGACCTGCAAAACCGGCACCGATCACGATCGCATCGACTGCGTTTTTTTCGAATTTATTTTCAGTTTTCATAGCACTTTAAAAAACAGTTCAATGAATGAGTCAAAAATACCTTTGTGGCAATTTATCTAGCGGGAATACTCAACATGCCAGCCAACCAAGCACCCACAAAATCAGCCATTCGGGGCGCTGCATCTACCCATTTTCCATGCATCAACATGCCGTGAACGTGGTCACTCAAATGAATGGCGCTGACCCTCACACCTTCTTTTTCAAGACGTGCAGCATACGCACGCCCTTCATCGCACAAAGGATCGTTGGCTACAGTGAGAACAAAGGCCGGTGCAGATCCCTCCAGACTGCTGGCCCATAACGGAGAAGCGCGCCAATCCTTGCGCTCTTTTTCATCGGGTGTGTAGTGGCCAATGAAGTAATGCATGGTGTCTGCCGTGAGAGGCACACCGGAAGTCATGCGTGCATACGAATCACTGCTGGCCGTCAAATCAGTGACGGGATAGAGCAAGACTTGGGCTTTCAAGGCTGGTAAGTTGCCATCGCGACTCATGAGTGCCAGCACAGCAGCCAAATTTCCACCTGCGCTGTCGCCGCCCACCGCCAAACGTGCGGGATCAATGTTCAATTCAGCGGCATGGGCAGAGACCCAACGCAGTGCATCAGCACTGTCATCCAAAGCAGCAGGGAATCGATGCTCTGGCGCCAATCGATAGTCAACTGCCACTACGCACAGCTTGCCCACATTGGCCAAATGTCGGCACAAACGATCATGACTCTCTAAGTTGCCGATGACCCAACCACCACCATGCAAA
This sequence comes from Comamonadaceae bacterium, assembly GCA_947476015.1. Classification (GTDB taxonomy): domain Bacteria; phylum Pseudomonadota; class Gammaproteobacteria; order Burkholderiales; family Burkholderiaceae_C; genus Limnohabitans_A. The sequence continues at coordinate 11,017 of CANJOS010000043.1, read as the reverse complement.
AACAAGAGACAAGGCAATGCTGCATTCGCCGGCGTTCCGATACCCCGGTAAATGCGCAAGTTCAATGATCCCCAAGACAAAGGAACCGACACATCGCGCACATCTGCCACAGGCTGCTCTGCAGGTTGCAAAGCTTCCTTGGCAGCTGCATAGGCCAACCGGGCCTGTTCGGGCGTGAGGGCTTGGAAAGGTGGATTGCCTGCTTTGCGGCCAATTTCGAGTAAGTTAGCGACTTGTGGATCGAATGCCATTTTGCTTATTTCCTCTGAATTGAAGGACTCACCAACAAAGAAAGTGTTGATCAAAAATTTCAGCGTGAACGCCAAACGGGCGCACGTTTTTCTGCAAAGGCAGTTGCACCTTCGCGGGCATCTTCAGACTTCAAAAGATAGCCTGTTATTTCTTCTTGGCGTTTGAACATTTCATCCAAAGCCCAGTCGCGTTGCTCCACAATCACTCTCTTGCTGGCAGCAACTGCCAAGGGTGCATTGGCAATGATTTTTTGTGCAAGCACTTTCGCAGCTTCCAAAGCGCCGCCAGGTTCTGTCAGTTGGTTGATCAGACCCAATTGATACAAGCGCTCAGCGCTGATCATGTCGCCTGTCAGGGCACACTCCATGGCAATTCTCTGAGGAATTAAACGCGGCAATCGCATCAGACCACCTGCTGCTGCTGCCAAGCCTCGCTTGACCTCTGGAATACCAAATTTAGCATCGCGTGCTGCGACGACCAGGTCACATGCCAGAACCGATTCAAAACCACCTGCCAGTGCATAGCCTTCTACCGCAGCAATCAGGGGCTTGCGAGGCGGTGTCATGGCTATGCCCAAAATACCTCTGCCGTCAACACGGGTGGACTCTCCACGCAGAAAAGCTTTCAAGTCCATTCCCGTGCAAAAATTGCCGCCTGCACCCGTCAAAATAGCCACACGCAAATCATCTCGCGCATCCATTTCATCAATGGCGGCGCAGACACCATATGACACCGCTCGGTTTACAGCATTTTTAACTTCAGGGCGATTGATGGTGACAATGACCATGCCATTCTCATGCTGCACCAAGACTTCATTGCTTGCTTCACTCATTTTCTGCCTCCGCAGCAATTTGCTCCAAACGTCCCATGGTTTCCAAGTATTCTTCTTGCAATTGAACCATGACTTGTCTCACCGAGGTTTCTTCATTCAACATACCCACCACTTGGCCGGCAGGGAATGAATACAAATCTTTTTGCTTGGCTCGAACCACACGCGCATGCGCTTCGTTGTACAAAATGCCTTGCAAAGGCGTTGGCAAATAAGGCGGCGCTCCCTCTTGCTCCCATGCCTCAGACAATCGGCTTTTCAGCATGCGCACGTGTTTGCCAGTGCGAGCTTTTCTTCGCACGGCATCTTCCGTTCGAGCCGCAAACAACACACTCTTCTCAAAAGGGTCAAGTTCACTTTCACGGGTTGCCAACCACAAGGTGCCACACCAAACGCCTTGCGCGCCAAGGGCCAATGACGCCACAATTTGACTGCCCTTGGCAATGCCACCGGCGGCCAAGACAAAAACTTCGGGGCCTACAGCTTCCACCACTTGAGGAACCAAGACCATGGTGGCCACATCCCCTGTGTGTCCACCGGCCTCAGTCCCTTGGGCCACAATCAACTCTACACCTGCTGCTTTGTGCCTCGAAGCATGCTCACCCTTGCCGCACATCGCGCCCACCATGACGCCACGGGCTTTCAAATCAGCCACAACATCTGGCGGTGGTGAGCCCAACGCGGAAACCACCAATTTCACTTGCGCATGTGCTAGTGCCACTCGCAGTAAACGGCGCGCGCCATCAGGTGTCATGCTGCCACGACCGTTCACCAACTCTGCACGCAAATTGGCAAGGTCATCAGCCGCCAAAGGCGCCACGCCCGCTTCACTTAAAATATTTTCCATGAAATCGCGATGGCCCTGCGGGATCAATTGCTGTAGATCCTCAGGTGATTTTTCTGCGGCCTTGTCATAAGCTGCAGGAATGAGTACATCGACGCCATAAGGGCGACCTTGCACGTGTTCATCAATCCAACGCAATTCAGCCTCAAGCTGGTCAGGAGAAAACGTGGATGCACCCAACACACCGAAGCCTCCCGCTTTCGTGACTTCCACAATCACATCACGGCAATGAGAAAAGGCAAAGATGGGCAAGTCACAGCCAAGTTTTCGACACAGAGGTGTTTGCATGAATTAAAAAGTTTATATTTCTGCCAGCTTCACTTTGAACTTTTTCGGCTCAAAGCGCAATCCCTAATTTTTTCACAATAGGCGTCCAACGCGCTATTTCAGCGGTCACATAAGCACGCGCGGAATCAGGTGTGGATTGCGTAATGGGTTGAATCCCAAGTTGCGCCAAACGTTCTTGCATTGCAGGCCGATCCATGATTCGGTTCAAGGCTTTGTTGATGGGCTCAATCAAGTTGAGCGGCGTACCCAAAGGCGCTGCCATGAGATTGCAGGTGCCTGCGATCAAATCTAATCCAAGCTCCCGCGCAGTGGGAAATTCTGGCGCTATTTTTTCACGCTCAGTGGCCATGGAAGCCAAGATGCGCATGCGACCTGATTTGTGGTACTGCATCAAAGTTCCAGTCGTCTCCACAATCATGTGGACATTGCCTGCAATCACATCCGTGATTGCAGGGCCACTGCCCGCATAGGGAACATCCACAATGTCGATGCCAGCTTGTTCTTTGAACAACTCCGCAGCCAAATGGACAGTGGTCCCTAAACCAGCATGGCCATACGAAAGCTTGCCAGGTCGCGCCTTGGCGTAAGCCACGAAGCTTTTTAGGTCGGTGACGGGAAGGCTGGCATTCACCGCAATCACGAAGGGCGCGTTTGACAACAATCCAATCCACTGAAAATTTTCAACCGGATTGTAAGGTGGTTTGGCACGTGAGATGGGCGCCGAAATAGCGGTAGAACCTGTGGCCAACATCAATTGAGTGCCATCTTTAGGTGCCCTCAAAAAACCAATCGCCACGGTCATACCACCACCGCCGGGCTTGTTCTCAACCACCACAGGACGGCTCAGTTCATTTTGCAAAGCTTCCGCAAGGATTCGGGCAAAAAGATCACCAGATCCGCCAGGTGGAAAGCCCACAGCGATTTTCAAAGGTATGTCCGATGAGGACATCGCATCCAATGAAGGTAAAGTCAGCGCTGCAATGGCGCCACTTTGTAAAATTTGACGTCGAGTGGTAGTCATGGTGATTTAAGCCTGTATTTCAAACCAGAAATCAGAGACATCTCCGGTTCGGTTTTCTGCAAATTTAGTCATTACTTTGGTGCCGATGGCCAACTGCTTAGCTGCCTTGGCACCATCTTTCAGGTCAACCCCTCTAAAGTAGCCACCAATGGCTGTGTCAGCGCCTTTGAGCAACACATAACCAAATGCGTAAGGAGGATCGGGCAAGTTGTTGAATGCTGCATAAACGATGGTAAAGCACTCAATCGTGCCTTCTGGCCCCACGGGCACCCACTCGCTGGTGGGCTCCAGTGTTTCATCGGAAAACGGACGGGGTGGCACCAATACACGGCCTGACTTGGTATCGCGACGGCCGTAAATTTGTTGATTGTCACGAATTTGAGTGAAAAACCAGCTGGCTGTCTCGCCCAAGGCATGACGGTATGTGATGTTCCATTTTTCTGTGCGTGTTAAGAGTTCCATTTTTAAATTCCTTTGTCTGTTTAGGCTTCGACAACCATGGTGCCGAAAAATTGATGATCACCGCCGTTACCGCTGGCAATGCCGCGGCGTGCGCCTTTAACTTGATGCTCGCCTGCACGACCCCACACTTGCAGAGCCACTTCTGCCACTCGAACCATTGCGGTCACTGCAATGGCGTTAGTACACAACACGCCGCCCGATGGGTTGACAGGGATGTGACCACCCAACTGGAAATGCCCTTCACGCAACATTCTGGGCGACTCACCCAACTTGGCCAAGCCCGCTGCCTCAATGGCATGAAACTCGGTGTTACTGAAAGGTGAATACATTTCAGCGATGTCAATTTGCTTGGTGGGATCCGAGATGCCGGCCATGCGATAAGAGCGCTGACAAGCTTCTGCCAGTGCTTTGGCATCTGCATGATCGGCGGTATAACCATTGCCCATTCGGTCGCCAATGTAGTAACTCTCTGAGCAGTGGCCTACACCCGTGATCCAAACCGCGTCGAGCCCGCGGTCTTTGATGTACTTTTCAGAAGCCAAGACCATGGCACAGCCACCACTGGACTGAGGGCACGCATCAAACAACTTGATGGGCCACGAAATCATGCGAGACGCCATAACCTCTTCAATGGTGGTCGGTGAACGCAAATGAGCGTTTGGATTTTTGGACGCGTGCAATCTGTTTTTCACCACAATGCGTGCCATGTCTTCCTCGGTCATGCCGTACTTGTGCATGTAGCGCACTGCAGACATGGCCAACATGGTGATGGTGCCCAAGGGCAAGGGCCGCTCGTAGATGGGATCCCAAATTTTATTCAAAATGGTTTGTGAGTCACCGCACTCTCCCACCTTGTCTGCACCCGCCACCAAGGCCACATCGCAGGCACCTGCTGCAATGTGCGAGTGACCTGCAGCCAAAGCAGAGATGCCTGTAGAGCCACCCGTGTTGATTCGCATAAAGCGCTTGTTGCGAGCGCCTACCGCATCAACGCCTAAGCGTTCTGCGTTCGTAATACCGAGCAGCGCATCTGGGGCCAAAGAATAAACCACAGCCTCGATTTCATCGAGTTCCATTTTGCAGTCGTTCAGCGCGAGCGTGACAGCCTCTCGCACGAGTTCTGGGTAGTTGACGTCCGGACGTCTTGCTTTGAATGCAGACTGACCAATACCAATGATGCCAATACGAGGAATCGTCATTTCAAGCTCTCCAGGGGTTCACGGCCAAAGACAACGACCGTGTTGTATTGCATGGCAAAACCACTTGCCCCGTGGCCTACCGTTTTTTGAACATTTTTTTTCTGATGTGATCCAGCGGTGCCGCGTGCCTGATTGGCTGCTTCTGCAATGCGCATCAAACCGCTGCAGAACACAGGGTTGAATGACAAAGCACCGCCTGATGGGTTCACTGTCGTTTGGCCTTGAGGTCCATACTGCGCTTTGCTCACAGCGCTTACCCAATCTTTGCGAGCACACAGGCCCAGACCCTCGAGCGCAACCAGCGCTTGATAGGGCGTTGCATCAGCCAATTCAGCAACATCAAAAGTTGGCTTTTGAAGACCCGCCTCTTTGTAGGCCTGACCGGCAGCTGCTGCGAGCGAAGTCAATTGGGCTAAATCGCGGTCACCTAAGTAAGCTGTCTCTGTGGCCCATCCCATGCCATGCACCCATGCCACTTTTTGCTCGGGATGTGACTTGATCCAGTCTTCGTCGGCAATGACCATGGCAACGGCGGCAAATGAAGGGGCCGTCACCATGCCTTCGGTGATCGGGTAGCGCAACATTTTGCCGCCCTCAATCCAAACTTTTTCCACGGGTGCTGCACTGTGCTCTGGGTAGGCTTTGAAGCCATTGATCCTGAATTGACGTACCAACTCGAGTGCAGCTTCTCGCAACTGCGGGACCTCATTTTCCAAAACATTGGCCTGTAGCGCATGTGACGACAGGTCATCTAGGGGCAATGAGCGATGGTAATAAGGGTCATTGCTCAGTCGCTGAACTTCTGACAGATTGTCGACTTCCATCGGGCTCCATGAGACCACCAATTGAGTCTTGTACATGCCAGACCGCACTCGAAGTGCGCCCAACACGAAGGCATGCTCTGCGCCAGAAGGGGTCGACAAAATGTCTCTGTTCACCCCCCCTACAGAGCCAGAAGCCATCATAATCGTGATGGCTCGTCCGTCCATTTGGTCGTTGCCAGCCACCACAATACCGTCGATGTCTTCAATTGTTAAACCTGCATCGCGAAGCGCCGCATGCGTGACCGCATACAAAGCCTCTTCAAGCGAGGTTTGGTCGGTTGATCTAGGGGCTAAAACAGCCTCCCCAATCACACCTACTTGTCTGTTATGTGCCATACACCACATTCTCCATGTCACATCGTTTGCCCTGACAGCCAGGACCAGCTTTTTCGAGATTTCGAAAATAATTCCGTTGTCACGAAAAACTATATCACACTCAGACTGAAAAAATCTTCTCAAGTACTGTTATATACTTTTTAGTAGACATTTATTCCAATAAGAAAATAAGCGACTATGGTTTACCCTCCTTTGTCTGGCATTCGAATACTCAGTTTGGCTGAACAATACCCTGGGCCCTACGCCACCATGCTTCTGGCGGACATGGGCGCAGAGGTCATCATGATCGAACGCCCCAATGGGGGCGACCCTTCCAGGCGATTCACAGGCTTGTTCGCCAGCTTCAACCGCAATAAGAAATCGGTCATGCTCGATCTCAAATCTGAAGCAGGGCGCGAACAGTTTTTGAAATTGGTTGACACGGCCGATGTGGTCATCGAAGGCTTTCGCCCAGGCGTGATGGACCGGCTCAAGATTGGTGCTGAAACATTGCGCGCACGAAAACCCTCCTTGATCTTTGCTTCGATTTCTTCATTCGGCCAAACAGGCCCATTGGCACAAATAGCAGGCCACGACCTCAGCATTCAAGGCGCAGTGGGTTTGCTGCGAAGTACGCCCTCGCAAGAACGCCGCGGAGATGTGCCCATGTTGCCCTTGGCTGATATCTCGTCTGCCATGTTTGCAGCCCTTGGCATCGTGACTTCGCTTTATGCTCGCACCCAAACTCAAAAAGGCCAAGTACTGGACGTGTCCATGATGGACTCTCTGGTGAGTTGGATGACCCCCTTTTTAGTGCCACCCATCAACAATTTGCCAACGCGTGAGTTACCCCCATCAGATCCGGGCTATGGCATTTTCAGCACCCGCGATGGCAAACAGATTACCTTGAGCATTGCGGGAGAAGACAAGATGTGGCGCGAACTCTGTCATCTTCTCAATTTACCTGAATGGGCCGCGTTGAATGAAAACGATCGCAGCTCACGCGTGCAAGACATCGACCCCCAGTTGCGCGCAGCCATTGGTGAGTGGGATTACGCAGCGATTTACAAGGCTTTAGAACAAAAAGGGATTGCCTTTGGCCCCTTGATAGCCATCGAAGACGTGATGTCCAACCCGCAAATCAAAGCAAGAGGCATGACGCAAACATTCGGCGCTCAGTCCTTTGTGGCTCAGCCTGTTCTTTTCAATGGCGAAAAGTTTGCTATTCAACACGGGGTACCAGAATTAGGCGAACAAACAAAGGACGTTTTAGGCGAGTAAAGCCTAAACCAAATGCAAATTATACTGATTGGTATATTTTTCCTATGGATTAGTAGGTGATTATACCTATTGGTTTATTGTTTAAACATTTAGAAAATCATGTTTCTTACTTTTCTAACTTCTAACGAAAGAGATTGAGACATGACTTTCAAAGCGAATGCGCCAGCATCCCAAACCAGCTTCCAACCGAAGAAAGCACTTCGTCAAGTTGGACTTGCCATTTCTCTCAGCGCCACCCTGTTCTCCTCATGGGCTTTCGAGCTCCCAGGCGATGGCGTATACAAGGACCGCATCGACTGGGCTGTGTTGATGGATTTAAGCGGCCCCACTGCGGCCAACGAGGTGCCATGGACCAATGGTGTGAAGGCCTACATTCGCAAAGTCAATGAGGAAGGCGGCATTCATGGCCGCAAAATCAATTTGCTGGTGGAAGATGACCGCTACGACAACGCCATGATTCGCGTGAACTTTGAGCGCGTGGTCAATCAAACTCCCGTGCTGGCCATTTCCGGCATGGGCAGCTCCTCTGGGCAAGCGCCTCTCATGCCACAAATCAAGCGTGGCCCCGTGCCCATCGTGGGCGCTTATGCGCTAAACAAGTTGGGCTACGAACCAGCACATCCCATGTACTACGCTGGCTTTTGTGGTACCAAAGAAATGGCACAAGCGGGCGTCGGTTATTTCAACGATCGCTTGAAACTCAAAAGTCCCAAAGTGGCTGTGGTCCACTTGGACGTGGCGGGTGGTAAAGAGTTTGCCGATTACATCGCTGCCGAGATGGTCAAGTTGAGCGGCAACTCAAAGGCTTTTCCCGTTAAAGTAGGCGCGGCAGACGTGACTGCGCAGGTGCTTGAGATCATCACCATGAAGCCTGATGTGGTGGCCATCTATGGTATTCCAAGCAACGCCATCTTGACCATGCGCACCCTGCAACAATATGGATTAAAGATTCCAGCGTTTGGCATCACACACTTAGGCACCCAAGAGATTTACACCGCTATTGGCCCTGAAGCTGGTGCCAATTACCACTTCATGAGCTGCTTTTCACCAGCAGACTCTGAAGACACTGCGGGCCTTCGTGAGTTGTCTGCCTATGCCGAAAAATTTGGTTACAGCAACAACAAAGCAAACGTCAACTACGTCGGCGGTTGGGTGATTGGACAATTGATTGCTGAATCCATTCGAAGCGTTGGTCCAGAGCCCACACGCGCCAAACTGGTGGCCTTGCTCAACGCAGGTTTCCAAGTTGACACCAAGGGTGTTTCCTCTCCTTTGAAATACACCAAGGATGATCACCGTGGCTTGGTGGGCTTGCGGACCTATAACTACGACTTCCAAAGCAAAAAGTTCAAGCCATTTGGTCAGTATGCTGATTACGATAAATACTTGAAATAAAAGATAAATGACTTGCCTTCACCACGAGGGCGGCAGTTGAAACGGGTGCAATAGCACCCGTTTTTTTTGCTCTAGCAGCCTCAAAAAACCTCACCCACTAGGGAATCACCTGTCTCCAATGTGATTATTGTTTTGATCAAAGATTGTAAAAATCATTGCTTTGTTGAACGCCCATGTTCTGTTTATGTTGGTTCAAAAGGAATTGAAATGTTCAAATTATCCATTGTGAGTCTTTCAGTCAGCTTGGTTGTGATGGCCAGTGGGTGCGCCATGCTCTCGCCTAAGGGTGAAAAAATAAGCGCAGAAATTCGCACCACGTCTTATGGTATTCCTCACATTCAGTCAGATTCAGAGACTGGGATTGGATATGGTTATGGCTACGTCCTTGCAAAAGACCACGGTTGCAACTTGAACGAAATGCTGATGACGGCCAGAGGTGAGCGATCCAAATACTTTGGACCGAATGGGAAAAGTGCTTCGGGCCAAGACAACTTAAGTTCTGACGTCTTTCACAAATGGATCGGCAGTGACGAGAGAGTTGCTGCTTTTTGGAAAGCACAGCCCCCAGAAGTGAAACATGTTTTCGACGGTGCAGCCAAGGGCATTTCTCGCTATCTTCGTGATCACACACCAGAGCAACGATCTCCGCAATGCGCCAAAGGACCTTGGTTGAACAGGGTCAGCGCGGACGATTTAGCCAGGCACCACCTAACAGGCGTTGTAGGTCTTAGCCTAAGTAGCAAAGACATTGCCACTGCGGTCGCTACAGCCAGACCTCCAAGCACGACAAGCAGTGCAGCAGAGTTGGACATGGACCAGCGGAAAATTGCAAGTACTTTGCCAGAGCTTCCAGAAGAACGTGCCAGCAACGCTGTAGCGTTTGGACGGGAACATACGCGCAATGGCACAGGTATGCTTTATGGCAATCCCCATCTGTTTTGGCAAGGCAGTACACGCTTGCACATCGTTCATTTGAAACTGCCAGGCAAATACGATGTTTTAGGTTCTACGTTGCCGGGTTACGTTTTCCCCTTCGTAGGATTCAACCAAAATGTTGCTTGGACAGGCACCATTTCATCCATCCAACGATTCAATTATTTTGCGCTCAAACTGCACCCGCAAGATCCAACTCAATATGAGCTAGACGGCAAATTTGAAAACATGAAACCTGTTCGGGTTAAAGTTGAATCATTGGCAGAAAGTGGCTCGTCTACTTCCACTGAACACACGGTTTGGGAAACTCGTTATGGACCTGTATTGGCCATGCAAGGCCCCTTCGCTTGGACTAAGTCACGGGCATTCGCAATTCGCGAGGTCAATTTTGATAACTTCCGAGTTCTGCAGCAATACCGAGACATCAGCATGGTAAAGAGCACGGAAGATCTCAAGTCTTCCATGACTCGCATTCTGGGAAGTTATGTTTTGCAAGTGACCTCAGCCGATGATCAAGGCAAAACCTTGTTCAGCAACATCACGCCAGCTCCCAATTTAAGCGACTCGCAACTAGAAGCATGTGTGGTACCAGAGTTCAAACCCTTGATGGCTGCTATGGGAACCTATCCTAAAAAAGGCCCTGGCATTCCTGTGCTCGATGGTTCTAGAAGTTCTTGCAATTGGCAAGTCGCCCCCAACTCGTCATTCCCAGGTCTTGTGCCAGCTGCGAACATGCCGCACTTGCAGCGAACTGATTTTGTTCATAACTCAAATGACAGCTCTTGGTACACCCAGCCAAAGCAGCCCTTGGTAGGATTTCCACAAGTTGTCAGCCGCTCTGATATTTCTCTGGGCTGGCGCGCAAGAATGAACCTGACCCAAATCAATGAGCGCTTCACCGCCAAAGATGGCATGAACGCAGACGGCAAAGTAGACCCAGTGAGTTGGATCGAATTGGCCATGCGACACCGAGTTCTGACAGCTGAGCGGCATTTGGATGAAATTATTTCAGTCTGCTCACAAAACTCTGACCTCCAAAATGCCTGTGAGATTTTGAAAAATTGGGATCGCCGCGCAGAACTGAACAGTTCTGGCTATTTGTTGTTTGAAAAAATTTGGCTGGGAATTGCCGCCCTTGGAGACAACGCATGGACCCCCTACGATGCAAAGGATCCATTGAGTACCAACATGCGTTTGCGTCTGTCTGACAATGCGGTACGCGATCAAATCACCAAAGTTTTTTCAGACATTTTGAAAACATTTGAACAGCAAAAAATGCCCTTGAATGCTCAATTAAAAGATTATCAATTTGTCATGCAAGGTACCCAACGCATTCCAATTTTTGGTGGCCCCGAAGGTACCGGAATTTACAAT
>CANJOS010000042.1 GCA_947476015.1 Comamonadaceae bacterium | reverse complement strand
GTGGATGTTTTTGATGTTGTCCCAGGTGAACAGCATTTGGAAAATCAGAAACGCATGGGGTGCATCAGCCTGTGCGGCTATTTTCATGGCCACATTCTCTTCTCTGGTAAACAACGGCACGCGGGATGCCACCATTGGCTTGCCAATGCTTTGGATGGTGGGTGTTCTGATCAGTTTGGCGAGAGAAAGTGCCGTGGAAAAGGGCTCTGCCTAGCTCAGCCTTGTAATCGACTGTGCCAAAGCTCGCCAAGCCCATAGGCCAGTCGCTGGATCTCTGTTTGGACGCGGTAGATGTGGGTCGGGATTCTTTGATGGGGGGGCAATTTGAGAGATTTTGGAATCTCGCCAATGGTAGACACAGCTTCCGTGTTGTGCGTGATTGGAAAAGGTAAGACAGCTCTGACCTGAAATTTGTAATGCCAGCCTTTGTCAATTTCATGGTCAATGGGCAGGCTCATGGGGAGCAATCCCTCGCGCAACGCCAGAGCGGCTTTTTTGTTGATCAGATAGGCGCTGGCCCCAGTGCACTTGGTGAGCATTACCGATAAAGTTTCGCCTGTAGACATCGGCATGACTTGAATCGGTGTTCCGGAATGAACGCCTGATAATTTCACCAGATCCCAGCTGGCGGGTATTGCGGCAAGCGCGTTGAGAGTGCTTGCAAGGCAAGAGCCCAAAATAGCATCATCCTCCAAGATCAGTGAGACGTTATTTTCAGACTGAGCAGCCATGCAGATGGCCTCATAGTGAGAGAGGTAGCACCCCAACTCACCCGGCGTGGGCAATTTGCCATGCCGTTTCTTGTAGAGGCTCAGGTTCAGGCATTGATTTTGTTCTGGTGTGGCGAGCTTCCCGTCAACGGCTCGGATGCGCTGAAATGGCAAATTCAGTTGCCGCAATTGCGCAGCAATTTTTTCAAGTCGGTCTGGCGAACGTTCAAGGTTGATCACGTAGATCGAAATACCTTGGCTTCGCTCTTCTTGCATAAGACGCGGTGTGGGTGTTGGCTTTGGTCAGTGACCGTGTGCAACGGCCTCACCGGCTTTTAATCTGTATTCAGTTCCACAATAAGGGCACTTGGCATGACCCTCACGAGCAACATCCAAGTAAACCTTGGGGTGGCTGTTCCACACCTTCATGTCAGCTTGAGGGCTGGGGCAAAAAACGCCACCTTGAGGGTTCAAGTCTTTTGCCAAGAGTTCAATAGGATGGCTCATGAGCTTTGTCTTTCAATGCTTTAAACCAGCGTCAACCAGTGCGCGTACTTTGAATTTTTGCCGTTCACGATGTCAAAGAAAGCGGATTGAATTTTCTCAGTGATGGGGCCGCGACTGCCAGCACCAATTTCAATGCGGTCGAGCTCGCGGATGGGTGTCACTTCGGCCGCTGTGCCTGTGAAGAAAGCTTCATCGCAAATGTAGATTTCATCGCGGGTGATGCGCTTTTGCACAATCTCAAGCCCCAAATCTTTGGCAATGTGGAACACCGTGTTGCGTGTGATGCCATTCAATGCGCCGGCAGACAAGTCGGGTGTGTAAATCACACCATCTTTGACCACAAAAATGTTTTCACCAGCGCCTTCAGACACAAAGCCTGATGGGTCGAGCAACAAAGCTTCGTCGTATCCCTCATCGGTGGCTTCCATGTTGGCCATGATGGAGTTGGTGTAGTTGCTTACCGCCTTGGCCTGCGTCATGGTGATGTTCACATGGTGGCGTGTGAAGCTGGAGGTTTTGACACGGATGCCGCGTTTCAGGCCATCCTCGCCCAAGTAAGCGCCCCAAGTCCATGCGGCCACCATCAAGTGAATGCTGTTGCCTTTTGGGCTGACCCCCAACTTTTGCGAGCCAATCCAAGTCAAGGGTCGGATGTAGCCGCTTTCCAAATGGTTTTCGCGCACCACGGCTTTTTGGGCCTCGCTCACTTCTTCTTTGGTGAAGGGCAGTTTCATGCGCAAGATTTTGGCGCTGTTGAAGAGCCGGTCGGTGTGTTCTTGCAAACGAAAAATAGCCGTGCCATTGACGGTTTTGTAGGCGCGAACGCCTTCGAATGCGCCGCAGCCGTAGTGCAGCGTGTGGGTTAAAACATGGATCTTGGCGTCGCGCCATTCGACCATTTTGCCGTCCATCCAAATTTTGCCGTCGCGGTCTTCCATCGAGGGGGTTTCGTTGCTCATTGTTGTGTCCTTTGTTGCCAGATTCGCAAAGTTGCCATTTTACGGGTCTTATTTCCGGGTCTGAGTGCGGGGGCAGTCGATTTCAGTTCGCCTGAGGGGAGGTATCTGCATCGAGGGGCTCTGGCCGGGTCATGTCCCAGGCGCTGAGTTTGCCGCCTTTGAATGTACAGATGACGAAAGATTCGCCAGTGTCTGTCCATTTAAAAACCTCGGGCTGGGTATTTTCTTCGCTCAAACGTTCGCCCAAAGACTTTGTCATGGCAATCACGTGCATCAAATTCACGCCTTTTTTGAGCTTGGCATTGAGCATGACGGCGCTGCCCACATGGCCTACGGGTCGGTTGGCCGCGCGACTGAGTACGGTGACCATGCGAGTGAAGTGCAGCAAAACCCACATGACCACGGCCCCTGTGGCCACGGCCACTCCCTGCCATTGGTATTGGTGCCAAGCGCCTGCGACGAAAGCGACGACCCCAATCGGAATGATAATTCTGGAGATGTTCATGGCCTGATCTTAAAGTCCTCGAACGCAGTTCATGGCGTCTTCAATGCGGTCAACCGGGTAAATGGTGAGGCCTTCAAAGTTCTTGTCGTTCTTTTTGGGTGCGTTGGCTTTGGGCACCACGGCCACGGTAAAGCCCAACTTGGCGGCCTCCTTCAGACGCTCTTGGCCGCGAGGCGCAGGCCTGACTTCACCCGCCAATCCAACCTCACCAAAGGCAATGAAGCCTTTTGGAAGCGCTTTGCCTCTAAGCGAAGAAGTAATTGCTAACATCACTGCTAAGTCAGCAGCTGGCTCACTAATTCGAACGCCACCGACGGCATTCACGAACACATCTTGGTCCATGCAAGCCACGCCCGCGTGCCGGTGCAAGACCGCCAACAGCATGGCCAATCGGTCTCTTTCCAAACCCACAGACAGCCTGCGGGGACTGGGGCCGCCACTGTCGACCAAGGCTTGAATTTCCACCAAGAGCGGTCGAGTGCCCTCCAAAGTGACCATCACGCAACTGCCCGCCACTGGCTCGGCGTGTTGCGATAAAAAGATGGCGCTGGGGTTGGAAACACCTTTCAGGCCTTTTTCGGTCATGGCAAAAACGCCAATTTCGTTGACCGCCCCAAAGCGATTTTTAATGGCCCTGATCAATCGAAAGCTGCTGTGGGTGTCGCCCTCAAAGTACAGCACGGTGTCGACCATGTGTTCAAGCACGCGGGGGCCGGCCAACGCGCCTTCTTTGGTAACGTGGCCCACCAAGACAATGGCAGTGCCGGTGGCTTTGGCTGCGCGCGTCAAGTGCGCGGCACACTCGCGAACCTGCGCCACCGAGCCGGGGGCCGAGGTGAGTTGATCAGAGTAGACCGTTTGAATGGAGTCGATCACCGCAATGTGGGGACGCTCAGTTTGCAGCGTGGCCAGTATTTTTTCCAGTTGAATTTCAGCCAAAACCTGAACTTGGCTGTTGTCAAGGCCAAGTCGTCTAGAGCGCAAAGCCACTTGGGCGCCGCTTTCTTCACCCGTCACATACAGGGTGTTCATGCCTTTGCGTTGCAAGGCATCTAGCGCTTGAAGCAGCAAGGTGGACTTGCCAATACCGGGGTCGCCGCCGATCAAGACGACGCCGCCTTCCACCACGCCGCCGCCCAAAGCACGGTCAAGCTCATCCAAGCCCGTGGCGGTGCGATCAACGTCAGTGGCTTCTATGTCGCCCAGCTTGGTGAGTTCGGCGGTTTTGGCCAATGCTTGAAATTGGCTGGTGTACCTGTTTTTGGCGCTGCCGCTGGCATCGACGGTGCTTTCAATGAGCGTGTTCCAAGCGCCACAGGTGGGGCATTTGCCCAACCAACGTGGGGTCGTGCCACCGCAATCGGAGCACGTGAAAATGGTTTTGTCTTTGGCCATGATAGAAGCCTAACACTCTGGCTGTGCCAACTTTGAAAATAGGGGTCTCATGGCCAGCCTTGCAAGAGTTTGTGGGTGATGTCGGCTGCCGACAAGGCTTGACAATCTGAGGCATTTTGACCTGACCACAGTGGCGAGTAATCGCTGAGGCCCTGAGCTTCAGCGGCTGAACGCAAAGGGGCCAGGAAAGCGGTGGCCAAAGGAAACGCGGGGGCATCTGGGTTAAGGGGCCCCATTTCGCGCATGAATTTGTTCACAATTCCGCGTGCTGGGCGACCGCTGAAAAGGTTGGTGAGTGCAGTGTCCTGCGCAGATGCCGACAGCAAAGCTTGGCGATGCAGGGCACTGGTAGTCGCCTCGTGGCTGGTGAGAAAAGCGGTTCCTACTTGAACGGCGCTCGCGCCCAGCGCTTTGGCTGCGGCCACAGCCGTCGGGCTGGAAATGCCACCCGCCGCAATGACGGGCACGGCCACCGCTTTGATGACTTGGGGCAGCAACGCCATGGTGCCTAACTGGCTGTTAAGGTCTTCTGTGAGAAACATGCCACGATGCCCGCCTGCCTCAAGGCCTTGCGCAATGACGGCGTCGGCCCCGTGCTGTGCCAACCACTGAGCTTCTTGAACGGTGGTGGCCGACGACCAAATTTGCAGGCCCCAAGCCTTGAGTTGCTTAACCCATTCAGCTTTGGGCAGCCCAAAATGAAAACTGACCACCGCGGGCTTGAAATGGCCCACCAGTTTCAAACTCTCTTCGTTGAAGGGCTCGCGACCCGGGCCCGCAGGAATGGCTTGTGGGTCAATGCCGAACGCCGCGAAGTACTTTGTCAGTTGGGCGCGCCATGAAGATTCTCGCTCGGGCATGCTGAGCGGCGTTGCGTGGCAAAAAAAGTTCACATTCAGGGGCAGGAAGCTTGCTGCATCGGTGCTCGAAGCCCAGTGGCCAGAGAGGGCCGAACGAAAAGCCAGCATTTCAGATTGCAGTTGTTCGGCATTCAACATGGCGGCAGGAACGCTGCCCCACCCGCCAGCTTTGAAAACGGCAGCAGCCAAGCCATGGTTTTGAGAACCCGCCATGGGGGCTTGAATCAGTCGACGTTGGTGGATGTCAAAAAAGGAGGTGTGCATGGCGTAATTATTCCCCCTCTGCAGGGTCTAGACGCGAGCTTCTTGTCCATCGACGACTGAAAAGGCGGGTTTACCCGATTTTCCGAGCCCACAGAATTCATTTAACATGTTAAATAAATACGTTGCCCATGAAAAACCAAACTTTTGTACACCGAAATTTGCCGCGTCTGCTGTTGCAAGCGCGCGAGGCGGTGATGCTGCACACGCGGCCCAGTTTGCGTGAGCATGGCTTATCGGATCAGCAGTGGCGGGTGTTGCGTGTTTTGGGGGAGCATGCGCAGGAAGCTGAAGGCGTTGAGACCGGCCGAGTGGCACGCGAAGCTTTTTTGCTCGGACCGAGCTTAACGGGCGTGTTGACGCGAATGGCAAGAGATGGGTTGATTGAGCGCAGTCGGTGCCCGCAAGATGCACGCAGAACGGTGGTGCGAGCCACCTCGCTGGGCTTGTCAAAAGTGGCCAAATTGTCGGAGACCATTGAATCACATTACGTCTGGATGGAAAGCGAGTTGGGCAAACAAAAGTTAGCACAGCTCTACCAATTGTTGGATGCGGTGATTCAGTTAGAAACGTTTCCAGTTGAAGACACTGTTTAGGAAATGGCATAAAAAATGCACACTCAAAAAAATCATTACTGGCCGGAGGGGACTGTCTACGGCACTTTGCTCAATTTCAAAAGAGAATGGAATTTGAGGGCGCTCCAAATGCCAGAAGCACCCTACAAAGGAGCGCCCAAAGCGCCTGTCTTGTTCATCAAAACAGCCAACACCTTCACGCCATCGGGCAGCGACATCGTCTTGCCGGCTTCGGTGAGCGAGGTCGATGTGGGTGCCAATGTGGCATGGGTCTTTGGTGACAATGCACAACCCGTCGCTTGTCTGTTGGTGAACGATGTCTCTGTTCCGCATGAAAGTTATTACCGGCCCCCTGTCAAATTCAAATGCGTCGACACGTTTTTAGGGGTGGGCACCAAAGTGCGCTCGATCGACAGGGTCAATACCGACGAGATGGTGCTCACTGTCAAGATCAATGGTCAAGAAATGCAGCGTGTAAATTACGCGGACACAGTTCGGAAGTCGCGCGAGTTGGTGGCCGATATTTCTGAGTTCATGACCTTTCAAAAGGGCGATGTGTTGTTGTTGGGCAGCGACTGTTTGCCAAACGGCAAACGGCCCCGGGCTAAGAAGGGTGATGTGGTGGAAATTTCGGCTGAGGGGTTTGAGACGCTGGTCAATTCGTTGGTGGGAGGTACCGCATGAAGCACGCGCGCATTGCTTGGGCTGGCGCTGTTCACGAAGCCATTGAGTCAGAGGGTGAACTGCTGCTCACGCGCAGCCCTTGGTCGGGCAAGCGCTTGAAGTTTGATGAAGTGGTGTGGCTGCCACCCCTGGCGCCAGTGCCGCAAGCCAGAACGGTGTTGGCGCTGGGGCTGAACTATGCTGACCATGCCAAAGAGTTGGCCTTCAAAGCGCCGGAGGAGCCCTTGGTTTTTGTCAAAGGGGAAGCCGCTTTGATAGGCCACATGGCTTTCACGCGCAGGCCGACCGACGTGACGCACATGCACTATGAGTGCGAGTTGGCAGTGGTGATTGGGCGAACTGCCAAGAACGTTAAAAAAGAAAATGCTTACGAGCATGTGGCTGGCTATGCTGTGGCCAATGATTACGCCATTCGCGATTATTTGGAGAACTGGTACCGTCCCAATTTGCGCGTTAAAAATCGGGACACTTGCACGCCCATTGGCCCTTGGTTGGTAGATGCCAAAGACATCCATGATCGCTATGGCAGTCCCATGAACTTGGCCTTGCAAACGACAGTGAATGGTCAAGTGACTCAAAAAGGACACACCCGCGACATGATTTTCGATGTGCCCACCTTGATTGAATTTTTCAGCCAATTCATGACTTTGCAACCGGGTGATTTGATTCTCACGGGCACTCCGGATGGTGTGGTGAATTGCAATGCAGGCGATGTCATTGTGACCAGCATTGAAGGTGTCGGTGATTTGACCAATACGTTGAGCCATTCATGACCTCATTTTTAAATGTTGCCCCTGAAACGAAAGACAAGAAGACCATGCGCATCGATCATTTGATTAACGGCCGCAGCGTTGCGAATGCCCATACTTTTGAAACCCGAGATCCCGCAACGCAAGAGGTGTTGGCCGAAGTGTCTGTCGGCGGTGAAATGGAAGTGAACCAAGCCGTAGCCGCCGCCAAAGCCGCCTTTCCGAAATGGGCTGGCACGCCGGCCGCAGACCGCGCGAAGATCATGCGCAAGCTGGGTGAACTCATCACCCAGAACGTGCCAGAGATCGCGCAAACGGAAACACGTGATTGCGGTCAGACCATTTCGCAAACCGGCAAGCAACTGGTTCCGCGTGCGGCCGATAATTTTTCTTACTTTGCAGAAATGTGCACGCGCGTTGATGGCCATACCTATCCAACGCCCACACATTTGAACTACACACTGTTTCATCCGGTGGGTGTGTGTGCCTTGATCAGTCCTTGGAATGTGCCCTTCATGACCGCCACTTGGAAAGTGGCGCCTTGTTTGGCATTTGGCAACACGGCAGTTTTAAAAATGAGCGAACTCTCGCCCATGTCGGCTGCACGTTTGGGTGAGTTGGCATTGGAGGCGGGTGTCCCACCGGGCGTTTTGAATTTGGTACACGGCTATGGCGGAGATGCTGGCGAGCCTTTGGTAGCGCATCCCGATGTGCGTGCTGTCTCATTCACGGGCTCTACAGCGACCGGCCATCGCATTGTGCAAAGTGCAGGTCTCAAAAAGTTCAGCATGGAGTTGGGCGGCAAGTCGCCCTTTGTGATTTTTGAAGATGCCGATTTACCGCGTGCATTGGACGCTGCGGTGTTCATGATTTTCAGTAACAACGGCGAGCGTTGTACAGCTGGCAGCCGCATCTTGGTCCAGCAAAGTATTTACGCAGACTTTGTGCAGAAGTTCACCGAACGCGCTAAGCGCATCCAAGTGGGTGATCCCTTGGATGAAAACACCTTGGTGGGACCCATGATCAGCCCAGCGCATTTGGCCAAGGTGAAAAGTTACATTGAGCTGGGTCCTCAAGAAGGCGCCACGATGCTGTGTGGCGGCTTAGACAAACCCTCTTATGCACCTGAGCTTCCAGACCGTGTCAAGAAAGGCAATTTCGTCTGGCCCACGGTGTTTGCCGATGTCGACAACCGCATGAAAATTGCACAGGACGAAATTTTTGGCCCTGTGGCGTGTTTGATCCCCTTCCGTGATGAAGCGCATGCCATTGAGTTGGCCAACGACATTCAATATGGCTTGTCCAGTTATGTCTGGACTGAGAACCTGGGCCGCGCGCATCGCGTGGCTGCGGCAGTGGAGGCCGGTATGTGTTTTGTGAACAGCCAGAACGTGCGCGACTTGCGCCAGCCTTTTGGGGGTACCAAAGCCAGCGGAACGGGGCGTGAAGGCGGTACTTGGAGTTACGAAGTTTTTTGCGAGCCTAAAAACGTGGCAGTGTCGATGGGCTCGCACCACATTCCACATTGGGGAGTCTGATCATGGGACAAGTTTCACTCGCGGCAAAAATCACGCATGTGCCGTCCATGTACTTGAGCGAGTTGGACGGCCCTCAAAAGGGCACACGGCAGGCCGCCATCGATGGCCATCATGAAATTGACCGACGTTGCCGCGACTTGGGTGTTGACACCATCGTGGTGTTTGACACGCATTGGCTGGTCAACTCTGCCTACCACTTGAACAATGCGCTGCACTTTCAAGGCAACTACACCAGCAACGAGTTGCCGCACTTCATCAGCAACATGCCTTATGAGTACGATGGCAATCCAGCGTTGGGGTACATTTTGGCCAAAGCTTGCAATGACGCGGGCATTGGCACGCTGGCGCATGAGCACACCAGTTTGGCGCTGGAATATGGCACCTTGGTGCCCATGCGCTACATGAACGCCGATCGCCATTACAAAGTAATTTCTGTTTCTGCTTTGTGCATGGTGCATTCCTTGGCGGAAAGTGCGAAATTGGGTTGGGCCATGCGGCGCGCTGTAGAGCAGCATTACGACGGCAAGGTGGCGTTTTTTGCCAGCGGATCCTTGTCGCATCGCTTTGCACAAAATGGACTGGCGCCTGAATACGCCAACAAAATTTGGAGCCCTTTTTTAGAGCAACTGGACCACGGCGTCGTTGAACTGTGGCAGCAAGGCGACTGGAAAACGTTCTGTGCCATGCTGCCAGAGTACGCGGCAAAAGGCCATGGCGAAGGTTTCATGCACGACACCGCCATGTTGTTGGGTGTATTGGGTTGGGATCAATACCAGGGCAAGGCTGAAGTCATCACGCCTTATTTCCCCAGTTCGGGCACAGGACAAATCAATGTGGTGTTTCCTGTGATGCCTGTTTCAAACGCTGAAGCCCAAGCTTCCTACGCACTCAATCTGAGCAGTTTGAATGACCCTGCTGCCAAGTATGCGGCGGGCGCCAGCCGCTTGTGATCCATCTTTTGAGAAAGTCAATTCATGCCCCATTTGGTCATTCTTTACACTGGACAGTTAGAAGCCGAAACCAACATGAAGGTTTTGTGCCGAGCGTTGGCAGACACCATGGTCAGGGTGCTCGATGAAGCTGGCAAGCAAGTTTTTCCAACAGGGGGCGTTCGTGTGCTGGCCTATCCTGCGCCGCATTACGCGGTGGCCGACGGCGGCAATGCGGGTCGCCAAGCGGGCCAGTTCAATCACAATCCTGAAGGCGGTTCAGAGGATTACGCCTTTGTCTATTTGAATGTTCGCATGGGCAAAGGTCGAAGTGAAGCCACGCAACAAAAAGCCGGAGAAGCCTTGGTCGCAGTCACGAAAAAACATTTCGCAGAGTTGTTTGTGAAACGCCACATTGGCATCACTTTGCAAATTGATGTAGGGCCTGAAGTGTTTGACAACAAGCACAGCAACATTCACCCCTTGTTTGCCGCGCTTTGAAAGCGCATCCGAGAAAGAGTCAAGGCCATGTTTGATAACCAACTGATTGCACAACTGGCGGCTGAGTTGCAGCAGTCACAAAAATCACGACAGCAAGTTGAGCATTTTTCAAAACGCTTCCCAAGCATGACCATTGAAGATGGTTACCGCGTCAGCCGTGCCTGGGTCGAGTTGCAATTGGCAGAAGGGCGCCAAGTGATTGGCCACAAAATTGGCCTCACCTCGCGTGCCATGCAGCAAGCCAGTCAAATTGACGAACCTGATTACGGCACCTTGTTAGACAACATGCTTTACAACTGCACACCCGGGCAAGTCTTGAACATTGCCACCACTGATTTTGTACTGCCACGCGTCGAAGTGGAACTGGCCTTTGTGCTGAAAAAAGATTTGCAGGGTCCCAACATCGGCGTTGAGCATGTTTTGCAGGCCACCGACTTTGTCACGCCTGCCGTTGAAATCATAGACGCTCGCATTGAACAATTTGACCGTCACACCAAAGTGATGCGCAAAGTGTTTGACACCATCAGTGACAACGCTGCCAATGCCGGCATTGTGGTGGGCGCAGAACGAGTCGATCCCATGACCACCAACTTGCCGTGGTGTGGCGCCATCTTGCGTCAAAACGGCGTGGTCGAAGAGACAGGTTTGGCGGCTGGCGTTCAAGGCCATCCCGCTGTCGGCATTGCATGGTTGGCCAACAAACTCGCGCCTTGGGGTGAACACCTGAAGGCCGGACAAATTGTGTTGGCGGGATCCTTCACCAAACCCGTCCCTGCCAAAGTGGGCGACGAGTTCGACGCAGACTACGGCCCCTTAGGCCGTTTGCAATTTAAATTCATCTGAAAGAAAAATCATGAAAACACCTGTGAATCGGTTCAAGAAAGCGATTTCTGAAAAGCGGCCTCAAATTGGTTTGTGGATGGGCCTGGCCAACAGTTACAGCGCAGAGTTGTGTGCCTTGGCAGGCTTTGATTGGCTGCTGGTCGATGGTGAGCATGCCCCCAATGATTTGCGCAGCATTCAACAACAACTTCAAGTGATTGCCGGCTACCCAGCCAACAATGCCATTGCGCGGGTGCCAGTGGGAGACACTCCATTGATCAAGCAGTATTTAGATTTGGGTGTGGAAACTTTGCTGGTCCCCATGATTGACACCCCAGAGCAAGCAGCGCAGTGTGTTCAGGCCATGCACTATCCGCAAGATGATGGCAAGGGCGGTGTGCGCGGCATGGGCGGCGCGCGCGCTTCAAGATGGGGCATGTTGCCTCACTATGCCAAAGAAGCCAACGAGCAGGTTTGTTTGCTGGTCCAGGTTGAATCCCGCGCAGCTTTGAACAATCTGGATGCCATTGCCCACACCCCCGGTGTGGATGGCGTCTTCATCGGCCCCGCCGATTTGTCGGCTTCTTTGGGGCATGTGGGCAACCCCAGCCATCCCGACGTGCAGGCCGCCATTGAGGATGCCATTGTGAGGATTTTGAAAGCGGGCAAAGCGCCTGGCATTTTGACGCCTGACGAAGCACTGGCCCAACACTATTTGTCTTTGGGCGCGCTCTTTGTGGCAGTGGGTTTGGACACCCAAATCCTGGTTCGCCAAACCGCCGCCTTGGTCAAAAAATTCAAGCCCGATGCCGGCATGGTGCTGGCGGCTCATTCTGGGCAGGTGTATTGAGCATGTTGGCGCATCAACTTCCCCAGAGTCGCTCCCTTCAGCAAGCGGTCCATCCCGAAGAGTGGCAAGCGCGCTTGCAACTGGCTGCGTGTTATCGCGTGTTTGCATTTTTAGGTTGGACCGAAATGATTTACAACCACATCACACTGCGTTTACCGCCGTCAGTCAGTGGCACAGAAAAACATTTCTTGATCAATCCTTTTGGTTTGCATTACAGTGAGGTCACCGCCAGCAACTTGGTCAAAATTGACCTGCAAGGCAAGGTACTCGACGGTTCCGCCTATCCTGTGAACCCGGCTGGTTTTACGGTGCACGCAGCCTTGCATGATGCATTGCCAGACGCGCATTGTGTGATGCACACCCACACCACGGCCGGTGTTTCAGTGGCTTGTTTGAAGGAAGGTTTGCAGCAGACCAACTTTTACACAGCCCAGCTTCACAACATGATTGCGTACCATGACTTTGAGGGCATCACCATTCATGGTGAAGAGGCGCCGCGCTTGTTGAAAAGCATTGGCAACAAGCAAGCTGTGATTCTGCGCAATCACGGCTTGTTGGCTTGGGGCGCCAACCTGCCCCAGACCTTTGCTATTTTATGGACCTTGCAGCGCGCCTGTGAAATTCAACTCGCCACGTTCAGCATGGGCGGTGCGTCTCAAGTCATTCCGGTGAGTGAAGCGATCGCTGCCAAATGTACGCGCGATGCTTTGCAATTCAACCCCCATCACGGTGCCGGCACTGACGTGTTGGATGCCCTGATTCGCCAGGTCGACCGGCAATTTCAGAGGCCCGAAGAAAGTTACCGCTTATGAAAATTTGCATTGTGGGTGCAGGGGCGATTGGCGGTTGGCTGGGTGTGAATTTGGCGCAGCAAGGTCACGAGATCAGTGTGCTGGCACGCGGAGCAAACTTGGTGGCCATTCAAAAGAATGGCTTGCAGTTGATTCAAACGCAGCCCCAGCCTTTGCACCACGTGGCTGCGGTCAAGGCTTCAGACCATCCGGCTGAGTTGGGACCTCAAGACTTGGTCATTGTGGCCGTGAAGGCGCCCGCCATGGCCGAGGTGGCCAAAGCGATGACACCGCTCCTCGCGACACACACCATGGTGATGACCGCCATGAATGGTGTGCCATGGTGGTTCTTCCAAGGTTTTGGCGGCAAGCTTGAAGACACTTGCTTGGCCACCATTGACCCAGGTGGCAGCATTGCCAA
Source organism: Comamonadaceae bacterium (assembly GCA_947476015.1). Taxonomy (GTDB): domain Bacteria; phylum Pseudomonadota; class Gammaproteobacteria; order Burkholderiales; family Burkholderiaceae_C; genus Limnohabitans_A. Next base: position 6,727 of record CANJOS010000042.1, on the reverse strand, counting down.
AGCTATTCCTGCACACCATGTGGTGGGCTGTGTGGTGCATGCCAGTTGTTCCTTAGATTCGCCTGGTGTGGTGCGACATCATTTTGGACAAGGTTTGATTGTGGGTGAACCTGCGCAACAGCAGGGGCAGACCAGTGCACGCATCGTCAATTTGCTGACCCATTTGAATGCGGCTGGTTTTACAGCCAGCACTTCAAATCAAATTCAAAAAGATGTTTGGTACAAATTGTGGGGCAACATGACCGTCAACCCCATCAGTGCTTTCACAGGGGCCACCACCGACCTTATTTTGAAGGACGATTTGGTGCGAGACTTCGTGTCAAAAATCATGTTGGAGGCCAAAGCAATCGGCGCTCAAATTGGCATTTCGATTGATCAGACCCCAGAGGACAGGCATGCAATGACCCTGAAGCTTGGCGCCTTCAAAACCTCCATGTTGCAGGATGTGGAAGCTGGCAAGTCGGTTGAGCTGGATGCCTTGGTCAGTGCCGTTCGAGAGTTGGGCCAGCTCACGCAGGTGGCCACGCCCTACACCGACGCATTGTTAGGCTTGAGTCGCTTGCATGCTAGCGTGCGCGGCCTCTATCCCTCACAATGAGGGCATGACCGAGACAGCCAAACCCCTGACCTTGATGGCGTTTGCAACGCTCCTTCTCATTGCATTGATGATGGGCGCCAATCATGTTGCTGCACGTTTTGCTTTTAACAACGGCGTTGATGTGGTCACGGCCGTGAGCTTCAGAAGCGTCATTACCGCGGTGGTGGTGGGTTTGATTTTGTGGCAACAAAGGCTTGAAGTTCAAATCAATGCGCGGCACAAAAAGTTCATGCTGTTCATTGGTGGGCTGATTGCCATTCAAAGTGTGTGCTTGTATTCCGCCGTGGCCCGCTTGCCAGTGGCTTTGGCTTTGTTGGCGTTCAATACCTACCCTTTAACGACCGCGTTTTGGGCCAGAGTCTTGTACCAGCACCAGCCTGAAAAAGCAATCTTGTGGAGCATGCCGTTCATCTTGATGGGCTTGGCATTGGCGTTGGATGTGATGGGCGCAACTTCAGGGCTGGGCGCTGCTGAGCAGTGGTCTCAAATTGGCAGCGGGGTTGCGTTTGCATTGGCCGCCTCTGCCACATTTGGACTGGCCCTTGTTCTCACTCAGCATGAAACTGTTGGCTTGGATGGCCGTTTGCGAACTTTTTCATCCATGTCCTTGGTCGGAATTCTGGCAGTGGCCGCAGCCCTGACGCAGGGCGGCTTTCATTTGCCAGAAGCACCTGCAGGTTGGTGGGGTTTGGGCATGCTCACGTTTTTGTATGGCACCGCATTCACCATCATGTTCACAGTGTTGCCAAGGCTGGGTGTTGTGGGTAATTCAGCCATCATGAATGTGGAACCGGTGTTTGCCTTGATGCTGGCGTGGGCGCTGCTGGACCAGGCCATTGCACCCATTCAGTTGGTGGGTGCCGCCATGGTGGTGGGCGCCGTGATGTGGTTGGGCTTTCGCAAACGATAAGTGTTGAGGTCAGTCTTGGCCTTTTTTCAATGCCAAGGCGGTGTCGTAGACGGTATTCTTTGATGCCCCTGTGATGTCGCTGGTCAATTTGACAGCGGTCTTTAAGGGCAGTTCGGTGAGAAGCAGTTTTAAGATTCGCAAACTGTCGGCATCTAGCGCTTCAACAAGCGCTGCTTTGGACTTTTCTAATGCATGAATGACCAAGGCAAACTCGCCGCGAACGCGCTCGGGTTTTTCTGAAAACCAAGCGGGAAGTGTTTGCGCTTGTGTCGTGTGCACGGTTTCAAATTGTTTGGTGAGTTCGCGGCCCACAGTAATCCTTCTGCTGCCCAAACAAGCCAATGCCTGGGCCAAAGCCTCAATGCGATGCGGGGCTTCAAGCAGCACCACGGCACGAGACTCGCCGCTGAGAGTTTCGATGGCTCGCTGGCGGTCGCTGGCTTTCGACGAAAGAAAGCCAGAGAAGATAAAACCGCTGTCACCCATGACCCCTGCGGCGCTCAGCAAGGTGGTCACACTGCTGGCACCTGGCAGAGGCATGACTCTGAAACCCGCCGCCGCCACTGAGGCTACCAACCGCGCACCGGGGTCACTGATGGCAGGCGTGCCAGCGTCACTCACATAGGCCACACGCTCACCCTTGGCCAATCGTTGAATGACTTGGGCCGCCGCCTCTGTTTCGTTGTGTTGGTGTACGGCCAGAAGTTGGGTGCTGCTTCTGTCTAAACCATAGGCGCGCAGCAATTGTTGGGTGTGGCGGGTGTCTTCACAGGCCAAAGTGTCGGCCCTTTCAATGACATACAACGCGCGCAAAGTGATGTCTGCCAGATTGCCAATGGGTGTGGCCACCACATACAGTGTGCTGGTGGGGTGGTTTTGTGGGCCCACCGCTTCACGTGCTGCTTGAAATGCTTTGCTGTAAGTGGATGACAAAGAAGCGTTTGAAGGCGCAGAAATTTCAGAGGCCACAGTGTCAGGCAATGAAGTCTCAGAAGATGAAGTTTCAAAAGTTGAATTCAATGGTGTTCCTCAATCCAATCACTCAAAGCCAATCCAGTACAAAGCAAAAGGGCGATGCTGCAGAAAATGCAGCGCTTCTTTTTCTTCAACAGCAAGGCTTGCGCTTGTTACACCGCAATTATCGAACGCCTGGACGGGGCGGCGGTGAAATTGACCTCATTTTGCAAGAATCTGACGGCACCGTGGTCTTTGTCGAAGTTCGGCTGCGAGCCCGCAGGCAATTTGGGGGGGCATTGGCCAGTGTGGGCCTGACCAAGCAGCGGCGCCTTGTTTTTGCAGCCCGCTATTTTTTACTGCGCTGGCGTCAGCATCCCCCGACCCGTTTTGATGTGCTCGCTTGGGAGCCAGAAGACATGATCTGGCTCAAGGGGGCGTTTGAAGCGGGCCACTGACCTCGACTTTCTTTCACAAGAGCATGCCCTGCGGGTATCATCAAGCCCATGTTAGACCTGCGCATACAGCAACATTTCATCGACAGCGCCGACCTCCAATACCAATCGGCAGAGACCTTGGCCAAGCCCTTGGATGCCGGCGTTCAGGCTTTGATGGCCTGCGTGACCAGCGGCGGCAAGGTTTTGGTGTGTGGTGAGGGCAGTGCCGCCGCCTTGGCGCAATACTTCGCCAGTTTGTTTGTCGGCGGGTTTGAGCGTGAGCGTCCCGAATTGGCCGCCATCGCCCTGCGGCACGAAGGCTTGGGCGATCCAGCTTATGCCAGCTTAGCGCGGCAGGTGCGAGCGCTAGGTCAAGCTGGCGATGTGCTGCTGGTGATCACTGCCACTGGCGAAGAAGAAGGTCTGATGCGCGCACTTCATGCCGCCCATGAACGCGACATGACCGTCATTGCACTCACAGGCAAAGGCGGTGGCTCAGTGGCCAAGGCCTTGCGAGAAACGGATGTGCATGTGTGCATTCCGCATGACCGAGCTGCACGCATCCGTGAAGTTCAGCAATTGGCCTTGCATTGCCTGTGCGATGGTGTTGATGCGCAACTCATGGGCGACCAGGATTCAATGTCTTAAGGGACAATGCAGATTCACTTTTTGTTTCCACCCGTTTAAAATAAATCAGATTTTTCAAAGGACTCTTCAAGTGAAATTCAATCTCAAACGTTTGCTTCTTTCTAGTTTGGCGGCCAGCGCGGTCCTTGCCAGTTTGTCAGCTTGTGCACCCTTGGTGGTGGGCAGCGCTGTCTTGAGCGGATTGGTCGCCATTGACCGCCGTACAGCAGGCATTCAATTGGAAGACGAGAGCATTGAAATTCGAACAGCCCAAGGCTTGCGTCAAAATTTAAGCAACGCTTCACACGTGAACGTGACCAGCTACAACCGCATGGTGTTGCTCACCGGCGAGGTCAGCACCGCAGCCGAGCGTGCACTGGCTGAGAAGTTGGCAAAGAGCCAAGAAAATGTCAGTTCAGTGGTCAACGATTTGGTGGTCGAACCCGCAAGTTCTTTGACGCAGCGCTCCAAAGACATCATCACCACAGGTCAAATCAAGGCATTGCTGGTGGATGCCAAGGATTTGCAATCGAATGCCTTCAAAGTCATCACAGAGCGCGGCGTGGTTTATATGATGGGCCGTGTCACCCCCCGTGAGGCCCAACGCGCTTCTGAAATAGCGCGCAGCAGCAGTGTGAGCGGGGTTGTCAAACTCGTTCGTGTGTTTGAAACCATCACCGAAGAAGAGCTCAAGCGCATCAGCGCACAGCCGCTGTCGCCACAGGCACAACCTAAACTTTAACCCAAACGTTTGATCAGGCTAGAGGTGTCCCAGCGCTTGCCGCCCATTTGTTGGACATCGGCATAGAACTGATCGACCAAGGCCGTGACGGGTAAACGTGCGCCATTGCTTTTGGCTTCTTCCATGACCAAGCCCAAATCCTTGCGCATCCAATCGACCGCAAAACCGAAGTCAAACTTGTCGGCCACCATGGTTTTACCGCGGTTGTCCATTTGCCAACTTTGTGCTGCGCCTTTGCCAATCACATCCAACACCAGGTTCATGTCAAGGCCAGCCTTTTGACCAAACGCAATGGCCTCTGACAAGCCTTGTACCAAGCCAGCAATGCACACCTGGTTGACCATTTTGGTGAGTTGGCCTGCGCCCGAGTCGCCCATGAGCGTGTAGGCCCGGGAGAAAGCCATGGCGGTCGCTTGGGTGGCTTGGAAGATGACGGCATCACCACCGCACATGACGGTGAGCAAACCATTTTGCGCACCTCCTTGACCACCCGACACAGGCGCGTCAATGAAGTGCAGACCTTGTGTTTTGGCCGCAGCGTAGAGTTCACGGGCCACATTGGCAGAGGCGGTGGTGTGATCGACAAAAATTGCGCCTTTTTTCATGCCAGCAAATGCGCCATCAACGCCCAGCACCACAGCGCGCAAATCGTCGTCATTGCCGACACAGCAAAACACGATGTCGGCATTTTTCACGGCTTCACGGGGTGTGGGCGCGTGCGCAGGTTGACGGCTGTCTGCAAACTCCTGACACCAAGCGGCTGCTTTGGCGGGACTTCGGTTGTAGACCGTCACGGCATGGCCAGCACGGGCCATGTGGCCCGCCATGGGATAACCCATGACGCCTAAGCCTAAAAAGGCGACGTTTTGGGAGGGCGTGGGTTCGTAAGTTTTGGCGTTCAAGCTGCTCATGATGGTAGGGAAGTTGGGGTTGGTCAAAGTGAAGAGGGTGGATTGTCCACCAGATTGAGATTTTGCGGGTATTTGCTCAAATGTTGCAAAGTCTGGCGTGATATTTTTTCACATTCAAAAAGCCGAAAAAGGCTTTGGTCCAAGGTTTGCATGCCAACAGCCTGACCGGTTTGAAGTTGAGAATAAAGTTGGTTGCCCTTGCCTTCTCGAATAAGGTGCCGAACGGCTGGGGTGGCCACCATGATTTCGTGAGCCGCCACCCGGCCCAACCCGCTCAAGTGGGGGCACAGGGTTTGCGCTAAAACCGCAATCAGACTCTCAGAAAACAGGGCTCGCACGCCTTCTTTTTCCCCGGCTGGAAAGGCGTCGACCAAGCGGTCAATGGCTTGGGGGGCGCTGGCGGTGTGCAAAGTGGACAAAACCAGGTGCCCAGTTTCGGCAGCGGTAAGCGCCAAGCGAATGGTGGCCGTATCGCGCATCTCGCCCACCAAAATCACATCGGGGTCTTCGCGCAAGCCCGCGCGCAAGCCTGATTCAAAATCGGGCGTGTCGCGGCCGATTTCTCGTTGCTGAATTAAACATTGATGCGAGGTGTGCACAAACTCGATGGGATCTTCTAAGGTCAAGACATGGCCTTGCCGATGCTGATTGATGTGATGCAGCAGCGCAGCCAACAGGGTGGACTTGCCACTGCCTGTGGGCCCAGTGATGAGAATCAGGCCGTGCATGTGCTCCCCCCAAGACGCAACACAGGAGGGCGCTTCAAGCTTGTCTAAGGTGGGTGTCGCCTCTGAAATGAGGCGCAAGGCCAAGGCCGGACCGCGGGCTTGGGCAAAGGCATTCACACGCAATCTGCCCACCTCAGGCAGTGCCGTTGCAAAGTCCAGGTTGTTGTGCGTCACGGCATCGCTGTGAGGTGGCAATGAGCTCAAACAGGTCGTAGATGCAGACAGAAGCGTTGTCAGCAAGCTGGCCAGATCAGCGGTTTGAAGGGGCTGAAAGCTTTGGCTGGGTGAAGCTGTCGTTAAAGCGTCCAGACGTTGCATCTTTCCGTCCACGCGCAGCCAGGGGGGCTCCCCCGTGGAAAAGTGCACATCCGATGCGCCCACGCTTCGCGCCAAGCGCAAGATGTTTTGCCATGCCATTGAATTTCCTTAGCGCAGAGAGATTTGGTAACCTAGCACCCATGAGCACCCCACCGACGAACACCACAGTTTCAGACAATCTTGCCAAGGTCCGCAAGCGAATAGAGCTTGCAGCTGTGGCGGCGGGTCGTGCGATAGTGGCCGTGAAGTTGTTGGCCGTTTCCAAAACAATGCCAGCGCAAGCGGTTCGAGATGCTTGCGCAGCAGGACATTTGGCCTTTGGCGAAAACTACATTCAAGAAGGCGTGGACAAGATTGCTTCATTGGCAGATTTGTCTTTGGAGTGGCATTGCATTGGTCCCATCCAAAGCAATAAAACCAAACTGGTGGCTGAAAACTTTGCGTGGGCCCACAGCATTGACCGCATCAAAATTGCAGAGCGTTTGTCGGCACAAAGGCCAGC
>CANJOS010000041.1 GCA_947476015.1 Comamonadaceae bacterium | reverse complement strand
TGGTGACAGCCGGAATCATGATGGCGTTGCGCAATAAATTGGCGCCACTGATCTTTTTGATACGGCCCATTTCTTTGCGCTCAATGGGACCAAACTTGGCGAAATCAAGCTTGGGCCAAGGAATCAGGCCCAGCCCAGCGCCATCACCACCTGAATGAGCTTTGGCAGTTTGTGCTTTGGTTTGGGTCGCTCCCGCCATCACGGCTTTGGTAAACGCTTGAACGTCGTCTTGGGAGATGCGACCTTTCGGACCATTGCCTTTGACTTCTTCCAAAGGCACACCCAATTCGCGTGCAAATTTGCGCACAGAAGGTGATGCATGAGGCAAGCCCAATATGGATTCGCTGGGATTGTGTGCGGGCGCAGCAGCGCTGACTGAAGCTGCCACAGCCGCAATAACCGCCGGAACGGGAACCGCTGGTTCAGAAACTTGCGGCACAGCAACGACAGGCGCTGCAACAACAGGGGCCACAGCAGGTATCGTCACGGGTGACGCTACGGCACCACTCGCTTCCAACACCAAAACCACCGAACCTTGTTTAACTTTGTCACCCAAATTCACGCGCAGTTCTTTCACCACGCCGGCTGTTGAAGATGGAATTTCCATCGATGCTTTGTCAGACTCAACGGTAATTAAGGATTGCTCAGCCTTGACGGTGTCACCCACCTTGACCATCAACTCAATCACCGCGACTTCATCTAAATCACCAATGTCTGGAATTTTGACTTCTACCAATGCCATGTGTGTCTCCAATTTTTGTGATCAGGCGTACAGAGGGTTGACCTTGTCGGTCTTGATACCATATTGCTTCAAAGCCTCAGCGACTTTGGCAACAGGCACAGCGCCCTCCTCGCTCAATGCTTTGAGTGCGGCCACGACGATGTAATGGCGATTGATTTCAAAGTGCTCACGCAATTTGCTACGGAAGTCGCTTCGTCCAAAACCATCCGTGCCCAATACTTTGAACGTGCGACCTTTTGGAATGAAGGAGCGAATTTGTTCCGCATAATTTTTCATGTAGTCGGTGGATGCAATCACGGGGCCATCGTATTTGGCCAATTGCTGCGCCACAAAAGGCACGCGCGGCACTTCCAAGGGGTGCAACATGTTGAAGCGCTCTGCGTCTTGGCCGTCGCGTGTCAGTTCGTTGAAACTTGGGCAGCTCCAAACGTCGGCTGCAATGCCCCAGTCTTTGGCGAGCAACTCTTGCGCTGCCAAAGACTCTCTCAGAATGGTGCCTGAACCCATCAATTGAACACGTGTTTTGTTCTTAGCACCGGCCTTGCACAAATACATGCCCTTGATGATTTGATCTTCCGTGCCCGGTGTTAAACCTGGCATCGCGTAGTTTTCATTCAACAAGGTGATGTAGTAGTAAACGTTGTCTTGTTTTTCCACCATTCGCTTCAAGCCATGGTGCAAGATCACACCCACTTCGTGCGCAAAGGTCGGGTCGTAGCTGATGCAGTTGGGAATGGTGCCCGCCAAAATATGGCTGTGGCCATCTTCGTGTTGCAAACCTTCACCGTTCAATGTGGTGCGTCCCGAAGTACCACCCAACAAGAAACCACGCGCTTGCATGTCGCCAGCCGCCCATGCCAAATCGCCAATGCGCTGAAAGCCAAACATGGAGTAGTACACATAGAACGGCACCATGATGCGATTGCTGGTGGAGTAGCTGGTGGCAGCAGCAATCCAGCTCGACATCCCGCCAGCTTCGTTAATGCCCTCTTGCAAAATTTGACCCGCTTTGTCTTCTTTGTAATACATCACTTGGTCTTTGTCGACCGGTGTGTATTGCTGACCTGCTGGGTTGTAAATTCCAACTTGGCGAAACAGGCCTTCCATACCAAAGGTACGTGCTTCGTCAACCAAGATGGGCACAACTCGCGGGCCCAAGGCTTGGTCACGCAAGAGTTGCGTGAGGAAACGAACATAAGCTTGTGTGGTGGAAATTTCACGGCCTTCGGCGGTCGGCTCCATCACCGACTTAAAAACGTCGATTGCAGGAACGGTGAAGCTTTCATCTGCTTTGGTACGACGGTGCGGCAAGTAACCGCCCAAGGCTTTGCGGCGTTCGTGCAGGTAGCGCATTTCGGGGGTGTCATCGGCCGGCTTGTAAAAGGGCACATTGGCCAATTCACTGTCTGGCACAGGAATGTTGAAGCGATCGCGCATGTAGCGAACGTCTTCGTCTGAAAGCTTTTTAGTTTGGTGAACGTTGTTCTTCCCTTCGCCCACTTTCCCCATGCCAAAACCTTTGACAGTTTTGATCAGCAACACAGTAGGTTGATCCTTGGTGTTCACAGCTTGATGGTAAGCCGCATAAACTTTTTGGGGGTCATGACCCCCGCGCTTCAAGGACCAAATTTCATCGTCACTCATGTGTGAGACCATCTCGAGGGTGCGAGGATCACGACCAAAGAAATGCTTTCTCACATAGGCACCATCGTTGGCTTTGAAAGCTTGGAAGTCGCCGTCCAAGGTGTCCATCATGATTTTGCGCAGGGCGCCGTCTTTGTCCCGCGCAAGGAGTTTGTCCCATTCGCTGCCCCACAAGAGCTTGATGACGTTCCATCCAGAACCTCGGAACTCACCTTCAAGTTCCTGAACGATTTTTCCGTTGCCACGAACGGGGCCATCCAATCGTTGAAGGTTACAGTTCACGACAAAGATCAGATTATCAAGATTCTCTCGCGCAGCAAGTCCGATAGCGCCCAAAGACTCCACCTCGTCCATTTCACCGTCACCGCAAAACACCCACACTTTGCGATTTTCGGTGTTGGCAATGCCACGGGCGTGCAAGTACTTTAAAAAGCGAGCTTGGTAAATGGCCATCAAAGGGCCAAGGCCCATCGACACGGTGGGAAACTGCCAGAACTCAGGCATCAACTTGGGATGCGGATAGCTGGACAAACCTTTGCCATCTACTTCTTGACGAAAGTTGAGCAATTGCTCTTCTGTGAGTCGGCCTTCAAGGTAAGCACGTGCGTAAACACCTGGCGAGACGTGGCCTTGAATGTACAAACAGTCACCACCATGATTTTCACTTTCTGCATGCCAAAAGTGATTGAAACCAGCGCCAAACATGTGTGCCAAAGAAGCAAAGGAGCCAATGTGCCCGCCCAAATCACCACCGTCTTCCGGGTTGTGGCGGTTGGCCTTGACCACCATGGCCATGGCGTTCCATCTCATGTAAGAGCGAAGTCGCTCTTCTATTTCGATGTTGCCAGGACAATGCGCTTCTTGATCCGGTTCGATGGTGTTGACATAACCCGTGTTGGCAGAAAACGGCATGTCAATGCTGTTCTCGCGGGCGTGTTCTAACAGCTGTTCCAACAGGAAGTGGGCACGCTCACCTCCCTCTTTTTCAATGACGGCGGACAGAGCGTCCATCCATTCGCGGGTTTCGATAACATCTAAGTCTAAGAGGACCTTGTTTGGCTGAACGGCTGACATGTTTGTCTCCTTTGTAGGCCGTGGTGGAACTATTTTTTTAAAATTCTCTCACAATTTATCAATAATTTCAAATGGTGCCTCATGATTTCACATTGCAAAATATATTAAGAACAGATTCACCTAAACTTCAGAAATGAAGTCCCAAAACATAAGCGCCGTCCTCAAGACGATCAAACCCGTGTCTTGGTTTCGCAGATGGTGGAAGCGACAAGGCCCGGTTAAGCAAGATCGATTTGCAAGTTTGGCTCCTATCGCCTCTGTGATGTTGTTTCTGACAGCCATTGTGTTTTCTTTTTGGTACTTGCGAGTTGAAGAAATTGACCGTGAACAAGAAGCGGTGAAGCGGGATGTCGAATACAGCCAGCAACGACTCAGGCTTCGCTTGTTGGAAAGACAAGAGCAAATCATGAGGCTTGCGCGAGATATTTCCAACAAAGATGTCGACGCCAAAGAATTTTCTAGACGTGCGGAAGCCTTGGTCTTGAAAAATCCTGAAATTCAAACCATTGCTTGGGTCGATGACAAAAGAAAAATCGTTGCCAGCCAAACAGCGCCAAGTGTCTTGGTCAGCCAGAAGTGGCGGGTGGGCGAAGTACTCAAATGGGGAGAGTCAGAAAACAGCTACACCCTCGCACGTGATTTGATGCAGCCTGTCTATTCGCAAGAGGATGATGGCAGCCTCTCACTGGCCAGCCCAAGCACAGGACAAGAAAATTACGCCCGCAATGTGGTGCTCCAATTGCACACGCCCATTGCGAATTCTCAAGGTCGATTCAATGGCGTGGTCATGGCTGAGTACACCGTTGAGAGCCTGCTGCGCTACGGCGTACCAAGCGAAATTTTGGCCAAGTATGCGGTTTCTCTGTTGGACAGCGATGGCAACCTGATCGCGGGCCAGTCCATTGCGAAACGCATGAGCTTCTGGAGTTTCATGCCTGGCATTTCTAGGCAAAATAACGAGTTTGAAGTTCCCGTTTCGCCCGTCGGAAATGGCATGATTTTAAGGGCGCAAACATGGCGCACATCGCAAGATTTGGTGGGAAGCGGCTTGTTTTGGTTAGTGACCTCCCTGAGTCTTTTGACGGCATGGATGCTGATCGGCAATTGGCGTCATACCAGAAAACGTCAGCAGACTCAAAAAGAACTAATGGCCGAAACTAATTTTCGACGGGCCATGGAAAATTCCATACTAACCGGTATGCGTGCCTTGGACTTAGAAGGACGAATCACCTATGTCAATTTGGCTTTTTGCCAAATGACAGGGTGGGCTGAAGATGAATTGATTGGCAGTGTCGCTCCCTACCCTTATTGGCCCGAAAGCGATCGCGATCAACTCATGGCTCGACTTGAAGAAGAGCTCAGCGGAAAACAAACCTCTGGGGGATTTCAAGTGCGTGTGAAGCGCAAGAATGGGAGTATTTTTGATGCGCGTCTTTACGTCTCACCCCTCATTGATGCCATGGGACAGCAAACGGGTTGGATGACTTCCATGACGGACATCACTGAGCCCAATCGGGTCAGGGAACAATTGGCAGCTTCTTACGAACGCTTCACAATTGTTTTAGAAGCTTTGGATGCTTCGGTTTCCGTTGCCCCTCTTGGCAGTACTGAATTGCTTTTCGCCAACAAACTCTACCGTCAGTGGTTCAGCACAGACACCCTAGGGCATCTGAACTTGGTAGAAAAAGCGGGCATGTTGGACATCCGATCAGTCGAGACTGAAATGGACGACGTTGACGCACTGGCAGGATTACCCACCGAAAGTCTGACTGTCGCACCAGCAGAGCGTGCAGAAATTTATTTGGTGAATTTGGACAAGTGGTTAGAAATTCGAACCCGGTACATCCACTGGACGGATGGCCGTTTGGCACAACTGGTGATTGCGACCGACATCACGGCGCGAAGGCAAGCTGAAGAGTTGGCAGCTCAGCAAGCTGAACGCGCACAAAACGCCAGCAGGCTGATCACCATGGGTGAAATGGCCTCCAGCGTGGCTCACGAACTCAATCAACCATTGACGGCCATCACCAATTACTGCAACGGCATGGTTTCTCGCATCAAAGGCAAGCAGATTCAAGAAACCGATCTCATTTGGGCGCTTGAAAAAACCTCCCACCAAGCTCAACGAGCAGGACAGATCATTCAGCGTATTCGTTCTTTTGTGAAGCGGAGTGAGCCCAATCGAACAGATTCAGCGGTCCTGACCATGGTCAATGAAGCTGTTGAGTTGGCAGAAATCGAACTGCGCAGGCGAAACGTGAGACTGTCCCATTACGTGGCCGCCAGATTGCCTCAATTGAGCGTAGACCCCATTTTGATCGAGCAGGTCCTGGTCAATTTGATGAAAAATGCAGCCGAATCCATTGACAATGCAGAGCGGCCCAGCGGCCACAGGCATGTGGAATTGCGTGTCGTGCCCAAGCTGGTTGACAACCAGAATGCGGTCCATTTCTCTGTCACTGACTCTGGTAAAGGGCTTCCTCCGGAAGTCATGGGGCGACTTTATGAGGCTTTCTTCTCCACAAAGGTTGAAGGTATGGGCATTGGCCTGAATTTGTGCCGTACCATTGTTGAATCGCATCAGGGCAGAATTAAGGCTGAGAACCTCTACAATGCCGACGAAGTTGTCGGTTGTTGTTTTTCCTTTTGGATCCCCTCCAATTCCGACTTAACCATTTGATTTGAACATAGCACTGGGAACCTCCATGAGTTTAATACCCAAAAAAGGAACTGTTTACGTTGTCGACGATGACGAGGCCGTTCGCGATTCTCTGCAATGGTTGCTCGAGGGCAAAGACTACCGTGTGCGATGTTTTGATTCTGCTGAATCATTCCTCAGTCGCTACGACCCCCGTGAAGTTGCATGCCTGATTGTCGACATTCGAATGGGCGGCATGACGGGCCTCGAACTGCAAGACAAATTGGTGGAGCGCCGATCTCCCCTGCCCATCGTTTTCATCACCGGTCATGGCGATGTTCCCATGGCTGTGAACACCATGAAAAAAGGGGCCATGGACTTCATTCAGAAACCTTTCAAGGAAGACGAATTGGTCGGCTTGGTTGAACGCATGCTCGACAGTGCACGCGAGTCGTTCACAGATCACCAAAATGCCGCAAGCCGGGATGCCTTGCTGTCCAAGCTGACGGGCCGTGAAGCTCAGGTACTGGAACGCATTGTGGCGGGTCGCTTGAACAAACAAATTGCGGATGACCTTGGCATCAGTATCAAAACCGTTGAAGCACACCGTGCCAACATCATGGAAAAATTGAATGCCAACACAGTTGCTGACTTGCTCAAGATTGCCTTAGGACAAAACGCACCCAAGGCCTGAACGCTGACGCCAAATTCAACGCCCGTGATTTTTTGACTCGCGGGCGTTTCTACTTAAAAAAACACTTCAAAGCAGTTCAACATGACGGCCCAAAGAATTGACGGCAACGCCCTCTCCCTCAAACTTCGTGCCGATGTCTCCCGCCGCACTGCTGCGTTGAAGGTCAAGGGCATCACTCCCGGACTGGCTGTCATTTTGGTTGGAGAGAATCCAGCCAGCCAGGTCTATGTTCGAAACAAGGTGAAAGCGTGTGCCGACAGTGGTCTTCATTCTGTTCTTGAAAAATACCCAGACACCTTGAATGAAGCTGATTTGCTCGATCGAATTGAAGCTTTGAATCAAGATGACAGCATTCATGGCATTCTGGTTCAACTGCCACTGCCAGCTCAGATGGATGCGCAAAGAGTGATTGAAGCCATATCCCCAGCCAAAGACGTCGACGGCTTCCACATCGCCAGCGCCGGAGCGCTGATGACGGGCATGCCAGGGTTTTGGCCATGCACCCCCTATGGTTGCATGAAAATATTAGAGAGCATTCCCTATGACCTTAAAGGAAAGCATGCTGTGGTCATTGGTCGAAGCAACATTGTGGGCAAGCCAATGGCGCTCATGCTGCTCAAAAAAAATGCAACTGTCACCATTTGTCACAGTGCCACCCAAGACCTTAAAGCCATGACACTTCAAGCCGATGTGATTGTGGCAGCAGTTGGCCAACGCAATGTCGTGACAGCCGACATGGTCAAGCCTGGCGCTGTGGTGCTGGACGTTGGCATGAATCGCAATGATGAAGGCAAATTATGCGGCGATGTTGACTTTGTGGGCGTTGAACAAATAGCGTCTTACATCACACCAGTGCCTGGCGGCGTTGGGCCAATGACCATCACCATGTTGCTGGTGAACACCCTTGAAGCCGCAGAACGAACATCACAATCATGAACCTCCAAAATTCAAACCCCTTGCTCCAAGCACCCGCCCTGCCTCTCTTTGATCAAATCAAACCCGAGCATGTCAATGTCGCCGTTGATGAACTCATCACTGCGGCTTCGAAGGCACTTGAAACCGTCACCGCAAGCGAATTTCCGGCGGATTGGCATGCGATTTCTAAAGTTTTGGATGTCAACACCGAAAGATTGAGCACTGCCTGGGGTGCTGTGAGCCATTTGAACAGCGTTGCAGACTCACCAGAACTGAGGGCCGCCTACAACGAAGCGCTGCCAAAAGTGACCGAGTTCTGGACACGACTGGGGGCCGATGAGAGGCTCTATGCCAAATACAAATTGGTTCCGCCTGAATCTCTGGATGTCGCTCAAACACAAGCGCTGAAAAATGCGCTTCGCAATTTTGTTTTGGGTGGCGCCGAACTTCAAGGCGAAGCCAAAGCACGCTATGCAAGCATTCAAGAGCGGATGGCCGAATTAAGTCAAAAATTCAGCGAAAACGCACTGGATGCCACCGATAAGTTTTCGATGAATGTCACCCTCGATGAACTTGACGGTGTGCCTCAGGATGTGATTCACACCGCACGATCTTTGGCCGAGCAAGAAGGCAAAACCGGTTACAAGCTGAGCCTCAAAATGCCATGTTATTTGCCTGTGATGCAATTTGCTAAAAGCAGCGCACTGCGCGCACAGCTTTACAAAGCTTACGTCACCCGAGCTTCCGACCAAGCCAGCGCTGAATTTGCCGCATTGGACAACACCCAACTCATCCAAGAAATTTTGCAACTCAGGCAAGAGGAAGCTCGCCTTCTCGGCTATCCAAACTATGCGGAAATTTCTGTGGCCACCAAAATGGCAGATTCACCAGAAAAAGTCATCGGCTTCTTGCGTGATCTTTCGGCACGCGCCCGCCCTTTTGCCGAAAAAGACTTGCAAGACCTGAAGGAATTTGCATCAGCGCATTTAAATATTCAAAATCCCCAAGCTTGGGATTGGCCCTACATTGGTGAAAAATTAAAAGAAGCAAGGTACAGTTTCAGCGACCAAGAGGTGAAACAGTACTTCACAGCGCCCAAGGTGCTCCAAGGTCTCTTCAAAATCATCGAGACTTTGTTCGAAGTCAACATTCATCCAGACCAGGCACCAATTTGGCACCCCGCGGTAGCCTTTTATCGCATTGAGCGCCATGGTGAGTTGGTTGGCCAGTTTTACTTGGATCCGCCCGCCCGTGCAGGCAAGCGCGGTGGCGCTTGGATGGACGACGTGCGTGCCAGGTGGTTGCGTCCAGACAACGGTCAACTGCAGACGCCCGTGGCCCATTTGGTTTGTAATTTTGCAGACGGCGTCGATGGCAACCCACCATTGCTGACCCACGATGATGTCATCACTCTGTTTCATGAGTTTGGGCATGGGCTTCATCACATGCTCACGCAAGTAAATGAACGAGATGTCTCTGGCATCAGTGGTGTGGAATGGGATGCTGTGGAATTGCCAAGTCAATTCATGGAAAACTTCTGCTGGGAATGGTCAGTTCTCAAACACATGACCTCGCATGTCAAAACCGGCGAGGCTTTGCCCAAAGAACTTTTTGACAAAATGGTAGCCGCCAAAAATTTCCAAAGTGGATTGCAAACACTGCGACAAATTGAGTTCTCCTTGCTCGACATGTTGCTGCACACTGAGCACGATCCCTTGAAAGATTTCATGCCCGTGCTGCATAAAGTTCGCAATGAAGTTGCGGTCATTCAGCCTCCTGAATTCAACCGAATGACGCACACCTTCAGTCATATTTTCGCGGGAGGTTATGCCGCCGGCTATTACAGTTACAAATGGGCGGAGGTGTTGTCTGCCGATGCTTATGCGGCATTTGAAGAAACGGCCGCACCAGACGGCACACCCAGTTTGGAAACGGGACGCCACTACCGACAGACCATTTTGGAAGCAGGCGGTAGCCGTCCTGCCCTAGAGTCGTTCATTGCCTTTCGAGGTCGCGAGCCATCACTCAACGCACTTTTGCGTCATCAAGGCATGACAACAGCCTAAAGCGCGCTTAAAACTTCAAAGTTTTAACACCTTCAGAAGTGCCCAACAAACAAACTTGGGCTTTCTGGTGCGCAAACACACCCACAGTGATCACGCCCGGCCACTGGCTCACCTGAGACTCAAAAGCAACGGGGTCTTGAATCTGTAAACCTTTGACATCAAGGATGTGCTGACCATTGTCGGTGACCCATGGTTTGCCGTCCTTCAGGCGAATTTGGGCTTGCCCACCCATCTTGGCAAACTGCGACATGATGCGGGTGCTGGCCATGGGGATGACCTCAACAGGCAGCGGAAAGGTACCCAACACAGACACCAATTTGGATTCGTCGGCAATGCAGACAAACATTTTGGACTGTGCTGCCACAATTTTTTCACGTGTGAGCGCTGCACCACCGCCCTTGACCATGTGCCCCAAGGCATTGATTTCGTCGGCGCCATCGATATAAACCGCCAACTCAGCCACCTCATTGCTGTCAAACACCGCAATGCCCAGTGCTTTCAATCGCGCCGTCGAAGCCTCAGAGCTTGAGACAGCCCCTTTGATTTGATCTTTCATTGAGGCCAAGGCGTCAATGAACTTATTCACAGTTGAGCCTGTGCCGACACCGACAATTTCACCGGGCACCACGAATTGCAGTGCGGCTTGACCCACCTGAGTTTTGAGTTCGTCTTGATTCATTAACTTTATTTGAGACAATGCTTTATCTTATTGAGATTATCCATGTCCTTGAACCTTTACAAGCTTGCACGCCCATTTTTATTCAGCCTAGAGCCTGAGGCTGCGCATGACCTCACGCTGAGCCAACTGGCTCGCACTCAAAACACACTGTTTGACAGTGCCTACAGCCAGCCATGGGTGCCTGACCCCATCGAATTGGCGGGACTTCAATTTCCCAATCGTGTTGGGATGGCTGCAGGTCTCGATAAAAATGCCCGCTGTATCGATGGCTTGGGCGCCATGGGATTTGGTTTTGTTGAAGTGGGTACTGTCACTCCATTGCCCCAACCCGGCAACGACAAGCCTCGGATGTTTCGCTTGCCAGATGCAAAAGCACTGATCAATCGATTGGGGTTTAACAATGAAGGGCTTGAGGCCTTTGTGGCCAACGTGAAGAGATCTCAATTTAGACGACAAGGAAGACTGTTAGGCCTGAACATTGGTAAAAATGCTCATACGCCTATCGGAAAAGCCACTGACGATTACCTCATTGGATTGAGCGGCGTTTATGAACATGCCGACTATGTCACCATCAATATTTCAAGCCCAAACACTCAAAATTTGCGTTCTTTGCAAACGGATCAGGCCTTGGACTCGTTGCTCAGCGCTTTGAATGAGCGCAAGCAAGCGCTTGCCGAAAAACATCAAAGGCGCGTCCCCGTTTTTTTAAAAATCGCGCCCGATCTCGACGATGACCAAGTAGCTGTCATTGCAAGCAGTTTGCTCAAGCATCAAATGGACGGTGTGATCGCCACCAACACCACACTTTCAAGAGATGCCGTGCAGGGAATGAAGCATGGCGCTGAAACGGGTGGTTTGTCGGGAGCCCCCGTCTTAGCGGCCAGTAACCGTGTGATTCGCTTACTCAGGCACCAATTAGGCCCGGCGTTTCCCATCATGGGAGTGGGCGGTATTTTGAGTGGCTATGACGCAGTGAGCAAAATTGAGGCGGGTGCCGATGTGGTTCAAATCTACACGGGGCTCATTTACAAGGGGCCTGCTTTGGTTCATGAAGTTGCAAAGTCCTTGCAACAATTAGCGCAAAACTAAGCCCCTGCCAATTCAGCGCAAAGCTTTGCAATGGCCAAAGAACTGGTCAAGCCTGGCGACTCGATGCCCATCATGTGAACCAGCCCTGTGACGCCATGTTGGGCCGGACCCATGATGCAAAAATCTGCAGCGGCCTCTTCTTGTGAATTGATTTTGGGTCGGATGCCTGCATAGGATGGCAGCAAAGATCCGTCTTTTAAATCTGGCCAGTATTTTCGAACCTCAGCATAAAAGGCGTCGCCGCGACGAGGGTCTACGCTCAGATCATCGGGCTTGTCTGTCCATTCAACGTCGGGCCCAAATTTGGCTTGTCCCGCCATGTCAAGCGTTAAATGAACGCCGAGACCTGCAGCCTCTGGCACCGGATAAATAAGCCTGGAAAAAGGCGCGCGTCCGGACAGGCTGAAGTAATTGCCTTTGGCATAGTGGCCTTTCGGTAAGCGCGTGATGTCCATGCCCCCAAAGCGTCTGGCCACCCAAGGAGCGCTCAAGCCTGCTGCATTCACCACCCGATCGCTTGAAATTTGAGTACCGTCTTCGGTACAAATCAAAAATTGAGGTCCAGAATTCGAAGAATTGACTTGTGCCGATGCCAACTTTGAATGCAATGCCAAGAGACCACCAGCATTTTCAAAGTCACCCAAGTAACTCAGCATCAAGGCGTGGCTGTCAACAATCCCGGTGCTGGGCGACCATAGCGCGGCCAAACATACCAGTGCGGGTTCCATGGCTTGCGCCTCTTTTGCAGACATCATCTGCAAAGCATCTTGGTCCACCAGTCCATTCAACCGGGCCTTTTCTTGAATGAGGGCCAACTGCTGCACCTGCTGGGGTGAGGTGGCCACAATTAATTTTCCGCAGGCTTTGTGAGGAATCCCCCTAGATTGGCAATAGTCATAGAGAAGACGCCTTCCCTGAACGCACAAGCGCGCTTTCAAAGAATTTTGGGGGTAGTAAATGCCGGCATGAATGACCTCACTGTTGCGTGAACTGGTGCCCGTCCCAAAGGCCCCCTCAGCCTCCAAAAGCAAAACCTCCTGCCCCCTCAAAGCCAACTCCCGAGCAGTGGCCAAACCCACGACACCCGCGCCAATCACCACAGTTTGTATGTGTTCCATGCTGAACCTCTGTCACCTACACTGAATTGAGTATTTTGATACAAAGTGCATTGTCCCTGACACACGCACGACAGTCACGCTATCAATATCAAGGCAGAATTAAATGCCTTTCTGAAAGGGATATGAATGAGTTTGTTCAATCTTGACAACAAAGTGGCCATCGTCACAGGCGCCAGCCGTGGCATTGGTCGATCCATCGCCATTCAATTGGGCCGAGCGGGTGCCAAAGTGGTTGTGTCCAGTCGCAAGCTAGACGCCTGCGAAATGGTCGTCAAAGAAATTCAAAAGGAAGGTGGCACCGCCATGGCCATCAGCGCCAGCATTGCCGTCAAGTTGCAACTTGAGCAGTTGGTCAGCAAAACACGAGAGGCCTGGGGGCCAATTGATGTCTTGGTTTGCAATGCGGCCAGCAACCCTTACTACGGCCCCATGACAGGCATGAGCGATGAGGTGTTCAACAAAATCATGCACAACAACGTACTCTCCAGCGCATGGTTGTGCAACATGGTCTATCCTGACATGAAAGCGCAAAAAAATGGGGCCATCGTTTTGGTCTCTTCCGTCGGGGGCTTACATGGCTCCTCTGTGATTGGTGCTTACAACATCTCCAAAGCAGCCGACATGCAACTGGCCCGCAACCTGGCAGTTGAATGGGGGCCAGACAATATCCGAGTGAACTGCATTGCACCCGGCTTAATTCGCACTGATTTTGCCAAGGCACTGACCAGCGATCCCGTCAAAGTCAATATCGTTGAAAACGAAACGCCCCTCAGACGAATTGGCGAACCCGATGACATCGGGGGTATTGCAGTCATGTTGGCCAGCCCTGCGGGCAAGTACATCACCGGTCAAACCATCGTGGCGGATGGTGGGATGATGATTCGCTGAATCAGGTCGAAAAAAAACAGCCCTTCGCGGGCTGTATTTTTTGACCAGTCAGGACCGAGAAAAATCGGCACTGCTTGCCCGTTTTGTTTTAAGCGAAATTGGCTTCAGCAAAAGACCAGTTGACCAACTTGTCCAAGAATGTCTCAACAAACTTAGGACGCAGATTGCGATAGTCGATGTAGTAGGCGTGTTCCCACACGTCAACTGTTAACAAAGCTTTGTCAGCAGTCGTCAAGGGTGTGCCAGCAGCGCCCATGTTGACGATGTCAACACTGCCGTCGGCCTTTTTAACCAACCAAGTCCAGCCTGATCCAAAGTTGCCGACGGCACTTTTCACGAAGGCTTCTTTGAAAGCTGCATACGAACCAAATTTAGCTTGGATGGCTGCAGCCAATGCACCTGAGGGTTCACCACCGCCGTGGGGCTTCATGCAATTCCAGAAAAATGTGTGGTTCCAGATTTGAGCAGAGTTGTTGTAAACACCACCGCTGGATTTTTTGATGATGTCTTCTAAAGACATTGATTCAAACTCAGTGCCTTTTTGCAAATTGTTCAAGTTCACAACGTAAGCATTGTGGTGCTTGCCGTGGTGAAACTCCAAAGTTTCTTGGCTGTAGTGCGGTGCCAATGCGTCGATGGCGAAGGGCAATGCGGGCAGGGTGTGTTCCATGTGATCCTCGTTAAGGTGCAATAAAAATCAAAAGCGTATTGTAGGTTGATCGGCTCAGAATGTCCTCAAGCCAAGCCCAAAAGACTCAAGCCTTCAAGGGTTGCTTCACCTCGAGATGCACTTGACCGTCGGCCAGAGTGGCAATGACTGGCTGACCAGCTTGAAAGTCTTGGGGATGCGTAAGGGCCTGGCCCGACGAATCTGTCAACCAGGCATAGCCGCGTTCCAGCACCAAATGCGGATCCAACAGACCTAAACGGGTGCTCATGTTCAGAATCGATTGTTGCTGCCTCTGAGTGCTTTGATGCAGGGCTCGCGGCAAGCTTTCGGAAAATTTAGCCAGGCCATGTCTTTTTTGTTGAACCTGACTGCGCAAGCCGAAATGCAAGGACTGCCCCATTTGAGCCAATTTGGACTGTTGATCTGCGAGCCGTGCAGATGGTCGCCCTAAACGATTGCCAACCCAATCAAGGCGTTGACCGCGCTGATCAAGGGCGGTGCCAACAGCCTGTGACAAGGCGTCTTTTAAGGCCTCAAGTTCGGCCATCAGTTGCTCTCTTTCTGTGGCGACCATTTCGGCTGCTGCCGTTGGGGTTGGCGCTCGCAAGTCAGCGGCAAAATCGACCAATGTGAAATCGGTTTCGTGGCCGACACCAGAAATGATGGGCACTGGGCATGAGGCCACGGCCCTGACCAGTCGTTCATCATTGAAGGCCCACAAGTCTTCCATGGCCCCGCCACCTCGAACCATCAAAATGACGTCAACTCCCATCACGTGGGCGTCTGATCGGCCTGTTGGACCTTGATTTGCAGTTGCGGCGCCCTTCCAATTCACCAAAGTTTGAAGACTTTGAAGCAACTCAGCGGGTGCGCTCACCCCTTGCACCGATGCTGGCGCCAAAATAACTGGAATGTGAGGTGCCCGGCGGGCCAAGGCGGTGACCACATCGTGCAAGGCGGCCGCGCCCAAAGAAGTGATCAGGCCAATGGCGCGCGGTTGGCTGGGAACCACCTTCTTGCGAGACGTATCAAACAAACCTTCGGCTTCTAGATTGGCTTTGAGTTTTAAAAATTGAGCGAACAAATCCCCAAGACCTGCCCTTGACATCGACTCCACCACCAACTGCAAATCACCTCGTGCTTCATAAACACCCAATCTGCCAATGACCTCAACCAATTCGCCCTCTTGGGGTGTGAAAACCACAAGGCTGGCGGCTCTTTTGAACATGGCACACCTGATTTGCCCGCGCTCGTCCTTGAGATTGAAATAACAATGACCACTGGCAGCCTTAGAGAAGCCCGAAATCTCGCCTTTTACCTTGACAGGATTGAACTTGGCATTGAGAGCGTCAGCAACGGCAAGGCAAAGCGCACCAACCGACCAGACTCGTGGCGCTGCATCTAGCTTCAGCATAAAAAAGCCTTATTTTTTGCGGGTTTCAAGCTCATATTGTTGGGAGAGAGTTGTCTTTCAAAGCTTAAAGAGTCCACAGCGCCAAAGACACTGGGCACATCGGAAGGTAAGACAAGCATGATGCGCATGAGATGACGTAAGCCATTGATTTGATTGATGAAAATTTTGTCTAAAAAACAAGCACTGTGTTCAAACTCAATGTGCATGCGGTTTGCAAGCCAATGGCAAGCAAGTTCTTCACAAAGTTATCCACAGAAAATACGAACAATTTCATCGGCCATAATCAAAACTGAAACCAGAAGTAGAAAGATTCACTTTGCTCAGCATCATACAAGCCGCAGGTTGGCCCATTTGGCCACTGATCGCATGCTCCATTTTCGCGCTTGCCATTATTTTTGAGCGCCTTTATGCCTTGCAGACATTCAAGATACTTCCGGCCAACGCTCTAGAGAAGGCCATTGAATCTACACGACAAGGATTTCCCTCTGAGAGCAGCATTCATCTTATTGCCCAGTTGGGCGCTGTGGGGCCTATTTTTGCCTCGGGTCTTCAAACCCTTGCGCTCAATCCCTCTGCGAGCCATCAAGACGTCCGTGAAAGCATGGAAATGGAAGGTCGGATGGCTGCACAAGGCTTAGAGCGCTATCTCACTGCATTGGCCACTCTGGCCTCAGCTTCGCCGCTGCTGGGACTTCTCGGCACCGTGATTGGCATGATTGAACTGTTTGGCCTGCAAGCGCCAGGTCAACAGCAACCCAGTGAATTGGCACACGGGATTTCAGTTGCGCTTTACAACACAGCACTCGGTCTTTTGGTGGCCATCCCTTGCCTCATGGCCTGGCGTTTTTTCAAGGCCAAAGTTGATCGATTGTTGTTGCAAATGGAATGGGCCTCAGAACGTTTTGCGCGACACCTGGCTGCCATGCGCGAATGAAAAACATGAGGCTCATGCCATCCATCACCGACCTGCGAGCAAACCTTGAAATTTAAAAAGAGTCTCCCAGCTGAGCCCGACATCAATTTGATTCCTTTCATTGATGTTCTGTTGGTCATCTTGATTTTTCTGATGCTCAGCACCACATGGACAAGGTTCAATGAAATGAATTTAAATTTGCCATCTGCCAGTGCAGCACAGCCCGAAAGCCCCCCTCCAACTTGGGTCGTTGCCGTCAATTCACAAGGCATGTATGCAGTCAACGGCATCCAATTAGAAGGCCGAAGCCCGCAAGACATTCGGGAGGCACTTTCAAAATTGGACCCTTTAAAATCAGGTTTGCTGATCAAAGCCGATGCATCTGCCACGCACCAAGCTGTTGTGAACGTCTTAGAAGCGGCCAGATTGAGTGGTGTTGCGAGAATCACCTTTGCAACCCAAGGTGCTGACAAGTTCAAGCCCTCCTCTCCTTGAGGCAAGCCTATGAACTCATGGCTTCATCAGCTTCCCACTTATTGGCGCAGGCGCAATGCGCTCACTTATTTACTCTGGCCGGTTGAAGTCATTTATCGCATCGGTCTGCTGCTTCGCCAATCTTTGTTCAAGGGGGGCATGCTTGCACAGCATCGAGTCAATGCGACTGTGATTGTGGTGGGCAATGTGGTGGTGGGTGGCGGCGGCAAAACACCCTTGACCATCGCCATCGTTCGGCACTTGGTCAAACAAGACATTCGCGTAGGTGTTGTCTCTCGGGGCTATGGCCGCACTGCACAATCTCTCCAAGTCGTCAGTGATCAGAGTGATGTGAAAGTCGTGGGCGATGAACCCCTTTTGATTCATCAGAAATGTCACGTGCCAGTGGTGGTGGGCTCCGACCGGGTGAAAGCCGCTCTACTCCTTTTGGAAAAATTTCCAGACGTGAAAGTTTTGGTGTGTGACGATGGTTTGCAACATCTGTCTCTCCAACGAGACTTGGAAATCTGCGTGATGGACGCAACAGGCATTGGCAACGGCCATCTTTTGCCTGCAGGACCTCTGCGAGAGCCCTGGCCTAGAGCGGTCGACCTTCTGTTGCACACCCAAACCCGCACACTGCCTGAAGGCTTTGAGTCGACTCGTCGACTCAGTCCATTTGCCCTGTCTCAAGACGGTCAGGCCACCGAGTTGAATGCATTGAAAGCCAAGCCCCTAGAGGTGGTCTCTGGCATTGCCAAGCCTGATGGGTTTCTCAAAATGCTGGCAGACGAGGGCTTGATGGTTCAACATGCCACTGCCCTGCCCGATCACGACAACTTTGAAAACTGGCAAGCAAAATCGCCTCAATTGCCACTTTTGTGCACTGAGAAAGACGCGGTGAAATTGTGGGCAAAGTACCCTCATGCACTGGCTGTTCCGCTCATATTTGAACCTGAAATTGCTTTTTGGCAGGAATTCGATGTGCTATTTCGAGCAACGCGCCGTTATCATTGAATCATGGACACCAAATTACTAGAACTCCTCGTTTGCCCAGTGACCAAGGGACCGCTTGATCTTCAACGTGAGCCCCATGAGTTATGGTCGCGCAGCGCCCGTTTGGCCTACCCCATTCGGAACGGCATTCCCGTCCTGCTGGAAAATGAAGCGCGAACATTAAGCGATGAAGAATTGGAAAAGCTTCCCCCTCGCACGCCTTTGGTGTGAAAACCTCCAAAACAGAAAGCATCATGACGCCAGCCTTCACCGTCATTGTGCCAGCCCGACTGGCCTCCACGCGTCTCCCCAATAAACCCCTGGCAGATATTCACGGTTTGCCCATGGTGGTCAGAGTCGCCCAACGTGCCGCTCTGTCCAATGCGGCGCAAGTGGTCGTTGCGGCAGACAGCCCCGAAATTGTGGCTGCCTGCAAAGCCCATGGCGTGAACGTGCTGCTCACCCAAAGTGACCATCCCAGTGGCAGTGATCGTTTGGCAGAAGCCAGTGCCTTGCTTGGACTGAATGCAAAAGACATGGTCGTCAATGTTCAAGGCGACGAGCCCCTGATGGATCCTGAGTTGATCAACCAAGTTGCTGCCCTTTTGCATCAGCGCCCTCAAGCCAGCATGAGCACCGCGGCGCATGAAATTCAGGAGGTGGCAGAGTTCATCAATCCGAATGTGGTCAAGGTGGTCATAGACCAAGCTCAAATTGCCCTGTATTTCAGTCGCGCACCCATCCCATGGTGGCGAGATGGATTTGCCCAGGGCATTCATTCTTTGCCCTCCCCAGCGCCCTTAAGACACATCGGGATCTATGGCTACCGAGTGGACTTTCTGCAAACTTTTCCGACACTCTCGCCAGCGCCCATTGAAACGGGCGAAGCCTTGGAGCAACTGCGCGCGCTCTGGCATGGTCACAAAATTGCAGTGCATGTGACCTCAAAGGCTCCCGGTCCTGGTGTTGACACGCCTGAGGATTTAGCCAGAGTGCAAGCTATTTTCAAGGACTAAAAACCACACAGACTTGCCGTCAGGAAAAGTTCGGTCACACATGCTATTCTCATCAAAAAGCCATCTTGGATATGGCGAAAGATTTAATAACTATTCGGGACTTCCATGAGACTGATTCTTTTAGGCGCACCCGGTGCAGGCAAAGGCACCCAAGCTTCTTTTATCTGCGAGAAATATGCCATCCCGCAAATTTCAACAGGCGATATGTTGCGCGCCGCAGTCAAAGCCGGAACCCCATTGGGTTTGCAAGCTAAAGCTGTGATGGAATCAGGGGGTCTGGTCAGCGATGACCTCATCATTAACCTGGTCAAAGAACGCATCGCTCAAGCCGATTGCGCCAATGGTTTTCTGTTTGATGGCTTCCCACGCACCATCCCACAAGCCGATGCCATGAAGGCGGCGGGTGTGAAATTAGACTACGTTCTGGAAATTGATGTGCCCTTTGATGCCATCATTGAACGCATGAGTGGCCGTCGCTCGCATCCTGCTTCAGGACGCACTTACCACGTCAAATTCAAGCCGCCAAAATCCGAAGGCAAGGACGATGTCTCGGGCGAACCTTTAGTGCAACGTGAAGACGACAAAGAAGAAACCGTGAAAAAACGGTTGGATGTCTACAGTCAACAAACACGTCCGCTGGTGGCTTATTATTTTGACTGGTCTCAGAATGAACCTGCGCTGGCTCCCCAATACCGCGCCATCAGCGGCATGGGTTCGGTCGAGGACATCACGAAGCGCGCCATGCAAGCCTTGGGCCATAGCAAGTAAGCCCAACATACTTCAGTGGCTTTGCTGTTTGGACATCATGTCCAACATCAAAGCCACCCTTGTTTTGACAGGACTCAAGCCTGAATCTGCTTTGAACGCATGGCCATCCGTGGGCAAAACAGGCCCCTGATTGCAGCGCGTGGCGAGCCTGATTTGAATGCCTTGTTTGTGCGCCTGTTGCAGACCTTTTAGCAAGCTACTGCTCACAGCGCCATTCCCCGTTCCTGCCACCACAATGCCTTGAACACCCGCGGTGACCATCACACTGACCAGCCGAGAACTTGCTTGAACATGGTTCATGATGATCTCAACCCAGGGCCAATTTTCGGGATCAGGCAAAGCATCTAGAGGGCTTGGTGAATGGGCTTCCGGTTCCTTGAAATCACTTGACATCTGGATGACATCGTTGATAACAGTTGCCGCAACGCCTGATTCACCCGAGTCAAAAGCATTGATTCTTGTGGGATGAATTTTTTGCACGAATTGGCTGTGGTGTATTTCCCCAGCAGCCACCAGCCATACCCCACGGCCCCGAAATTTTGCAGCGACATTCAAGGCATCTCTCAAGTTCTGAGGACCATCTGCATGTTGAAAATTGGCAGGACGCATGGCACACGTCAATACGATGGGCTT
>CANJOS010000040.1 GCA_947476015.1 Comamonadaceae bacterium | reverse complement strand
TGGACTACCGTTTTGCAGGCAAGCGTAAAACGCTGGCTCTTGGCGTTTATCCGGCTGTTTCTTTAGCTAAGGCTAGGCAGCGCCGAGATAAAGCTCGTGAATTGCTGGCTGATGACATAGACCCTAGCAAAGCAAAACAAGAAGATAAGTTCAACACTCCTAACAAGCCTTCTTCAGTCCGCTGATATCTTCTCGCAGAGCTTGAGCCCAAGCTCTGCGGTCTCTGCCATCGGCTGTTTGCAGTTCACCAAAATTAACCACGGCCTTCAGGTTTTGAGCATTCAGCGTGCTCCAAATAGATTGCACCAAGGTGTCATCCCCCACGAACTTGGCTGCCATTGAAATTTGATGCGTCGTTGCATCAACGAACTGAAGGGCCAAAGTTTGAATGGGCGCATTGGCCTCAATGGCCGACTGAATGAGATTGGCGTGAAAAGGCAAAAGATCAATTCCATCACCCGTGGTGCCCTCAGGAAAAACTGCCAGCACATCCCCATCCTTCAAAGCGCAGGCCATTTCCTTCACCATGCGCAGAGCATCTTTGCGATTTTCACGTTCAATGTACAAAGTGCCAGCGCCTGTGGCCAGAGTTCCAATCAACGGCCATTCTCTCAATTCTGATTTGGCCACAAACCTGCAATGTCGTGTGGCATGGATGACCAGAATGTCCAACCAAGAAATGTGATTGCACACCAACAAGGCCGGGCCCACGACAACAGGCCGACCCCGCACCTCCAAATCAATTTCCCAAACTCGCAGGAGCTGTATGGCCCAAGCCTGCACTCGCGCTTCGCGTTGTAGCGGTGTCAGCTGAGGAAAGCGGAAATAAATAACGACCCACCCCATCAGCACGTGCCAAATTCCTCGCAGCAATTTGAAGGCGACGAGCATCTTCAGGCTTGATAGGCGACTTGTCCGTGAACCAATGTGCAGCGGACTCGGCCGGGCAAGTCGTAACCAGAAAACGGTGTGAACTTGCCTTGACTGCGAAGGTTCTCAGCCGTCACTTGCCAATGGGCTTCGGGGTCCAAGATGCACACGTCGGCTTGCGCACCCACTTTCAGTTGGCCCAAGTCTTTGCCCAGCACGCGTGCTGCTTCATAGGTGATGGTGGCAATGGCGCGCGACAAAGGTACTTTGCTGTCTTGCGACCACTTAAGGGCTAAGCTGAGCAACAACTCTAGACCTGTGGCACCAGGTTCTGCCTCTGCAAAGGGCAAAGCTTTTTCATCTTCACTCACCGGGCTGTGGTCTGATACCAAAGCGTCGATGGTGCCATCGGCCAAGGCCTCGCGGAGTGCATCGCGATCGCGCTGTTGGCGCAGGGGGGGCGATACCCGCGCACGGCTGTCAAAGTAACCCACATCGGCATCGGTGAGGTGCAAAGAGTTGATGCTGACATCGCATGTGATAGGCAAACCATCCGCTTTGGCTTGGCGCACCAAGGCCACACCCGCGGCGCTGCTGATACGGCACAAATGCACATGAGCTTTGATGCTCTTGAGCAATTCAAAGATGGTGTGCAGTGCAATGGTCTCTGCCGCCACCGGTACGCCCGACAAGCCCATCCGAGTCGCTAACGGGCCGCTGGCCGCCACACCTTTGCCCAAATGCAACTCTTGCGGACGCAACCACACGGTGTAGCCAAATGAATTGGCATATTGCAAGGCACGTTGCAACACTTGCGTATTTTCCAAAGCCACTTCGGCTTGACTGAAACCGACACAACCTGCTTCCGAGAGTTGAACCATTTCCGTCAAGATTTCGCCCTTCAAACCGCGCGTCAATGCGCCCAGAGGCATGACGTGAGAACGGTTAAGTTTTTCGGCTTTGAAGCGCAGCATTTCCACTAGCCCAGGCTCGTCAAGCACGGGGTCGGTATCGGGTGGGCACACCAAGCTGGTCACTCCACCCGCCACGGCGGCGGCCAACTCTGAATCGAGCATGCCTTCGTGTTCATGGCCTGGCTCTTTCAAGCGAACAGACAAATCGACCAAGCCGGGCATCACGATGCAGCCATTGGCATCGATGGTTTTTTGCGCTTGAAAGCCTTCAGGTGCTTTGCCGATGGCCACAATTTTGCCAGCAGCAATGGCCACATCGGCAACGCCATCCGTTTTACTTTTCGGGTCCATCACCCGGCCACCTTGAATCAAAATTTTCATGGTCTTTGTTCTTTCTTTTTCTTCTCGTTCACTTTGATTTTTCTGCGATCCCTAGGCATCGTTACCGGCCACGATGCTCATGACCGCCATGCGCACCGCAATGCCAAAAGTCACTTGCGGCAAGATCACACTTTGCGGACCGTCCACCACAGCCGAGTCGATTTCTACACCGCGATTGATCGGGCCTGGGTGCATCACAATGGCATCGGGTTTGGCCAGTTGCAGTTTTTCTGGCGTCAAGCCAAAGCGCTTGAAGTACTCTTGACTGGATGGCAGCAAAGCACCACTCATGCGCTCGTTTTGCATGCGCAATGTAATGACCACATCGCAGTCTTTGATGCCTTCTTCTAAATTGTGGAAGACCTTCACACCCATTTGCGACATGTCGGAAGGTACCAAAGTTTGGGGGCCTACCACACGAACCTCGGCGCAACCCAAGGTGGTCAGCGCATGAATATCTGAGCGCGCCACGCGTGAGTGCAAGACGTCACCCACAATGGCCACGGTCAGGTTACTGAAGTCTTTTTTGTAGTGGCGAATGGTGTACATGTCCAGCAAACCCTGAGTCGGATGTGCATGGCGGCCGTCACCCGCATTGACCACGTGCACATGGGGTGCAACGTGCTGCGCAATGAGGTAAGGCGCTCCCGACTCGGAGTGACGAACCACAAAAATATCGGCCGCCATGGCCGACAAGTTGGCGATGGTGTCTAGCAGCGATTCGCCCTTGGAGGCTGATGATCGTGCGATGTCAAGGTTGATCACATCAGCCGAAAGCCGAGTGGCCGCAATTTCAAAAGTGGTGCGGGTGCGGGTGCTGTTTTCAAAGAACAAATTGAACACACTCTTGCCCCGCAACAAAGGCACCTTCTTCACTTCTCGGTCACTGACGCTGACAAAGTTGCCCGCGGTGTCCAGAATGTGCGTGAGCATGTCGCGCGACAAACCCTCGGTAGACAACAGGTGAATCAGTTCGCCGTTCTTGTTAAGTTGGGGGTTGCGTTTGTAGAGCATTGTTATTTTTTTCCTACTGAACTTGAGTCTTCTTGCGAGTGCACTTCAAAGCTGAACTCGCCATTGTCTAAGCGAGCCAGCGCCAGCGACTGCGTATCTGGCAAAGCGACGCGTGCGGCGGCATAGTCAGCCTGAATGGGCAACTGACGGCCACCGCGGTCCACCAATACAGCCAGTCGCACGTTGGCGGGACGGCCGTAGTCAAACAATTCGTTGATGACGGCGCGAATGGTACGGCCGGTGTAAAGCACATCGTCCAAGATGAGAACATCAGCACCCTGGATTTCAAACGGCAAGCTGGTTTGTCCACCGGATGACAAGCCGCGTTGCGCGAAATCATCGCGGTGCATGGCAGAGGAAATGCTGCCATGCTTTCCGCTCAAACTCAGGTCCTTTTGCAGCCGCTCGGCCAACCATGCGCCACCCGAAGTGATGCCCACCAAACGGGTTTCGGAGGTGCACATCGATCGCACACCACGCAAGAGTTCGCTGTACAGCGCCTCTGCATTCAAAGCCAATGCACTCAAGGCAGACTCCTTAAAAATTGTTCCAAAATAATGCAAGCAGACGCTGCGTCGGCATCTTTTGCGCCATTTGAGATGGCTTCCGTGGTGCTGTAACGCTCATCAACTTCATAAACATTCAAGCCAAATCGACCACGCAATTGGCGCGCAAACTTCTGCGCGCGCAAGGTGTTCTCGTGCGATGCGCCATCGGGATGAAAGGGGACACCCACCACCAGCGCATCGGGCGTCCATTCTTTGATGCGTTTTTCAATGAGCGTGAAACGTGCGTCACCTTCGGCCATCACAGTGGCTTGCGGCGTGGCTTGCTTTAGCATCCGGTTTCCCACCGCGACACCGGTGCGCTTGAGCCCAAAATCAAAAGCCAAAAAACTCTGCTGCGACGCAGGCACAGTGAGCGCCTGGTCTAGACTCATGCGTGGCCCGCCTCAGACGACAGCATCCAGGGCTGCTGTAAGCCTAAAAGTGCCATCGCTTTTTCATAGCGCTGCTCAATAGGTGTGTCAAAAATAACGGCGGGATCGGCCTCTACGGTGAGCCAACTGTTTTCACCAATTTCAGATTCCAATTGACCTTCGCCCCAAGAGGCGTAACCCAATGTGACCAACACACGCTTAGGTCCCGAGCCATTGGCCATGGCTTCCAACACATCTTTGGAGGTGGTCATCGCAAGGCCGCCTGGAACGCTCAAGGTGGATGCATAGATCGAATTGCTTTTGGCAGAGGAGTCTTGAGACGCTGTCGTTTCTGACTTTTCAGAATTGACAGAGTCTTCTTCCAACATGGGGTCGTGCAGCACAAAGCCGCGCTCTGTTTGGACCGGACCGCCATGCAATACATTGGCTTTCAAAAGATCTTCACGGCTCAGGGGAAGCTCGACTTTGTCGAACAAATGCTTCAAACTGAGTTCGCCAGGCTTGTTGATGATCAAGCCCATAGCGCCGCGCTCTGAGTGCTCGCACAAATAAACCACACTCTTGGCAAAAGTAGGGTCCTCCAAACCGGGCATGGCAATCAAAAAATGATGCGAAAGCTGAGTAGAGGCAAAATCTGCAGACATGTTCCAATTTTAACGGCCTACAACCCATGCACAA
Source organism: Comamonadaceae bacterium (assembly GCA_947476015.1). Taxonomy (GTDB): domain Bacteria; phylum Pseudomonadota; class Gammaproteobacteria; order Burkholderiales; family Burkholderiaceae_C; genus Limnohabitans_A. The sequence goes on along the minus strand of CANJOS010000040.1, from coordinate 15,823 downwards.
ACCCTTTTCTACCGGCTTGGTCTGGTTTCGACGCGATTTACGGGTGGCAGACAACGCCGCGCTGTTTCACGCACTCAAAAACTGCAACAAAGTACATTGCGTTTTTGTCTTTGACACCGAAATTCTTCAACATCTGCCTACCCAAGACCGCAGGGTGGCTTTCATTCGGGAGTCTTTGGTTGAATTGGACCAATTACTTCGCGCCAGCGCGCTCCAAGCTGGGGCTGACGCCCAATTGGCCCCACAACTGGGCCTGATTGTTCTTCACGGCAAGTCCCTCAAAGAAATTCCCCACTTGGCCAAGCAATTAGAGGCGCAAGCCGTCTTTGCCAACCACGACGACGAGCCCGACGCCCTCAGCCGCGACGCCCAAGTGCGGGGCGCCTTGGCCAACGCCGGCATTGCCCTGCATACCTACAAAGACCATGTGGTCTTTGAGCGCCAAGAGGTGCTCACTTTGGCAGGCAACCCCTACACCGTGTTCACCCCTTACAAAAATGCCTGGCTGAAGAAGGTCCAGCCTCAAGATTTAGCCCCTTACCCCGTGGCCGAGCATGCTTCAGCCTTGGTGCCTAGGCCCGCACCACACTGTTTGCCCGTTCCCACCCTGCCCGACATCGACTTTGAAACAGTTGATTTGAAAGCACTCCACTACAAATTGGGGGTTTCAGGGGCGCAGGCTTTGTTTGAAGACTTTCTACACCGCATAGATCGCTACCAAGAAACACGCAATTTCCCCGCTGTCAAAGGTCCCAGCTACTTGAGCGTGCATTTGCGTTTTGGCACCCTCTCCATTCGACAATTGGCCCTGGAAGCTTGGCGTCGTTACAAAACCAGCGAAGGCGCAAGCGTGTGGCTGTCCGAACTTATTTGGCGCGATTTTTATGCCCAAATATTGGCCAACTTCCCCCACGTGGCCGAGCGCAGTTTTAAATCAGAATACGACGCTATTCATTGGGACCACGGACCCCATGGCAAAGCGCTGTTTGCCGCTTGGTGTGAAGGCCGAACAGGCTACCCACTGGTGGACGCTGCCATGGCGCAAATTAACCAAACCGGCTACATGCACAATCGCTTGCGCATGGTGGTGGCATCCTTTCTCACCAAAGACCTCGGGGTCGATTGGCGCTGGGGCGAAAAATACTTTGCCCAACACCTCATTGACTTTGATTTGTCGGCCAACAACGGGGGCTGGCAATGGGCCAGTTCCAGTGGGTGCGATGCACAGCCCTATTTTCGGATTTTCAACCCTGTCACGCAAAGTGAAAAGTTTGATCCCGATGGGAAATTCATCAAGCGCTATTTGCCGCAGCTGGCAGGCCTCGACGCGGCGGACATCCATGCACCTTGGGAAGCGAAGCCGCTGGCATTGCAAGCCGCTGGCATTGCTTTAGGCAAAGACTACCCCCTGCCCGTGGTTAACCATGCTGAGGCCAGGGAGAAAACCTTGGCACGCTACGCCGTGGTTAAAAAAGCAGCTTGAGGTTCCCCTCTGCGGCTGCCAGTGGCCTGCTTAGATGGCCACCATTTCAAAGTCTTCTTTGCGCGCGCCGCATTCTGGACAAGTCCAATTCATGGGCACATCGGCCCAAGCGGTGCCAGGGGCAATGCCGTCTTCAGGGGAACCCGTGGCCTCGTCGTAAATCCAGCCGCAAATTAAGCACATCCAAGTTTTTGTATCAGTCACAGTGTGTCACCAGTGTCGAATAGAATGAAAAGATTGTATCGGGCTTCACTGTAACTCATGACCACTACATTTCCGCCGTCAGACCTGCCAGAGGATGCCCTCGAAAACGAAGAAGAAGCCACCATTGCTTGCGTTTTGGTGTTCAATGCCAGCGATCCCAGTGGGGCCAGCGGGATCAGTGCTGATGTCTTGGCCATTGCCTCCGTGGGCGCTCATGCGCTGCCCGTTCTCACGGGCGCCTACGCCCGAGATTCAGCGCAAATTTTTGACTTCTTTCCTTTCGATGAAGAAGCCGTGGGAGATCAGGCGCGGGCTGTTTTAGAAGACATTCCCCCGCAAGTGATCAAAGTAGGATTTGCAGGCAGTGCCGAAAATATCAGCATCATCGCCGAACTCACAGCCGACTACGATGGCGTTCCGGTGGTGGCCTACATGCCCAATTTATCTTGGTGGGAAGACGATCAAATCGATCAATACCTCGACGCCTTTCGCGAACTGCTGCTGCCACAAACCAGCATCTTGGTGGGCCATCACAGCACCTTGCGCCGCTGGCTTTTACCCGATTGGTCCAGCGAAAAAAATCCGGGGCCGCGCGACATTGCCAAGGCTGCGTCCGAGTTGGGTGTCCCCTACACACTGGTCACGGGTATCACAGCCAATGACCAGCACATCGACAATGTTTTGGCCACTCCCGAAACCGTGGTTGGCCATGAAAAATTTGAGCGCATTGAAGCTGTTTTCAGTGGTGCAGGCGAAACACTTTCTGCTGCTCTGGCCGCTTTAATTGCCACAGGGCTTGATTTATCATCAGCCGCCAGCGAAGCATTGCACTATCTAGACCGTTGCCTAGACGAGGGCTTTCGCCCTGGCATGGGCAAGGTGATTCCCGACCGACTGTTTTGGGCCCTGCCAGATGCCGAGGACGATGAAACCGAAGCCGAGGGCCCAGACATGAATGCCGATTTTTTTGAAATGTCGATCAATGAAACCAAACACTGACCTCAACGAAACCTTGTTCGAACGCGCTCGCAATGTCATCCCTGGCGGCGTCAATTCTCCCGTGCGCGCCTTTCGCGCGGTAGGCGGTACACCCCGTTTTGTCAAACGCGCAGAAGGGGCTTATTTTTGGGACGCCAACGGCCAAAAATACATCGATTACATCGGCTCGTGGGGTCCCATGATTTTGGGTCACGGCCACCCTGCGGTTTTAGAAGCGGTGCAAAAAGCGGCACTTGATGGTTTTTCTTTTGGCGCCCCTACCGAGCGGGAGGTAGAGTTGGTCGAAGGGTTGATCAAACTGGTGCCCTCCATGGAAATGGTGCGATTGGTCAGCTCGGGCACCGAAGCTGGAATGAGTGCATTGCGCTTGGCGCGAGGTGCCACAGGTCGAAGCAAGTTCATCAAGTTTGAAGGCTGTTACCACGGCCATGCCGATGCCCTGCTGGTCAAAGCCGGTTCAGGCTTGGCCACTTTTGGCAACCCCACCAGCGCTGGCGTGCCACCCGAGGTGGTGCAACACACCTTGGTACTGGAATACAACAATATCGAACAACTGGAAGAAGCTTTCAAAATTCATGGCAAGGAATTGGCCTGCATCATGATCGAGCCGATTGCTGGCAATATGAACTTTGTACGCGCCAGTGTGCCCTTCATGAAACGCTGCCGCGAACTGTGCAGCCAATACGGCGCGCTGTTGGTGTTTGACGAAGTGATGACCGGTTGCCGCGTGGCGCTCGGCAGCGCGCAAAGTGTTTACGCCAAGAGCATTCCTGGCTTTGAACCCGACATGACCGTTATGGGCAAAGTCATTGGGGGTGGCATGCCTTTGGCGGCCTTTGGTGGCAAGAGCGCTGTCATGGCGCAACTTGCCCCTTTGGGCCCTGTCTACCAAGCCGGCACACTCAGTGGCAACCCTGTAGCCACCGCATGTGGTTTGGCCACTTTGAATGAAATCAGCAAGCCTGGTTTCTTTGATGCTTTGAGCGCCACCACACGCTCACTTGTGGAGGGTCTGACGGCCGCCGCTGCCGCTGAGGGCGTCCCTTTTGCAGGCGATTGCGAAGGTGGCATGTTTGGCTTCTTCTTGTTGCCCACATTGCCCAGCAACTACCCGCAAGTTATGAAAACTGACAGTCCCAAGTTCAACACCTTGTTCCACGGCTTGCTAGACCGCGGTGTTTACATAGCCCCCGCGCTTTACGAAGCTGGCTTTGTGAGCGGTGCACACAGCGCGCAAGACATTGCCGACACTGTCAGCGCAGCGCGCGAAATTTTCAAAACGCTCTAATTCATTGAACTTAATGGCGGAAGTGCCGCACCCCCGAAAACACCATGGCCACGCCGCGTTCATCGGCAGCGGCAATCACTTCGGGGTCGCGCAGAGAGCCGCCCGGTTGAATGATGCAATTGGCGCCGGCATCTACCACCACGTCTAGGCCATCGCGAAAAGGGAAGAAGGCATCGCTGGCCACCACCGTGTTGTGCAAGCTTAAGCCAGCATGTCCCGCCTTGATGCTGGCAATGCGTGCAGAGTCCAAGCGACTCATTTGACCCGCACCTACACCCATGGTCATGCTGTTAGCGCAAAACACAATCGCATTGCTCTTCACGTACTTGGCCACTTTCCATGCGAACAACAAGTCTTGCAGTTGTGTCGGTGTGGGTTGCACCCGAGTAACAACTTTGAGGTCGGTCAATTGCAGTTCGTGGTTGTCGGCCGTTTGAATCAAAAGACCTGAACTGACACGCTTTACGTCATGTGAATTGCGACCTAGCTCAAATGCGTTACCGCCTGCTTTGAACGCAGGCAATTCAATTTGCAGCACGCGCACATTGGCTTTGGCTTTGAAAATTTCAAGCGCTTCTGTTGAGTAGGACGGCGCCATCAGCACTTCGACAAACTGCTTGCTGATTTGCAGCGCAGCTGAAGCGTCCACCCTGCGGTTCAAGGCGATGATGCCGCCAAAGGCAGAGGTTGGGTCGGTTTGGAACGCCTTGCTGTAAGACTCAAGCGCATCAGCACCTAAGGCCACACCACAAGGATTGGCGTGCTTCACGATCACACAAGCAGATTCGGAGAAGCTCTTGACGCATTCCCATGCAGCATCAGCGTCGGCAATGTTGTTGTAAGACAGTTCTTTGCCTTGCAACTGAACGGCCGTGACCAATGAGCCAGGTGCTGGGAACAGATCGCGGTAGAAGGCGGCAGTTTGATGCGGGTTCTCTCCATAGCGCAGGTCTTGCAACTTCACAAAACGACCGTTAGATTGCGCAGGAAATTCTGTGCGGGTTCCATCTTCCAAGTTGTAGGAAGACAAGTAGTCGCTGATGGCTGCGTCGTAATTGCTGATGCGATTAAAGGCCGCTACAGACAAAGCAAAGCGAGTTTTTTCTGATACTTTGCCCTGTGCTTTGAGTTCTTCAATGACGGGCTCGTATTGCGATGCATCGGTCAGCACCGCCACGTCTTTCCAGTTCTTGGCTGCACTTCGCACCATGGCAGGGCCGCCAATGTCGATGTTTTCAATGGCATCCTCCAAGGTACACCCAGGCTTGGCCACTGTCGCCTCGAAGGGGTACAAATTGACGATGAGTAAATCGATGGTTTGAATGCCGTGTTCTTTCAACGCTGCCATGTGTTCAGGCACATCGCGTCGAGCCAACAAGCCACCATGAACTTTGGGGTGCAATGTTTTGACACGGCCATCGAGCATTTCTGGAAACTCTGTGACCTGCGCCACTTCAGTCACGGGCAGGCCTTGATCGGCCAGCAATTTGGCGGTGCCGCCGGTAGAAACCAGCTCAACCTTCAAGGCATGCAAGGCCTTGGCCAGTTCAACAATGCCAGTTTTATCAGAGACGGAAATCAGTGCTTTCATTTTTTCATTTCAAAAGTTTGTGGTCTACCAGTTTTTTCCGCAATGTGTTCCGGTTCAGGCCGAGCCACTCTGCTGCACGCGATTGATTTTGTTCTGCGCGTTGCATCACCACCTCGAGCAACGGTTTTTCTACAGCGTTTAAAAGCATGTCGTACATGCCGTGAGGCTCTTCACCTTCCATGTCCTCGAAGTAAGCGTTCAAACTGTCACGGATGCATTGATCAATATTTTTCTTCGTCATTCCATCATCTCCAAAGCCTCATTTGCAGTGAGCTTGACCAGAGCAGTTGGCATGCGCTCCATGCGCGCTGCCATGTCTTCAAAAAAAGTGGCCACGGCACGCGATTGCAACTCGGCCGTTTCCAAAGTATTCATGTGATCCCTGAATGCGTCACCCTCTGGCAAATCTCGGACATACCAGCCAATGTGTTTGCGCGCCGACCGAACACCGGTGAGTTCACCATACAAGCCATAGTGATCTTGCAAATGTTCAAGCAAAGCACGCTTCACTTCAGCAACCAAGGGCGGCGCCAAATGTTCGCCCGTGGCCAAGAAATGCACAATCTCTCTGAAAATCCAAGGGCGACCTTGCGCTGCACGGCCCACCATGAGGGCATCGGCGCCGGTATGTTTGAACACTAGCAAAGCTTTTTCAGGTGAATCGATGTCGCCATTGGCCACCACCGGAATCTTGACAGCGGCTTTGACGGCAGCCACGGTGTCATATTCAGCAAAACCTTGGTAGCCTTGCTCGCGTGTTCTGCCGTGCACCGTGACCATCTGAATACCAACGCCTTCAAAGGCCTTGGCCAACACCACTGCATTTTTTTCGGTGTCACACCACCCGGTGCGCATTTTCAAGGTCACAGGCACGCCACGCTGTGCGCATACCGTCACCACCGCTTGCGCAATTTGAATGGCCAGTTTTTCGTTTTGCATGAGGGCTGAACCTGCCCACTTGTTGCAAACTTTTTTGGCAGGGCATCCCATGTTGATGTCAATGATCTGCGCGCCTTGATCAATGTTGTAGGCTGCAGCCTCGGCCATCATGGGTGCATCGGTTCCTGCAATTTGAACGGCAATCGGCCCTGGCTCGCCTTCGTGGTTGACACGGCGTGAGGTCTTCAAACTCTGCCATAAGTCTTTGCGCGAGGTCACCATCTCGCTCACGGCATAGCCCGCACCAAACTGCCTGCAGAGTTGGCGAAAGGGCCGATCTGTGACGCCCGCCATGGGCGCCACAAAAACAGCATTGGGCAAAGCGTAAGGTCCGATGCGCATGGACATCAAGAAAAAGAAACTGTGGGAGATTGCTTAAAAAGGAGGCACGATTGTAATTGCTTCATTTTTAAGCAGGGGAATTATTTTCAAAGTCGATTGAAAATAGAAACCTTTGGCTACACTCTGTGACAAATGCAAGATTGGTTCACACCTCACATCGCCCAACTGCTGGCCTGGTTGGCGTTGCCAGAACACGGACTGTCCACCGTGTTCATCATTTCTTTTATTTCTGCCACGCTGCTGCCCTTGGGGTCAGAGCCTGCGGTCTTTGGCTTGATCAAACTCAATCCCGATTTATTTTGGGCTGCCATTTTGGTGGCGACTGCGGGCAACACCTTGGGCGGTATGTTGAGTTGGTGGATGGGGTATGGCGCACACCAAGCGCTGGACATGGTGCGAAAAAACAAATCAGAGAACACCTTTGGCAACGGCAACCTGAGCAAACAAATGCACTCGCGTGCACTTGTTTGGCTTGAAAAACTCGGCCCGAAGGCTTGCTTATTGTCTTGGTTACCTGGGGTTGGCGACCCCTTGTGTGCCGTGGCAGGTTGGCTCAAAATGCCTTTTTTATCTTGCGCCTTTTACATGGCAATTGGCAAATTTTTACGCTATGTGGTGATGACGTCTTTGCTGTTGTGGGTGTTTCCAAGTTAGTAACCGCCGTGAAAGTCTGCCGTCATCTAGACGACCATTCAAGCCCTATCTGAACACCAACACCACTGCAACCACGCTGAGAAAACCAAGCAAGGCACGCCTGAATGTTTCTTCACTCAAGTGATGCCTAATTTTTTGCCCTGCATAAAGTCCTAAGAACATGGGAATGATGGCCAAAAATGAATACGCAATGTCATCGAGAGACATGCGACCAAATCCCCACATGGCCAAATACAAGGGCCATGCAGCGTTCAAATAAATCACACTGATGCAGCCCACGAATTCATCTCTGTGCAGTTTCAAAGACATCATGTAACTGATCACAATGGGCCCCATCAATGAAGAAGCGCCCCCCAACAAACCAGAAGTGACGCCCACAAGGGCGCTGGTCATGGGCTCTTTCTCAGGGGGAATGTTGAAGCTGGGTTTGAAGGCCATCAAAACCACAGCCAAGATCAATGCAAAGGCCAGCACTCTGTTCAGCTCACTGACACTGAAAGACAAGGTCCAATAGACTGAGCCAATCGTCATCAAGGCTTGTGTCAGCATGAGTGGCCAAAACCTTTTCAGGCTGGCCTTTAAACTGCCTTCTTGCCACACTTGCCAAATGTTGGAGACCAAGACCGGCACCGAAACCAGCGCGATGGCCTGGGTGCTGCTGATGAACAAGGACATGACAGGAACTGCGAGCAATGGCAAGCCCACGCCCAGAGTGCCTTTGATCACACCGCCGCAAATGATCGCTGCAGTACAGACTGCAGCAACCAGCAACATGTCAGTGCCGAACAAGGATGACATTGAGAACAAAGATTGGCTTAACTGCTGAACAAGAAGTTCATCACATCGCCATCTTTGACCACGTACTCTTTGCCTTCAGCGCGCATCTTGCCAGCATCTTTTGCACCCTGCTCGCCTTTGTAGCTGATGAAGTCATCGTAAGCAATGGTCTGTGCGCGGATGTAACCCTTTTCAAAATCGGTGTGAATCACGCCAGCTGCTTGCGGGCCGGTATCGCCTACATGAATGGTCCAAGCGCGAACTTCTTTCACACCTGCCGTAAAGTAAGTTTGAAGGCCCAGCAAATTGTAAGCAGCACGGATCAAACGGTTCAGGCCCGGTTCGGTTTGACCCAGCTCTTCTAAAAACATCTGTTTGTCTTCATCGGACATCTCAGACATTTCAGCTTCCAGTTTGGCACTGATGGCCACCACAGGTGCGTTTTGAGCCGCCGCGTAATCTTTCAGACGGTCTAGAAGCGGGTTATTTTCAAAGCCGTCTTCCGCCACGTTGGCCACAAACATGGCCGGCTTGGCTGTGATCAAGAAAAATTGTTGCAAGAGCGGGCGCTCTTCTTTGCTGAAATCAATGGTCCGAACAGGTTTGCCTTCGTTCAAAGAGGCTTGGCATTTTTCCAAAATAGCCACCAGTTTGATGGACTCTTTGTCGCCAGAGCGCGCTGTTTTGGTCACGCGGTGCAAACCTTTTTCAACGGCGGACAAGTCGGCCAAACACAACTCCGTTTGAATCACCTCGATGTCTGAGATCGGATCGACCTTGCCTGCGACGTGAATCACGTTGACATCTTCAAAACACCGAACCACATTGATGGTGGCATCTGTTTCACGAATGTGCGCCAAAAATTTATTGCCAAGCCCCTCACCCGTGCTGGCACCTGCCACCAAGCCTGCAATGTCCACAAACTCCACAATCGCAGGAACAACGCGCTCTGGACTGATGATGGCGGCCAATTCGTTCAAACGATGATCGGGCACCTCTACCACCCCCGTATTGGGCTCGATGGTGCAAAAAGGATAGTTCTCGGCCGCAATGCCCGCTTTGGTCAAGGCGTTGAAAAGGGTGGACTTGCCCACATTGGGCAGGCCCACAATGCCACATTTGAGGCTCATGGAAGACTTTCTTGGATTCTGCGAATAATCAGGGATTTTAAAGGGTGCGCGTGGTCTAATTTCCATTCATGACAGAAGCTCAGGTCACTTGTTCACTCAAACCAGTATGCCCACGCCTGCGCGTGGTGGCTGTGGTTTTGGCTGCGGGCACTGCTTCAAGAATGGGCGGGCAGCCAAAATGCCTGCTGAAATGGGAGGGGCAAAGCCTTTTAGAACGCCTGATAGATGCTTTGGAAGCATCCGGTGTGGATGAAACTGTCTTGGTTTTGGGCCATCACGCAGACACCCTCGAAAGATCCCTGAAAAAGAGTTCGGTCAGGCTCAATCAAAGCCCAGTCCAAGATCGGATGAACTTGCACACGGTCTTGAACCCCGAGCCGGTCAATGGCCAAAACAGTTCTTTGCATGTGGGATTGGCCAAAGCCCAAACTCTGAACCCCGACTGGCTCTTGGTGGGGTTGGCAGATCAACCCCTCATCGATGCTGCAGATTTAAAAAACCTGATTGCGGCGGTTAAACACAGGCCGCCCCATACCCAAATGTTGCAGCCAAGTGTCAACGGCCAGCCTGGCAACCCCGTGATGATGCAAGCGCAAGTCATGCACGACTTGTTGAATGCTGCCCGCGATATTGGCGCGCACAACCCGAGCGCTTTGCCGGGCGGCAAAACATGGCGACAAGAACACCCTGAACTGTTTCACCAGTGGGTCACCACCAATGTTCACTACCGCATAGACATCGATTCGCCCCAAGACATGGTCGATTTCAAGGCCCAATTTGGCATTGAGCTGGTTTGGGACATTTGAATGAACGCCTTCTACAATCTCAACCATGTCACTTTCTTCTTCTACTTTTGACGTTTGTATTCGAGGCGCAGGCATCGTCGGCCGAAGCTTGGCTTTGTTGCTGGCTTCGCAGCGCTTGCGTGTGGCCTTGGTTCATCAACCTGCCGCCGCCACACACTCGGGTCACAGTGATGTCAGAGCTTACTCTTTGAATTTGGCATCTAAAAATTTACTCTCGGAATTACGCTGCTGGCCAGAAGGCACGGCCTGCACCCCCATCTTAAAAATGCATGTGCAAGGGGATCAAGGGGGGCATTTGGTATTTGATGCCAGCGCGCAAGGGGTTGCGGCGCTCAACTGGATGGTTGACGTGCCATCCCTAGAGAAGAAGTTGGCCGATGCCGTGAGCTATCAACCCCTGATCACAGAAACTCCTGACAGTGTCAGCGCGCCATTGACCGTGATTTGCGAAGGCCGTACCAGCCAAACTCGCTCTGAATTGGGCGTGTGCTTTGACGTCAAACATTACGCACAACATGCTTTGGCTTGCCGCATCCAAACCACTGCGCCGCATGGGCAAGTGGCGCGTCAATGGTTTCAAAATACCCTGGGGCCCGAAATTTTGGCCTTCTTGCCCATTGGCGGTGAAGCCAGCCATGATTGGGCTGTGGTTTGGTCACTGACACCCCAACGAGCGCAAGAGCTTCTCAATGTTGAGGCCCTTGATTTTTGTGCCCACCTGCAATTGGCCAGTCACAACATCGCGGGCGAAATTCAATTGATCAGTGAGCGTGCTGTTTGGCCCTTGCAATTGGCCAGAGCGTCGCAATGGACTGGGCTGATGCCCCACTCGTCTGACAACGCCAAGTCATTGCTTTCTCCCCCGGCCTTTGCACTCGCGGGCGATGCAGCCCACGCCATGCATCCTTTGGCCGGTCAAGGCCTGAATGTGGGCTTGGCCGATGTGACGGAGCTTTCTCGTGTCATTCAAAACAGAGAATTCTGGCGTCCCTTGAACGACCCCAAACTGCTCAGGCGTTATGCGCGCGCTAGGCAGGCAGAGGTCTTGGCCATGGGTTTCGTGACCGATGGACTTCAAACACTTTTCGCGCAAAGCTCACTGCCTGTGCAAAAAATACGCAACTGGGGCATGTCGGGTTTCAATCGACTCAGTCCCCTCAAAGGCTGGATGGCACAACAAGCCATGAAGCCCTCGACCCGTTAATTCAGTCTTCAGAACCCCGAGGATCCTTTCGCATGCGTTTGACTTATTTTTTATCAGCGGCACTTCTGCTTTTATTCAGCACCAAGCTCTTGGCGCAAGATGCTAATTTGAAAAAAACATTGGCTGAGCGTTTGCCCTCTCTGCCCAAAATTGAAGAAGTGAGTAAAACCCCCATGCCCGGCGTATTCGAAATTCGAGTTCAAGGCAACGAGATTTTTTACACCGATGCCAAAGGCGACTTTCTCATCCAAGGTGCATTGATTGACACCAAACAAAAGCGCAACCTCACAGAAGAGCGCAGCGACAAACTCTCCGCCATTCCCTTTGACAGCCTGCCCGTCAAATATGCCTTCACCCAAGTCAAAGGCAACGGCAAACGGAAGTTGGTCGTGTTTGCAGACCCCAACTGTGGGTATTGCAAACGCTTTGAAAAAGACCTGCAAAAAATTGACAACGTCACGGTTTATCACCTGATGTATCCGGTTCTGGGCGAAGATTCCAAAGTGAAATCACGCAACATTGCCTGTGCCAAAGACAGGGCGAAAACTTGGAACGATTGGATGCTTCAAGGCGTCAACCCACCCGCGGCCGCGTGTGACAACCACAACATTGAAGCCATCGTGGAGTTTGGCAAAAAGAATCGAATCAGTGGCACACCCACTCTTTTCTTTGCCGATGGCACGCGGGTCCCAGGCGCCATTGACTCAGCCCAAGTGGAAACCTTGTTGAATTCGGTCAAGCCATGAACAAGCACCCCGATCGCACCCGCAAACAAGTCAAGTGGCTCGCCTATGCGGGTCTCTTGCCGTTCATTGGCTTGGCCATTTTGCTTTGGCTGGTCGACTCAGAATTACACCCATTTGTGGCTTTGGCCTTGGCAGGCTATGCGGCCGCCATTGTTTCTTTTTTAGGGGGTATTCATTGGGGCATTGGTTTTCGCAATGCCTCTCGCATGCACAACGCGCCCTTCTTTCATTTCGCATGGGGCGTTGCGCCCTCACTGATGGCCTGGGTGGCCATCAGCATGCCAGCCTATGCAGGTTTGCCTCTGTTGGCCGTCATTTTGGGGATCTGCTATGCCGTTGACCGCAAGACCTATGTCGTCGCTGGCATTCAAGAATGGCTCCCCATGCGCTTGCATCTCACCGTTGTCGCGGCCTTGAGTTGCCTCATTGGAGCGGCAGCCACATGAGCTTGAAAAAAGTACTTCCGGCCATTCACTACACAGTAGATGCTAGCCAGACAAACGCGCACTTGTTCAAAGTGACGCTGCACATTGAAAACCCGGCAGCGCTTCAGATTGTTTCTCTGCCTGTTTGGATTCCGGGCAGCTATTTGGTGCGTGAATTTTCAAAGAACTTGCAAAACCTGAAAGCGCAACAAGCTGGTAAATCTGTACCGGTTCTGCAAGAAAACAAGAGTCAGTGGAAAATCGCTTCCAAAGCTCACCAAACGCTGCAATTGAGCTATGAGGTTTACGCATTCGACAATTCCGTTCGAACTGCTTGGCTCGATTCTCAGCGAGGCTTCTTCAATGGCACCAGCCTGTGCTTGTGCGTTCAGGGTCAAGAAGACAGCTTGCATGCCCTGACACTCGAAATGCCCCAAGATACTTCATGGTCCGTTGCAACAGGTCTTCAAGCCATCAAAGTTAACAGGCAAGGTTTTGGTGAATACCGCGCAGAAAACTACGACGAATTGGTGGACTGTCCGTTTGAGTTGGGTAACTTTTGGCGCGGTGAATTTACTGCTTGTGGTATTCCTCACGAATTTGTGGTGGCGGGTGCCACACCCTCTTTTGACAGTGCCCGATTCTTGGCTGACACACAAAAAATTTGCGAAACAGAAATTCAGTTCTGGCATGACAAAAAAGGGGCTTCGAAAGCACCCTACAAACGCTATGTGTTCATGCTGAATGCCGTGGAAGACGGCTATGGTGGTTTAGAGCACCGTAACTCAACAGCCCTCATTTGCAACAGACGCGACCTACCGCAAGTGGCCATCAAAAAAATGTCGGAGGGTTATGTCACTTTGCTGGGTCTCATCAGTCACGAATATTTTCACACTTGGAATGTGAAGCAACTCCGGCCTGCAGAGTTCAAGCGCTACGACTACACCCAGGAAAATTACACCGAACTTCTCTGGTTCTTTGAAGGCTTTACCAGTTACTACGATGACTTGTTTTTGCGCAGAGCCAAGCTGATTGATGACGCCACGTATTTCAAACTCCTGAACAAAACCATCAACATGGTCTTGCAAGCGCCGGGGCGACAAATTCAATCGGTGGCGCAAGCCAGTTTTGACGCTTGGGTGAAATACTACCGTCAAGACGAAAATACGCCCAACGCCACCATCAGTTATTACACCAAGGGTGCCTTGGTGGCGATCTGCCTCGACCTTAGCTTGCGCGCTGAAAGTACTTGTAATTTGGACCTCGTGATGCGAGGGCTATGGCAGCGCTGCCAAGGCGGCCCTTTGAAAGAAGCAGATCTGTTGGCAGAACTAGAAACTCAAACAGGTCGCAGCTGGAAAAAAGAAATCAAATCTTGGGTTCACAGCACACAAGAGTTGCCACTGAAAACACTTCTGTCTTCACACGGCGTGGTGGTTCACGAAGATCCACCCCAAATGGCACAACGCCTAGGGCTTCGCGTCACAGAGAATCAAGGTGTGATTCACATCAAGGCAGTGTTGCGGGGCGGCGCAGCCGAACGCGCGGGCATGGCTGCAGGCGATGAATGGTGGGCCGTTGGCAACAAAAAATTGAAATCTCAAACTTGGCGTTTGAAAAAACTAGAGGACCTCACGATGCTGTTGGGGACAGACAAAAAAGCTGTGGCTACCATTTCGCGCGATCAAAAAATATTGACGCTCGATCTGAACATTCCCAACGATGTGCACACTTGGCGCCTCAGCCACACACACACCCAAAATATTCACAGCCAACGCACTAGCGCATGGCTCGACGGCGACTTGGCTTAAGCTTTATTTTCCGCGCAAGTCAAGCACGCGCTTGGCTTTGCCTTGGCTTCGTTCAACGCCACCTTCTGCACGCAAATCAATTTCCGCACTGCTGCCCGTGTAAACCTTGATTTCGTGTTGCAACATTTTGGCGGCGGCTCGAGCCTCGATGCTGTCAGGTTTCAAGCCAGAACGCGTTTCAACTGCCACCTTCAAGTTGTCCATAGGACCTTCACGCGTTAAAACACATTGATAGTGAGGCGCCAACTCAGGCCGCTTCAAGATCAATTCTTCAATTTGCGAAGGAAACACGTTCACTCCCCGAACGATCATCATGTCGTCGCTTCTGCCGGTGATTTTTTCCATTCGGCGCATGGTCCTTGCTGTGCCAGGCAACAAGCACGTGAGATCGCGTGTTCGGTAGCGGATGATGGGCAAGGCTTCTTTGGTCAGACTGGTGAAAACCAATTCCCCCATTTCACCATCTGCCATAATCTCTCCCGTTTCAGGGTTGATGATTTCAGGGTAGAAATGATCTTCCCAAATGGTGGGGCCATCTTTGGTTTCAATACACTCGCTTGCCACGCCTGGTCCCATCACTTCTGAGAGGCCATAAATATCGACTGCGTCAATGTCCATGCGACGCTCAATGGCCACGCGCATGTCGTTGGTCCAAGGCTCTGCACCAAAAATACCGATTCGCAACGAACTTCTGCGAGGGTCAATGCCTTGGCGTTCAAATTCATCGGCAATGGCCAACATGTAACTGGGTGTCACCATGATGATGTCGGGTTTGAAATCTTGGATGAGTTGAACTTGACGCTCTGTTTGGCCGCCACCAAAAGGCACCACCGTAAGGCCTAGTTTTTCTGCGCCATAGTGCGCGCCCAAGCCGCCCGTGAAAAGGCCATAGCCATAACTGACATGCACCATGTCACCCGCTCGGGCACCGCCAGCACGAATGCTGCGAGCCACCACAGTGGCCCATGTGTCGATGTCGCGCTGTGTGTAGCCCACCACGGTGGGTTTGCCGGTGGTGCCGCTGGAAGCATGAATGCGAGAACAACCCGAACGCGGTACAGCAAACATGCCGTAGGGATAACTGTCGCGCAAATCAGCTTTGGTGGTGAAAGGGAATTTGGCCAAATCGGCCAATGTATGGCAATCGCTGGGATGCACGCCGACCTCGTCAAACTTGACTTTGTAAACTGGCGAGTTGTCATAAGCGTGCTGGAGTGTGGCTTTTAAACGCTTGAGTTGCAAAGAGCGCAACTCATCAACACTGGCGCTTTCAATAGGCTCTAAAGGTAAACGCGAAGATTGACTCATCAAAAAATACCCCCACTTTATTCAGGAATGACCGTGCCTTGAATTTGCGCACTCTTGCCTCTGAACATGGCAATCACTTCGCCTTTTTGATTGCTCACCTTCATGTCGTAAATACC